>DSAS01000032.1 GCA_011046365.1 Fidelibacterota bacterium
ATATAATGTAATTTAAACACTTACGAGGTGTTTTCATAGTTCTAAATCGGATTTAGGGTTATTTTAAGAATTGTTTTAAGAATAATACATATTTTGATGAATTAGACAAAACTTCCGTCACAAAACTTGTAGAGTATTTAAAAAATAAATATAAATCTCTTCATACAGTGAATATTAGATTACGATCAATAAGAGCGATGATCAATTATTTGTATGAGAAAGAAATAATAAAAAGAAAACCTTTTAAGGTTAGAACAGTTAAAATTGACAAGCAATTTCCAAAATTTATTAAACCTGAAATTCTTGATAAAATTTATGAGAAAGTTGAAAATGATAAAATGCTTGCAACATTTAAAGTGTTTGAAATTACTGGAATGAGACTAGGTGAATTTGAGAATTCACATAGAGATGGTGAATTTATTATTGTAAGAAAAAGTAAGGGACGGAAACAAAGAATAATTCCAATTCCTTTTGACTATTTTCCGTTATATGATTTCGCTCGAAAAGATCCATATTCATGTGATTATATCACTCATAAATTTAAAAAATCATGTGATGATGCAGGGATAATAGGGTATTCATTACATTCACTTCGCCATACATTCGCACTACGGAAATTGCTCGAGACAAACAATATTTCAATTGTAAAAGAGTTACTTGGACATTCTTCAGTACAAGTATCTGAAATATATACACAATTTCCGATGGATTATCTTTCACAAGTTTTTAATGAAAGAAAAATAAATAAGAAAAATCCAAAAATAACCCAGGCATAAGTAATTCTAAAAAGGTTAATCCATTCTTTGGATTAGCCTTTTTTAACTGTTCCCGCATGCAAATATTTCCATTAAAAATTGTATCCATATATTATCCAGTTTTAGAGGAGAAAATCGGCTATTATCGGCTATTATTTGTCAATTGGAAAGGGTCATAAATAACCGTTGTGAATGTCTCAATGAATTGTGTAAGTTTTTGTATATTAGTTAAATAAGTGGTTTGGATTTGATGTGGGCCCCCGGGGATTTGAACCCCGAACCGACGGATTATGAGTCCGGCGCTCTAACCGTTGAGCTAGAGGCCCTGTCAGAAAGCGGGTAAAGTTATTCCGTTTTCAGCGGGATTTCAAGAAAAAAGAGCAGGAGATTTTATCCAAACAGCCAGTGGGTCAGAGCGATAAATTCAGTCACAGTCAGGGATTCTGCCCGCCGGGACAAGTCCAGCGGACTGGTGCCTGAAGAGCGGGGGATAATCTCTGCCAGTGTGTTTCGAAGTATCTTCCGGCGTTTTGCGAAAGCCGTTCGTACGGTTCTGTAAAAATTGCCGATAAACTCCGGTTTTTCAGATAATGCCTTCATTCGGATGGCTAACAGTGCCGAGGTAACCTCCGGAATCGGACGGAAGACGTTTGGCGAAACCTCAAAAGCTATTTTCGGATCACCATAAAATTGGGTTATCACCGATAAAATACCGTACTCCTTACTATTCGGTTTGGCGCAGATACGCCGGGCTATTTCCCGCTGAACCAGAAAATGAATATCGTCGATCGCGTTATGGAATTCAAACATTCTAAACAGCAGCGGAGAACTAATGTTGTAAGGAATATTACCGACGACCCGCAGCTTTTTGTTCCTACCTGCGACGGTGGAATAATCGAATTTAAGAGCATCCCGGTGAACTATATCAACATTCGGATAATTGGTATATTCCTTTTCAAGGTCGTGAATTAGATCATCGTCAATTTCGATGGCAATCACCGAAGACCCTGCTTCCGCCAGATATTTTGTCAGGGCGCCTTTACCCGGTCCGATTTCAACGATGATATCATCCGGCTGAGGCGCGATGGTGCGGGTAATTTTCCTGAGAATATTGGGATCAATCAGAAAATTCTGCCCGAAGCGCTTTTTCGCATACGGTTTCATTGTGAAATGCGAAAAAATTTCAGAGCCGTCCGGGTGGTAGTGGCAGCGATTGTCGCAACCAGTACATTTTTTATTTCAGCGATTTTCTCTGCGATGAAGGGAATGTAAGCCGGTTCGTTGGTTTTATCTTTATGAGGAACGGGGGTAATGAAGGGAGCGTCTGTTTCGAGCATAATCGCTTCAATGGGAATCGCTTCCAGAACACGGCGTAATTTTTTGGAACCGTAGGTGACATTGCCGGTGAAGGAGAGAAGCAGACCCATCTCCAGCATTTCAGCGGCAAAAAACTCATCGCTGGAGTAGCAGTGCAGTACGCCATTAAGATACTGTTTTTCCAGTAAAATGGATTTAATGTCAGCATCGGCGCGACGGTTGTGAATAATCATCGGCAGTGCGGATTTTTTCGCAATCTCGATCTGCGCTTTGAAAAATCGTTTCTGATCATCAGGTTCGGTGGTATCCCAGTAGTAATCCAGTCCGATTTCACCGACGGCGACGACTTTCGGCTGCCGGAGCAGATCAGCGAGTTCATCCTGCCAGTTATCATTAACATTCGGTAAATCGGTGGGATGCACACCGACAGCGGCGTATACTTCGGGAAATTCAGCGGCGATTTCAATTGATTTTCGCGAAGATTCGATATCCGTGCCAACAGTGACGATTTTTGTCACCCCGGCTACGACGGCGCGCTCAACGACGGCTTTGCGGTTTTCGTATAATTCCTGGAAATTCAGATGGCAGTGGGTATCAATGTACATAGTTATTATTCTCAGATCATTGAAAATCTATATTGGTTCTGACAAAGTAACAAACCTCAAATCTCAAACTTCAAATAAAACTCAAATCACAAAATCAAATAATCAAACTGCCCGGTCATTGTTGTTTTAGTCATTGTTATTTATTTGGTATTTGTATTTTGGAATTTATCCCACCGATGCACCGGGCTCAAGCTCATCGGAGACGGTCACAAGCCGCAGCTGCCGACCTCTTTTCGCAGCCAACAGCATGCCGTGACTCTCAATGCCCCGAATGGTTGCCGGCTTCAAGTTTGCAACAATGACAATCGTCTTACTGATTAATTTCTCAGGCGAGTAGTGTTCGGCAATGCCGGCGACGATCTGACGCCGGTCAGTACCGGTATCAATCTGTAATTTCAGCAGCTTGTTCGCATCAGCGACCTTCTCGGCGGCGACAATTTTTGCGGTTATCAGTTTGACTTTCTGGAAATCATCAATGGTGATCAGATTCAGATTTTCCTTATCTGTCGGCATGGCTTTTTTCTCCTGAACTTTTTCCTTACCCGCGTTCTGAATTCGGGGAAACAGGGTGGGGACTTTGCCCAGACTCATGCCGCTGGTCAGGCTGCCCCATGACTCCTGCGTCGAATCTAGTGGAAAGACCGCCAGAATTTTCTCGATTTTCGATGGCATAACCGGTTGCAGTAAGCGGGCGGCAATGCAAAATGCCTGTGCGGCGGTGTAGAGCACCATGCCGGCTTGATCGAGGTCGGTCTTCACCAGTTTCCAGGGCGCTTTTTGCTCCAGATAGCGGTTGATGGAACGGACATAGGCGATCGTGGTCTCGATGGCTTCGTTCAGGCGCAGCTGTTCGATGAGATCGTGAACTTGGTCGAAAAGTGTGATACCATCTTTCCGAATCACTACTTCTGCTTCGCCCGGCGCTTTTTCTGCGGGCACAATATTATCGAAATTTTTACGGATTAAGGTTGTAATCCGGCTGGCGAGATTCCCGAAATCGTTTGCCAGATCGGAATTGTAGCGCTTGATGAACATCTCCTCGCTGAAATTGGCGTCCTGACCGAGGACCATATCCCGGATCAGGTAGTAGCGCAGCGGGTCAACGCCGTATTTATCAATCAAGTCGAGCGGCTTGACGATATTCTGCAGTGACTTGGACATTTTGGTGGCGTCCACCATCCACCAGCCATGGGCGAAAATGGTTTTCGGCATGGGAATCCCGGCGGCTTTCATCATTGTCGGCCAGTAGACACAATGCGTGGTAACGATATCTTTGCCGATCAGGTGATAGTCCGCCGGCCACCATTTGTTGAATGTTTCATCATCCTGTTTGTAACCGATTCCGGTAACATAATTCAACAGCGCATCAAACCAGACGTAGGTAACAAAATTTTTATCAAAGGGCAATTCAATGCCCCAGTTGAGCCGCGTTTTGGGGCGCGATATGCATAAATCCTCAAGTTTGCCCTTAAGAAAGCCTAAAACCTCGTTCCGGCGGCTCTCAGGCTGGATAAAAGCAGGATTCTGATGAATATAATCAATCAACCAGCTCTGGTATTTACTCATTTTGAAGAAATAGTTCTTTTCTCTGATGTATTCCGGTTCTTTCAGATGCTGGGGGCATTTGCCGTCAACCAGTTCTTTACGTGTATAAAAGCGCTCGCAGCCGACGCAGTAGTAACCGCCGTATTCGTGCTCATAAATTTCGTTTTTGTCCCATAAAACCCGGAGCACTTTCTGAACGGTGACTTTATGAAAATCGGCGGTGGTGCGGATAAAGAAGTCATGGGAGATTTCCAATTTTTGCCAGGTTTCCTGAAAATGCCGTGCCATGCGGTCGCACTGTTCCTGAGGAGAAATGCCTGCCTGTTCGGCAGCCTGTTGAATTTTCTGACCGTGTTCATCAACGCCGGTCAGAAAGAAGACCTCCTGACCTTTGGCGCGGTGAAAGCGGGCGAGCACATCCGCCAGAATTGTCGTATAGGCATGTCCGATATGGGGCATATCATTGACGTAATAAATCGGTGTGGTCACATAAAATGTTTTCTGCGGATTCATTGCGGTTATCGGTTAAAGAGGATAACTGAGAACTTTATAGTTATTATCAAATTCTTGCAGGGGAAATTCTTCGGTTTCATCGTTGTCAAATTTCAGCGTAACCGTATGCTGGAATATATCAATTTTTTCAATGACGCCGATCTGTTTGCGGAAGGAGACTTTGGTACCGTAAGAGGGATATTTTTCCAGAATTTCCCGGTAATATTCATGCTCGTAGCGAAAACAGCACTTCAGTTTTCCGCACAATCCGGATATTTTGGTGGGATTCATCGGCAGATTCTGCTCCTTCACCAGTTGCGTGCTGATGGGTTCGAAATCATCAATAAACTGGTGGCAGCAGATCGGTTCACCGCAGGGACCGATACCGCCGAGCTGTCGGATTTCTTCCCGCGTACTGATCTGGCGCATTTCAATGCGCGTCTTGAACTCGGAGGCTAACATTTTTACGAGTTCACGGAAATCAATCCGATCGTCGGCGGTAAAATAGAAGATGATTTTTTTGCGATCCAGCCGATACTCCACATCCACCAACTTCATCGGCAGTTGCAAATTCTGAATGCATTGGCGGCAAAAGGCGAAGGCGGTTTTCTGACGAATGAGATTTTCGCTGTTTTTACCCAAATCGTGCAGATTGGCTTTGCGCAGAACGATCAATTTATCCTGTTCGGACTCGCCGGCGGTTTTGGGGACCGGATAGTTTTTCGCTACGCCGATGTCTTCGCCCCGCTCGGCTTCCACGATTACGGCGTCGTCATCTTTGATCGGAAACTCCATGGGGTTCCGGAATATTTCGCGCCGATGATTCTGAAATTTGATTTTGATTAATTTATCCTGAGTGGACATTTAGCTATTCTTTCCTGTATGCAACGCTTGTTTAAGATTAAAAAAGAGATTTAATAAAGCGAGTTTAATATAGACATTGCGGTTTATGAAATCAATACAATTCTCGACGGAAGTAAGGGCATAAAAGGGATCAAAATCGGGAAATGCTTTGACGAAATTGCTAATCTCTGCCTGCAAAGCGGAATGAACCAGATCGCCGCTTTCCGACCCTTTTTTAAGAATCACGGCGTCCCGGAACCAGAAGGCGATCGAAAGCAGAATCTGCTTGAAACGGATGGTATCTTCGCGCTGCATTGCTGATAGTGATTCAACGAAATTATAGACGCTCTTAATATTCCAGACGGCGACGGAGCGCAGGATATCGAGCGTAAGGCTGACGAATTGATCAATCTCCGTATCAATGAGTGACAGTGCCTGATTGACATCGCCGGCGCTTAATCGAATGATCAGGTTGACGTAATTTTCAGGGGCATTGTGTTGAATCAGGTAATCCCGCATCTGGTCGGGCGACAGGGCGGGGAAGTAAAGCGCCTGGCAGCGGGAGACAATCGTGGGTAAAATCGTATTGATGTTGGAACTCGTCAAAATGAAGGTTGATTTTTCCGGTGGCTCCTCGAGAATTTTCAGAAAGGCGTTTGCCGCCGGTTCGGTCAGCAGGTGGGCGTCGAAAATGACCACCACTTTCCAGCCGGATTCCTGTGAGCGGAGGTAGGTTCGGCGCTTGATTTCGCGGATGAAATTGATGGGAATATGCTGGGCTTTGGGGACTTTGATTTTAAGATAGGGAT
This sequence comes from Fidelibacterota bacterium, assembly GCA_011046365.1. Lineage (GTDB taxonomy): Bacteria > Fidelibacterota > UBA2242 > UBA2242 > UBA2242 > B118-G9. The sequence continues at coordinate 6,367 of DSAS01000032.1, forward strand.
TTTGGGCTTTATTGCGGATGATTTCCTGAATCTCTTCGATCTCAGCCAGGGAGAATTTTTTAAAAGGCTCATCGTTGGCGATTGTGTCCTTGCGGATGGGAATGGGATACACCAATTCAAGGTTGCTGTATTCGAGGCGGCGGATTTTTTTGCAGGCGTTGCAGGTTCCGCAGGGCGTCGGCGTACCGGATTGGCAATTTAGCATGGCGGCAAATTCCAGGGCGAATCCCTCGGAGCCGCTACCTTCCGGACCGTAAAAGAGATAGGCGTTGCTGACGCGCTGGTGCTTGATTGCATTGGTCAGGAAATCGAGATTGGTTTTTTGATTAATCAGGGGAAAGAGTGTCATTAGCGTTTTGCCAGCCATACTTCGGGGTTTAATTTTGTGCGGTTGCTCCAGATTTCAAAATGCAACATGGCACCGCTCAGTGAACCGGAATCGCTGACTTCGGCGATAATGGTATTGCGCTTGACATATTCCTTTTCATAGACAGTCACATTGTCAATATGAGAATAGACCGTATAGAATCCGGAGCCGTGGTCAATTATCACCAGATTACCAAAACCACGGATGTAAGTAATGGTAGTGACGACGCCGTCCAGTACAGCGCGTACCGGTGTGCCTTTGCTGACCTTAATATCTATACCGGAATTTTCGGTAATGGTTTTGAGGGTGGGATGTTTCTGAATGCCGAATTTGGAGACTACCTGTCCGTTGACCGGCCAGATGAGCTTGCCGCGACTTTCCAAAAAGGGATTAACAGTTACCATACCAGCCATCCGGCGTTGCCGTTCCAACTCCCGCTGAATTGCCTCGCTCTCTTTTTCCAGACTGGCAATTAATTCGGCGAGCTCGGCGGCGGCTTTCTCCTTGGCTTTGATCTGGGCAAGCAGGTTGTTGCGGTCTTTTTGCGCATTTTTTAACTGGCGATCCCGCTGTCGCTTTTGATTGGACAGCGTTTCCCGGTAGCGGAGTTTCTCACTGATAATTTTTTGCAGGTCGGCTAATTCGGCGGTCAGCTGCTCTTTTTTCTGGTCAATCGCCCGAATGTTCAGACGGATATTGGCGACGGTTTTTTTATCAATGTCGGTGAGAATGCGGAGATATTTTACCCGGTAAATCGCCTGGTTCAGCGACTGCGACGTCAGCAGGAGTTCCCAATCGTTAAAATCGCCCTGCTTGTAGATATGAACCAGTCGGCGGGCAAAATTTCGTTTTAATGTCTCGAGGTTACCGGTCAATCTCTCGATGGATGCCCGGGTTTGTGCGATCTGCTGCTCCTTTAACTGCTGTTCGCGGCTGAGCTGCCGCACCAGTTTCGAGGTGAGACTGATCTCCTGTTCCGTCTGCTGCAGCTGTGACAGCAGCGACTGTTCTTTGGACCTGGTCTTTTCCAGCTGGGTTTTATAGTGCTGGATTTCCTGGCGGATTTTCCGGAGTTCCTCGGAGGTATAATCAATTTTTTTATCAATTTCCTCCTGAGAAAAGGAGAATGTGAAACACGCTATAACGATAAAAAATAATATTTTGCCTGTTTTGTTCCTGCAAGTACTCATAATTTTCATGCAAAATAGCAAATGACCCGGCAAATTTCAACAATATAAAGGTTGACTTCAATAATTTTATTTACTTGTTTAAAAACAATTGTAAATTTATTCATGGTATTTTTAAAGAAATGAAATATGAAAGAGCATTTATATGGGAAATCCAATCTGGGAAGTTGTTCAGTTTCGAAAAAAGCGAACCGATGAGGATATCTTTAAGATATTAAAGAATGTGCCGACCTTCTCGGAATTGAATTCGAAAGAGTTGAGCGAGGTTGAAAAGATTATTCATCGTCGGGAATATAAGAAGGGTGAACCGATTTTCCGAATGGGCGATCCGGGACTGGGTATGTATATCATTATCACCGGCTCCGTGAACATTATCGAAGAGCGGGAGGGTGAAAGTGCGACGACACTGGCAGTTTTGAAAGATGGAGCATTTTTCGGTGATCTTGCGCTGCTGGATGAATCGCCCCGTTCCGCCTCGGTGATTGCCGGTGAAAACAGTGAAATTCTGGGATTTTTCCGCCCCGATTTTCTGGATTTGCTCTACCGGAAACCAAGACTTGGGATCAAAATTCTGTTTTCCTTATCAAAGGTCATCGGCGAGCGCCTGCGGCGTACCAATGAGCAGCTGTCGGCACTGAAAGCCAACGAGGGATACACCAATGGATGATTACGCCTTTCAGCTCTATAATCACATCGTTAAAATGTTCTGGCGGGTATTCGCCATTCTTCTCGGCATTGCGGTGGTGATCGTAGTCTTTCCCTATGTCAAATCGGTACTGGTAATGTTTGTTTTTGCATTACTGCTGGCGGTTTTATTGAATCCCGTGGTTGATTTTCTGGAAAGTCATGGTGTTCATCGGGGGCTGGCTATCTTGATTACCATGTTGCTGATCATCGGTATCATCGCCTTTACGGTAAGTCGGATTATTCCCGGAATCATCAGTGCGGTGGAATCGCTGTCGTCGAAACTGCAATCCAATGTTATTACCGATCTCAACAAGCGTATCGAGACCTTTTTTGCGGTTCATTTCAATAATGCCGAATTGGCACGCAATGTGACCTCCAAAGTCAATGAATTTGGCTTGAAACTGCTGGGCAATATGGCTGAATTTTTCAAGAGTGTCGGCGGTTTTTTAGCGTCGGTGGCGATTGTGCCTTTTGTGACCTTCTTCATCATCAAGGATATTCGGATTTTTAAAAGGGAGTTAATTTCGAAGATTCCGAATAAATATTTCGAGATGTCGCTGAATGTGTTGCAGAAAGTGGGACATCAGGTCAGCAAATATATTCAGGGGCAGGCGACAGATGCCTTTATCGTCGGATGTTTATCGGTTTTGGGGCTGTTTATCATCAACCAGGTTTTTGATAATCCCGTCTCGCAATTCGTGTTCATCGGTATGATCGCCGGGGTAGCCAATCTGATTCCCTATCTGGGTCCGATTGTGGGTGCGGTGCCGGCGCTGTTGGTAGCAATTCTCAGCAATCCGCCGAATCTGGGTGTTGTTCTGCTCTGGATCGTCATTACCTTTGTGCTGGTTCAGGTGATTGACAATTCATTCGTCTCACCCATGGTGGTTTCCAAGAGCGTTGATATGCATCCCTTAACGGTGGTAATTGTCGTGATCATTGGCGGTAACCTGGCTGGTGCGGTGGGCATGCTGTTTGCCGTACCGGTAACCGGAATCATCAAGGTCACTGCGACAGAAGTAATTTGGGGATTGAAGAATTATCAATTAAATTAAGCCGAATAAATGCTGTACTAATCCTGCTTATTATACCGGAAGAATACGGCACTGATTGGGCGAAAACGCAGTATTTAAACGATGCAACCTGGGAATAACAGACATAAGTTAATTGATCAAATCGTCCTTTTGGTACTCTTTTTGAGTATCCTCTCGCTGTTTCTAGAATATGGAATTCACCAAACCCGGACAATCTTCTGGATTACCAATGTTCTCGATTATATTATCATCATCCTGTTTCTCAGTGAAGCGGTAATTCGAATTATCCGGGCGCAATATAAGCTTGCCTACATCCGCAGTAATCTCTTCGATCTATTACTGCTGATGGTAATTGTGACGCTGTTTATCTATACGCGTTATATGCGCTTTGTGCTTGGTTTCCAAGATGTAAGTCGCTTATCCACCAACATTATTTTGATTCGCAACGCATTCAATATTTTAAAAACCCTGGGGCGGGTGAAGCGTCTGAACGCTTATATTAGGTCTATATCAAGTCATCCGGCACAGACAATTGCGTTCAGTTTTATTATTATCATTTTGGTGGGTACGATTTTTCTGATGTTGTCCATTTCCACAGCCGATAATTCGCGGCTGGGTTTCATCAACTCGCTGTTCACGGCGACGTCGGCGGTCTGTGTAACCGGGCTGATCGTAGTGGATACGGCGACAAAGTTTTCACTGTTCGGTAAAATCGTGATTATGATTCTCATTCAGATCGGTGGACTCGGGATCATGATTCTGTCCTATTTTGGTGCATTTGTCATCGGTAAGCGCATTTCCATTGAAGAAAAATTGACGCTCTCATATCTGCTGAATGAGCAGGATATGGAAAAGATTTCGACGACAATCATGAAAATTATCTTCATCACATTCGGAATAGAGTTGGCAGGTGCTTTGATTCTGTATGGCAGTTTTAATGATCTCTACGGCGATTCGCTGAAATCGGTCTTCTTTGCGCTGTTTCATGCAGTCTCAGCTTTCTGCAATGCCGGATTTGCCCTTTTTACCGACAGTCTGGAGACTTTTAAAAGCAGTCTTGCCATGAATTTTACATTTGCCGCTTTGATCATTGTCGGTGGAATCAGTTTTTCGGTGATTTTCAATCTGTTCGAGAATTTTAAAACAAATCTCAAAACGAGTTTCCTCAGCCGCCGGATTCGCAAGTCGCAACTGACCCTCAATACGAAGGTCGTTTTAATTATAACTGCGATCCTGATATTTAGCGGTATGCTCCTGGTTTACGGGTTGGAACATCGGAGCAACCTCGTTCAATATGATTTAAAGACGCAATATCTGATTGCTTTTTTCCAGTCGGTAACTCTACGAACCGCCGGCTTCAATACGATAGATATCGGTGCCTTAAGAGTTCCGACGCTGTTGATTATGATTTTGTTTATGTTTATCGGCGGTGCCTCAGGCTCGACAGCGGGCGGTGTCAAAGTCAATACAGTGGCGGTGTTATTTGCATATTTGAAATCGGTTTTATATAATCATAAAGAGACGACGATGCTGAATAATTATTTATCAAAACGTTTGATCAATAAATCGTTTCTGATTTTGCTGCTTGCTACGGGAGCTATTTTTATCGGCGCCTTTATTCTGAGTCTGCTTGAACCTTTTCGGTTTGAACAGATTCTGTTTGAAGTAGTGTCGGCGTTTGGGACGGTCGGATTGTCAACGGGGATTACAGGCAGTTTATGCGGTTTCAGTAAACTGACGCTCATTGTTTTAATGTTTATCGGTCGTCTGGGTCCGATGACGCTGATCATTGCGCTGTCCCAAAAACCGGCTCATATCCGGATTAAATATCCGGAAGGAAATATATTAATCGGTTAAAACCGCAATTGGGAGGAATAGATGGCTAAGGAGAAGGTATTTGGAGTATTTGGATTAGGGACCTTTGGTCTGGAGGTGTGTCGGGTCATTTCGGAAAAAGGGGGTAAAGTCATTGCCGTGGACTATCAGACGGAATTAATTGAAAAAATTAAAAATACGGTTACTCAGGCGGTTCTGATTGATAGCACTGATGAACAATCGCTGAAAAATGCACCGATTGAGGATGTTGACGTGGCTGTGGTGGGCATTGGTAAAAATATCGAGTCCAGCATCCTGACGACCGCTGTACTGAAAAATCTGGGGGTTCCCTATATCATCTCGCGGGCAATTTCAGATATTCATGCCCAGGTTTTAAAACAGGTGGGGGCAACTGAGGTGATTAATATCGAAATTGAAGAGGGGAAGCGAATCGCCAGCAAGTTGATCTCCCCGGATATTATTGACAAGGTTTATATCGGACAAAACCAGGTTCTGGCTGAGGTAATGAGTTCGAAAAGAATGGTCGGCAAATCTATTCTGGAGCTTGATTTAAGAAAAAAACTTAATGTCAATGTCATCTCCATTAAACATACCAGCACCAAGATTGACGAAATGGGCAACCCGGTAGTCGAAAATGTTGTTGATTTTCCAGCACCCTCAACTGTGATTGAAAAGGATGATATTCTGGTGGTAGTCGGACGGGAAAAGGATATTGACAAACTGAAGGAAATCTAATGTTTCTCATAACCAAAATGCGCATATCGCTGCTCTATATTTTTGCGATTCTGGCGATCGCCTTTATCGGCATTTACGGGTATATATTTTTTTCGAATTTCAGAATCAGCGATTCGCTGACACTCAAGTATTTTGCCGAAAATTTCATCTATTTTGTTATAATTCTGCTGGTTGTGTTGACCGGAATTTTTGTTGCGACCCTGATGAAAAGCCGAAATATTTACCGGGAACTTGATAAGATCATCGAACTATCCCGGCAGGGAAAATACTCTAGCGGTATGCAGTTGAAGAAGTTGGGTCGGCTGGGTGAAAAGATTATCGAGATCAACCTGAAACTGAACGATCTCAATGAGATGAAGTCGCTGAAAATCAGCAGTTTATCGTGTATGCTTAATTTTTTGCTTGATAAGGTTGATATGCCCATCTTTATTCTGGATGCTCAGGGTATGATTACTAAAGTCAGTCAGTATTTGCTGGAGCAGATGAATGTCGCAGAAAAAGATATAATCAACAAATACGCTGAGAATCTATTTGATGAATTTACTTTTACCCCTGTTTTACAGGAGTTGCACAAGTCGAAGTATGTTATGGTTCAGACCCCCTTGATGCTGGATTCCTTTGACGATCCGATTGATGTGAATATTATCATTTTTCCGATGACGAATTATAAAAATGAAATTTCAAATTGCGTCTGTATATTTGTTACCAAAGAGGAAATGGAAAAATACACCGATGTCAGCAAGGAGTTGAAAACGACTGACCGCCTCCGGGACAATTCGAAGGAAGTTCGGGAGATGTCGCTCTTTAAGCGGTTCAAAGATATTTTTCAGGAACAGAAGGAGTGATACCATGAAAATAATGCGCAAACGTAAAAAAAAACCGGGATTGCCGCCGGGTACCCTTGTATATATTGGTGATAATCAGGACGTTAAGACTTCGATGACGCTATTCGATTATGATGCCGAATCTCTGGAAGAGGTGACGATCAGTGAGCCGGCAAAATTGCAGAGCTATCTTGCTGAAAATAGGGTCGCTTGGATTAATATAAACGGTTTGACCGATGTTGATACAATTAGGAAAATCGGCGAAATTTTTAAGATTCACTCCCTCGTTCTGGAGGATATCGTCAATACGGATCATCGTCCGAAATTTGAAGATTATGGTAAATACTATTTTTCGGTCGTTAAAATGCTGACCTATGATGTGAAAAACGCCGAAATAAACAGCGAGCAGGTCAGTTTCATTACAGGAGACAATTATCTCCTCACGTTTCAGGAAATTGAGGGTGACGTTTTTGAGACGATCCGGGAACATCTGAGAAGAAATAAGGGTCGTGTTCGGCGCGCAAAAGCGGACTATTTATTCTATACCCTGATTGATGCGATCGTTGATAATTATTTTAATGCACTTGAGTATGTTGCTGAAGAGACCGAGCAGCTTGAGGAACTGTTGCTGAATGACGCCGATACGTCAGTTCTGCAACGGATTCATCGCCTGAAACGAGAGCTGATTTTCATGCGCAAATCCGTCTGGCCGTTGCGGGAGGTATTGAATAATATTGATCGTCTGGAACCGGATTTGTTCCAGGATAGTACCAAACTCTTTTTCCGGGATGTATATGATCATACGATCCAGATTATTGATACCATTGAAAACTTGCGGGATATCGTCACCGGCATGCTGGATATCTATCTCTCCACTGTCAGCAATCGGATGAACGAAGTGATGAAGGTTTTGACCATGATTGCGACGATCTTTATTCCGCTGACCTTCATTGCCGGGATTTACGGCATGAATTTCCAATATATGCCGGAGCTGAACTGGAAATCCGGTTATCCGTTAGTCCTGGGTGTGATGGTGCTGCTCGGGCTGGGAATGGTGATGTTTTTCAGACGGAAAAAGTGGTTGTAGGATCGCCACTTAGGACATTTCAAAGTGGACAATCACCGGGCTCACGAGCCGATTGTAGTCCTCGAATTTCATGGTAATAATGTCAACATGATTACAGGCGTTGAAGGCAATTTCCTGGTTGTTGGTAAGATCAGAAGCCAGATAGGTATCCATATCATACAGATTACCGAAAGGCGGCATTGCCCCGGTTTCACAGTCGGGAAATGCCTTGCGAAACTCTTCTTCGCTAGCCAGTTCCACCTTGCTTACATGGAGTTGCCGGGCAAATTCCTCGAAGTCAATTCGATCGTTGGCTGGTAAGACAGCCAGCGCCAATTTACCGTCAATTTTAATGACAACTGTTTTCGCCAGAATTTTCCCCGGGATGTGTGCTGTTGCCGCGACTCGCTGGGCAGTGTAGGCTTTTGGATGGTGCGACAGGGTAAACGGTACACCGTTCTCTTTCAGGTAAGATAAAATCCGTTTTTGCTGTGGCATATAAACCTCCCTTTGTCATTTATTTGTCAATATAAAGTCTGGATGGATAAACCGCAAATAAATCGGTCTGGTAACCGATAATCTCTTTCATTGTTTAGGAAAGGAATTTATATTAAGGCGGTTTTGAAATCGAGAAATAGAGAAAGGAGATCATTATGTCGATTGTCAATCATGCAAAATATGTGGCGATGCTGGAAAAAGCCCACAAAGAGAGATTCGCATATCCCGCCATTAATGTTACCATGACCGATACGATGAATGCCGCGATTGAGGGATTTGCCGCTGCCAACAGCGACGGAATCATCCAGGTATCCACCGGTGGGGGAGCGCATGCCACCGGAAATGTGAAAGATTCTGTCCTTGGCGCGATTATTCTTGCGGAGCAGGCGCATTATATCGCCGAGAAATACGATATCAATATCGCTCTGCATACTGATCATTGTCAGACCGATAAAATTGATTCCTTTTTGAAACCTCTGATCGCCGAAACAGCCCGGCGTCGCAAAGCCGGTCTGCCGAATCTCTATAACAGTCACATGTACGACGGCAGCGCCGTTCCGCTGAAAGAGAATATGGAACATGCTGTGGAATTGCTGAAACTCTGTGCGGAGAACGAGATCATTCTGGAGGTGGAAGCCGGAGTCGTCGGTGGAGAAGAGGATGGTGTCAATACCGAAGGAGTCGGTAAAGAAAAACTCTATACCACACCGGAGGATATGCTTGAAGTGTACGAGGCTCTGAATCAGATCAAAGGCGCAAAATATATGTTTGCGGCAACTTTCGGTAATGTCCACGGTGTCTATAAACCGGGTAATGTGGTTCTCAAACCGACTATTTTACGAGACGGTCAGGATGCGGTGATGAAAAAATACGGCAAAGCTGCCCGCTTTTTTCTGGTATTTCACGGCGGTTCCGGTTCATCGCTTGAAGAGATTCACGAGACCCTGAAATATGGCGTCATCAAGATGAATATTGATACCGATACTCAATACGCCTTCACTCGCCCGGTTGTACACCACATGTTTACCAATTATGATAAGGTTCTGAAGGTCGAAGGGGAGGTCGGCGTCAAGAAGCTGTACGATCCGCGAGCCTGGTTGAAAGCCGGTCGTAAAGGGATGGCTGATCGGGTTGTGCAAGCCTGTAATGACCTGAAATCAGCCGGTAAAAGTATGGGACGATAAGGCGCCCCACTGAAATTCATATTTTCAAATACGAGAATAAAATTAACCAGTATTCCGGGTTAAAACCCGGAGTAGGGGACGGAATTTTATAATCCACGGCTTACCACGATGGAATACTTCCGTCGGAATTCCACAGGGCAAGAAAGCCGTGGCAATTCATACTCTTTGGTCATACCATCATTTCCCGACAAACTCATGAATAGCCCCGGGCTTAAGCCCGGGGGAAGCAAGAAAGAGCACCGCTCAAAAGGGGTTTCAACCCCGGAATTTGGTTGAGTTAAAACCCGGATTAGTGGGCTGAATTTTATAATCAACGGCTTGAAAGCCGTGGCAACTCATTTTAGATTAGGATGAGTTATTGATTTGTAGATCATCAATGGCGATGTCTCTCGGCGAGATGAATAATATCCCGCAGTTCATTCGTATTACCAGCCAGCATCCACAACTTTTGAAAATCGGTTCGCATACTGATCTGGGCGATTGCGGACAGGGCTTTCAGATGAAAATTGCGTTCATCGTCTGAACCGGCGAGCACAAATATCGCCTTGACGGCGGGATGTTCATCGGAAAACCAAACCCCTTTTTTACACCGGACAATTACCATTTCGAAAAGGTTTTTCCCCTCAACAATGATGTGCGGTACGGCGATAAAATCCGTAATCGCGGTACTGGATTCGGCTTCACGGTTTTCCAGGAGTTGAAATAGTTTATCCGCGGGGATATTCATTCTTTTTGACAGAGAATCAGCAATCTTTTGAAACAGCTCTGTCCGATTCAGACAGCCGTCCAAATCCTGATAGACAGCGTCGTTGACCAGATGATCAAAGCGGTCGAATTCAATATCATCACGCTCGGATAAGATTTGCTTTAATTCACTGTTCAGATTGTCAGATACAAATTTACGATTCAGGATGCGACCGATGAAATCGAGCAACGCATATTCCTGATTGTATTTTTTCCGTCCGTAAAGGAGGTAAAAAATTGTCCCCGACAGAATTAGACCGCTGCTGATCAGGATAACCAATAGCCCCATGTCAACGATAAGAAGTAAAAAGAGTACTATGCTGATAATCTGGATCCAGGGATAGAGTGGAGCCCGATAAGAGGGGCGGTAATTCGCCAGTTTGCTTTCGCGCAGAATAATGATGGATGCCTGGGATAAAATATAGGTCAAAATGACAACCGTGGAGGCTGTTTTTACCAGGATATCAAGCTGCAGGAGAAAGGAAAGACTGATCAAAAGTCCGGTGATTAAAATTGAAACAATAGGTGTTTTTGATCGCCGGTTGACCCGGCTGATAAATTCGGGTAATAATTTATCCCGACTCAGCGCGAAGGGATAACGGGAGGCAGCCATAATTCCGGCGTTTCCGGTGCTGATAAATGCCAGTAGCGCTGCAATGGTTAATAATATGACGCCCGGCTTACCGAGGAAGACGCTGGCTGAATCAGCAATCGGGGTAATCGAATTTCGCAACGTTCCCGGTTCCACGGTACCCACTGTGATTATCGTTATGAGTGAATATAATATAGTCACCACAAACAGCGAAGAAAATAGTCCCAATGGAATCGTCCGTTTTGGCGAGTCAATTTCCTCCGCGATGCTGGCGATTTTCAATAAACCACCGTAAGCAACAAAGACAAATCCGGCGGTCGTAAAGATTGAGTTTAAGCCTCGGGGGGCAAAATCCTGAAATTTTATGATTTCGACATTGGGGAAACCCTTAAACAGGTAAAACAGAATAATAGCCAGTAGCGACATCACAATTATTACTTCGAATTTCGCCGATTCTTTAACACCAAGAATATTGATAATTAAAAAGATAGCCGTCATTAACAATGCCGAGAAAATCAAATTCCAGCCCCAGAATACATACAGGATTTCCGAAATACCGATGATTGCAAAGGCGGTTTTTAAGGAAAGCGCAAACCAGCTTAATAATCCCGAAACCGTACCGAATGCCGGTCCCAGGCTGCGGGTAATAAAGAAGTAGTCGCCCCCGGCTTTGGGCATGGCGGAGGAGAGCTCGGCAATACTGAAAGCACCGGCTAGAGCCAGAACCCCGGCTAACAGGTAGGACAGAAAGACTGCAGGACCGACCCTGGCAAAGGCGATCCCCGGTAAAATAAAAATTCCGGAACTGATCATCGCTCCGGTGGCGATACTGAATACATCAATAACTTTCAGGTCTTTTTTTAATTCCACTATCAGACTCCAAATACAGGATTAAAATAGGAAAATTGTCAATATAAAACCAAATAAAATTCTGCGGTTGTTGTGTCAGCGGCTTAAGTTTGAGGTCCTGCCGGTATTCCGGGTTAAAACCCGGAGTAGGAGCTCAAATTCCGATATAGAGAATAATGTTTTCTTAAATGCCCTTGAAAAGGCTCAAATTTTATAAAAATCACCCCGTCAATTAATTTACACGCTTCATTTCAATCAGGTCATAGTCAATTCATC
>DSAS01000031.1 GCA_011046365.1 Fidelibacterota bacterium
CAGTGGTTTGCCACATGGCTGAGTCAGTACCGGCATAGACCAGCTCGACACTGTCCTGATAGGTCAGCGCATAGCGCAGATGGGTATAGGCACTGGCACAACCGCCACCTACAAATTCAAGCTTACCGGTCACTACAACTGCTTGGTCAGTAGTAGCCTCTAGAGTACCGAAACCACCTTTAATGGTAGCCCAACCAGTCGGCGGATTTCCGTCACCAATGCCGGCATCACCAGCCGGAGTTGTTGCAGTATTCAGAATAGGCCAGGCTGTCCCCTGGGCGGTCTTGCCCCATTGACTAACATACGGGGTTAACTCTAATTCAATATCGTCAGCATACCAGATTGTTTGGACCCCTGTGCCACCCTGATCACCAGTACCGGCACAGTTGATCCCAAATGCAAGATAGATGGTTCCACTAAGACTGGAACTACCACTGATGCTGATCGAGATATCTTCCCAGGTTGTTGAAGCACCTTTAGCGCGATTCCAACTTCCGATTCTTACATCCGTATTGTTATAAGCTTGACCCGTCGGTGCAGTCGCATATGCTTCTACAATAATGTCTTTCCAGCCGACATCACCCTGGGCGAAATAGCCCTTGAAATTGAAGGACGCATAATCGGCGAGGGTTTTTCCGGCAGGCAAGGTGAATGCGAGCACCGGTGCCGCATTGTAGTTGTTGATCGTGCATTTCAGGACATTATTACCTGAAGATAACGGATCGTCAGCGACTTCGGCGACAATATCTCCAGCAGTCCAGGCGACGTAATCGAAAGTATCGCCGATGTTTTTGTCCTCGAAATCAATCACCTGCGCCTGAATCGCTACACCACCGATTAGAAAAAGGGTTGCAACGAGTAAGATAGACGCGAACTTTGATTTCTTCATAGTTCTCCTTCTCCTTTCGCTAATTTTTCATTGATTGAACATTTTAGAAAATTCTCCTTACAATCAATTTCTCCCAATATCACCTCCTTCTTTTAATGTTTGCTAGTTTAACCTTTATCATTCCTTAACAATTACTTTAAGAGAACGAATTTTTTAGTAAGTGAAACACCGTTATCGGAATGCAGACGGTAGAAATAGATACCGCCTGCCAGACCGGAACCATCAAAGGTGACCGTATGATTGCCGGCTTTCTGAGTGCCGTGATGCAGCGTCGTGATTTTTTGTCCGAGCATATTGAATACATCTAGAGTAATCTGACTTCTGACGGGTAAAGAGTATTCGATCTGCGTAGTCGGGTTGAAGGGATTCGGATAGTTCTGGCTCAAGGTGTACTTTGCCAATACCGCTGGATCCGCTTTTCCCACAATCCCCACATCGTTGCTGTCCGGATGGACACCGGTTTCCAGCCAGGTGGCGATGGTTTCCCGCTCTTCATCAGCCTGGGCTAACCAGGCGGAATAATAGTCGGTAGCGCCCTCTCTGATGGCTGGATTCCACCATTGATAGAGGTCGCCCAACGGAAAGCCGCCCATACCGGCTGTTAAAAAGGTCTCGTTGGTATACGCCATATTTTCCGGCAGGGGCCACTGTTGGTTGAAACCGGCCTCAATTTCATAAGCCCACATGGTGTCCAGGTTCGTACCCCATTTCTCGTTCAGGAACCATTTGAGTGGCTCCAGATTGATTGGCGGTTCAATAAAACCGGGATTGAGTGTATCCGGGAGACCCGCCCGTTTAAGAGCATAGATGTCATACAATTTGGCTTTGTTCATTAGGGGATAAGCTTTCACGATATGACCATCACCATCAACGTAAGTCGAATCAAAATAGTTTACCGTCGTGCTATCTAGCATCGGTCGGGGATAGGGAATTTCATTAAAAGCCCGTATTTGATATAAGTCTCTACTGTAAGGACAACCCACTGAAGTGATTCTTGAGGCTGGACGCCATTTTTTTACAGAATCCGCAGGATTATCACTCCAATAAGGTAATTCCCAGCCGCCGCGCATCCAGTCCACCAGCCAGTCATCCATGTAATAGGCATTATTGGCAAACAGGATATGCCGGTCCTGATCGGTAAAGGGAACTTCAAAATTGATCGAGTCTGCCGGAGTAATCGTAAATATCGCACTGGCGGGATTGGTACCCTGAATTGGTATAAATCCTAACATAAACGCATTCACGAAGAGCGAGTTGGTCACATTCATTTTCCACCACCAGCCGGATTCCAATGAAAACATCACAACATTGTAGAAAGTGCAGTGGTTGAAGTGAACGTTCTCGCCCCAGTTGGTGCCCTCCTGCATATAGACATAGCCCATGTTGGCAAAAGTGCAGTTTTCGAAGGATACATAGTCCGTATGATAACCCGAAACATCAAACGGGAAGGAAACGGCTCTGCCATAATACATGAAATGTGAATCAACACAGTTACGGAAGTAGCAATTGATAAAGGTTCCGTTGAAATGTTCAGACCTAACGCAGATTGATCCGGAGGCTGTTACGGTAGGGCAGGGCATCCATTCAAAAATGCAATTTTCGAAGTACCCATATTCCCCTGTATCGCCAGTTACACCCAGGGTATCGCCGTCAAATACAATCGGAGTTCCGGTCTGAATACCGGCTGCATCGGCATACCGGATCCAGATGTTCTTCATGACCAGGTCGCCATAGACGGCAATCATGAAATTTTTGGTGACACTGCCACTGGCGGTCCACAGAATCTGTGGCGGTGCCGATGCCTGAGTCGTACCGATTGGTTCGCCAACGAGCTCCAGGGTTTCCCCCGCCGGAACTTCAATCGTTCCGGTGATGACATACCAATCGTAGGATTTCAGTTTGAAAACCGTATTGGACAAATTCCCGGCATCAATGACGGTCTGAATGGCTGTATTTAGTTCCCCCTCGACACCGCCGCTATACATGCCGTTAACATCAACCGTATCCTTGACCTGCGCGGACAGAGATAGGCTGAAAAAACAGACACAAGCTATCATTGTTACAATCTGTTTCATAAGTTGAACCTCCTTAACTTATTTTTTAAATGTTTTTGCTCTTGCATAGGTGATCTCTATTTATATTTACAATCGGAATCTCACCCCGAGATTCGCGGTGGCACCATAGTGTTTGACATTGGTGAAACCATCAATCGTAATCTGGGCGGATTCATTGGGGGCATTATTCAGGTTGCTGGCATCCAGATAAATCTCAGTTCCATACCAGGGCAGCTTTTGCCGGATAGACGCATCAATCCGGAAATAATCATTGGTGTAACCATCCTGTTCCGGAAATGTCCCGATCCGGCTTACCGAATTACCCTGGAACAGGAACGACAGACGGGCTGAAAAGCCTTTGTATTCATAACCGACATAGGCATTGACAACATCGTTCGGTTGATAGATCAGCCGTCCGGGACGCGTGGCAAATTGGGTCGTGGTCACTGGCGGACGCGTCGTGTAATCGGTAACTTCATCATTATAGGGGTATCTTGTCCTTGATTCGATCATGGTATAATTGGCGCCGAGGACAACGCCATCGAAAGGAAAGGGCAGGTACCAGAATCTTGTCTGCAGATCAAATTCGAGACCTTTCACAAACGCCCTGTAAGGGCTGTTTATATAGGTGTATAACATTGGTCCTTTATCTTTATCCGGCTTAATTCCCATGATATCAAAATCGTTAATCGTTTTGACCTTTTCATCCTCGCTGGTTTGGTGCAGTCGGTAAGCATAGGAATAGGTAAAATCTTCCACGGTTTTATAGAATCCGCCGATGGAGAAAAGTCCCAATTTATTGCCGTGAAACGTCAGATAAAGATCGTGGTTGTACGCCAGTGCCGGTTGCAGATCGGGATTACCCGCCCGGACAACATTTCGCGGGTTGTTATAGGTAATTTTCGGTGACATCTGATGGTAATCCGGTCGGGCGAGTGTCTGAGTGTAGGCATAGCGAATATCGAACCATTTGAAAGGCGAATATTTTGCCTGAACCATGGGGAGGATAAATTCACTTTTCGGCTTGGCGACTACCGTATCACAATCCTGTGCATCGGGATTGCGCATATCGAACATATTATAGGCGGTATATTTTGATGTCATTTTCTCATAACGTGCACCACCTACAATCATCAAATTTCTGTATTTTATTTCCGACATGATATAGGTTGCGTAGTACTCTTCCATGTATCTGTAGGAATTTGCCAGCGTCTGGAACATGCCGCTGTACCAGCCGCCGGTCTGCTCCGCTCCGCCGGTGGCTCTGCCGCGCCATTGCGGGCTGTTCGCCAGATATTCCGCCATGGCGGTCGGAATCGTCGGATCGCAGACGTAATAGATCTCACCGAATTGATTGTCTATGAAAGGACTTAGAAGATCGGAACTACCCATAAAACTAGAGCCGAGGAACTTGGCTCTGACAGGGTCTACAGGAATACCAAAAACTGCTTCCAAATCTTCCACCATTGCCGATTGGAAATCACCTGTTTTCCGAATACTGGCGTAAGGTGTTTTTTGATCGTTGCTATTCTGCTGCAGGTGATACTGCCCCCCGATCTTCACATAACCGGTTAGAAACGTACTGACGGCAAAAGGGAACTTGAAGTTGGAGGAGAACAGAGTTTTTGACTCTTTATACAAAGAGCTGAAAAGATTGATATTATCTAATTCCACTCCACCAGGACCCGGAAATGCGATCAACTGTTTTAAACTATCGGGAATTGTATTATCTGTCACTTTAGCTGTTAGGATCGGTCCAGTCTTTAATTCGACATAGGGCGACTCCGGGAGATCATTTTTTGAAGAAGTATTGGACAATTGCATATCCATTACCATCCGTCCGAAATCGTATTTAAAGACGATGGAATTAGCAGATAAATCGGTTGTATTTATTCCTTCCCGGTATTTAAAATTCAGTAATTCATCGGCATAATTTAAAATTGTGTTGTAATCCTGGTAATCGGACGCAAGACGGGTGAACATATTGACGGCTTTGATCGAACCGGATGGCAGGTTATAGTCCAGAATCAGGTTGCCGCCATAGCGTTTCCGGGTCTCGATATGTCGTCTCAGCGTGACGTCTCTGACCCGCACCGGTCGGTAGCCTGTGGTTGTATCAATGGTACTGCTGCTGGTGTTGTA
Organism: Fidelibacterota bacterium; assembly: GCA_011046365.1. Classification (GTDB taxonomy): domain Bacteria; phylum Fidelibacterota; class UBA2242; order UBA2242; family UBA2242; genus B118-G9. The sequence continues at coordinate 5,086 of DSAS01000031.1, forward strand.
AAAGGCGTCCATATTATCGGCATCGCGGTCATATTTTTCGGCATTTACCAATAAATACGCGCCGAGTTTGTCCTGAAAAATACGCTGACTTACGGAGGCAACGGCACGATAATTACCATAATTGCCGGTCTTTGCCGTATACCCCGATTGCCATAACAGATCATAATGCAGTTTAGAGGGTGCTTCACGCAACTCCATATCAACGGAACCGCCGATGGAGTTGGCGTTCATATCAGGTGTCAGGGATTTAAAGACTGACATGGATTTGATCATATAGGGCGACACCATGCTAAGGTCCACACTGCGGTCATTGGAGACACTGCCGGAGGTGTTCCCGAGAGCCGATACACCGATTTGCGAACTACCGGTAGAGGCGAGTTTGACACCCTCCACCGAGATCGTATTGTATTGTGGTGCCAGTCCCCGGATGACCACCTTATTGGCTTCACCAGAACTCTCGAGGGTAGAAACGCCCGGCAGGCGTGCCAGTGCCTGAGCGGCGTTAAAATCCGGTAATTCCTGGATCCGCGCTTCGGAAACGACATTACTAATCTTATCGGAAGCCAGTTGCTGGTTGATTGCCTGAATCTGACCCAGCCCCTGCGCCAGGACAATGACCTCTTTGCCCTTGACCACATCGGGTTGCAGTCCGAAATCCCTTTTCAGGGTACCGTATTCTGGAATATCAAGCTCTACTTTCACGGTTACATAACCGATATAGGAGACCACAAGTGTTTGTCTACCCGGGAGAACGTTGGTGATAATGTACATACCCTCCAGATCAGCGGCGGCGCCGAAGCTGGTTCCTTCAATCATAACATTGGCGGCGGCGAGACTTTTATCCGTCGTTTTGTCGTAAACCCGACCTTTGATCGTACTGGCGAATAACAGGGCTGGCACCAGTATCAGCGAAATTAAAATACTACTAACAATCGCTTTCCGCCCGATCAGAAGGGTTTCTCGAATTTTGGAAAAAATTCTCTTTCTATCTGCACGATTGATGAAGTATTTCATAAGCACACCACCCTCGTTTTAATGCACATTTTCAATGAAATGCAAATATCTTACCATTTTTGTTTAAAAGAGCGCAGACGCTGTCAAATGGATAGCAACGGACTGATTCCTCTTGCGCTTTGACTTCGAGAATCGTTGTAGGAGCGGTTTTTTGCATAATTCTCATTATTTGCACTTATTCAATTTTAATTGAACCGTTTTAATATGTCAAGTAATAAATCAAAAATTTATAAAATTCTTTTCCTCTTTCACGACTAAAAAGCGTTTTTAATAAGCATGACCGGAACAAGAACCATACATCCCGGGTAAAGGAAGAGCTGTTTATTGCAATATTTTGGAATGTTGTTTAACTAAAAATCAGCAAATACTGGCTGAATTGATGAAATGACCTGCAGGCTCTCAAGGCTGTTTAATCGGATTAATTGTTGATAACTTTTGACGATTTCCTGATGACCAATTCGGTTTTCAGGACCACTCTTTCGATTGGCGGCTGCACATTGGATTCGATGTTATTGATCAGGATTTCGGCGGCTTTCCAGCCGATCTCATGCTTGGGTGCCTTGATTGTGGTTAGCGGGATTGGATATACGCTGGCATATTGAATATCATCGTTTCCGATGATGGAGATCTGTTCAGGAACCCGGATATTCAATTGATTCAAAGCGATCATGACTGCCAGGGCTTGCTGATCGTTATAGCAGACGATCGCAGTGGGGTAGTCGTTTTCCGGCAGGCTTTTAAAATATTCAAGCGTATTTTTAAAAACCGGCTCATAGTGCGAACCGACCGGTATGATCATATTGTTATGAAATACCAGCGGGCTCTCACTGAAAGCATGGCGGAAACCGTCAATTCGCTCCTGCGTATGCGAAGAATGTGGCGGACCGGCGAAATGTACAATTCGGGTGTGTCCATTGTCAATCAGATACTTGACGGCATCCTTGATGGCTTTCAGATTGTCAATGGTGACCACGTTTGACTGGATTCCCTTGACGTCCTCGAGGAGCACAAAAGGATAATTGATCATTTTCAATTTAAAAAGATGTTCGATTTCAGAGGTACCTTCGACAACCGGAGCGATGATAGCTCCTTTGATATTCATCACTGAAAATAGATGGGTAAATTTTTTTTCATATTCATGATTATCTTCGGAATTGGTGACAAAGACCGAATAACCTTTCTGATTGGCGTACTCGCTGGCGCCGGTGGCAATGGCTGTATAAAAGGGATAATTCAAATCCTTAATAATAATCCCGATACTCTTATCCTGGTCGCCATTTTTCAGGTTGCGTGCCATGGCTCGGGGACGAAAATTCATCTCTTTCATGACCTTTAGAATGTACTCGCGGGTTGCGGGTTTTACGGTTTTTTTGGCATTTATGACAGCTGAAACTGTCCCTTTTGAGACGCCTGCTCGTTTGGCAACATCTTCAATCGTGATTTTTTTCATTGATGACTCTTTTTTTATTCCGAATATTATCCACCGATTAAACCGGTTCAATTCTTCAATGATAAAAATATTGTCATTCGCCGAAAAAAACAATAAAAAAATCGGGTTTACTCCAAATATTTATAAAAATAGGTCTTTTGCATCACCGCGGGAAACCATTTAAAAATGGTGATATTTATCCGGATAATTGTACTGTTTGAAAACCTTTCAGACTGATTTATCCGTTCCGGCGAATAATTTTACTGAAAACAATTGCGAATTCTATTTGACAAGTAGCCAGAATATTGTTAATATTGAATCGGTTCAATTATGTTCAAATTAATTATCAGACAGTCTTTCAAAATGCAAAACAACACTGAAAACGATACCATGTTCTCAACGGTACCATGGCGCATAAACCTGATTCCACTAAGGAAAAACCTGGCTGGTAAACGTCTCCATAATTACAAAAGCCGGCTGCTGGCTGCTCTGGTAATCACTCATCTTCTGGCGACGACTGCAACGGGCGAAACCACCATTTCTGAATCGGTTTCATCCTATGTCACTTTTTCAAAAACCAGCTCCGGAATGCCCCTTGCAGAAGCTGGAAAAGCACTGCCGCTTGTACTGAGTGCCCATGATTTTCCCGGTGTCCTGAAAGTCGCCGAACAGCTGCAAGCGGACATACGCAAGGTGACTGGCACCGAACCGGGTCTGGTGCTAGACCAGATACCAGCCTCCGGAGAAATAGTCCTGATCGGAACGCTGGGGAAAAATCAATATATAAATGAATTAGTGGATAATGGTAAAATATCCGCAGCGGTGATCAAAGGCAAGTGGGATGCATTCTTAATCGAAACTGTCGAACAACCGCTGCCGGGGGTTAACCGTGCCCTGCTGATCATCGGTAGTAACAAGCGCGGAACGATTTACGGCATGTTTGATCTGGCGGAAAAAATCGGTGTCAGCCCCTGGTATTACTGGGCGGATGTGCCCGTCATGCCGAAAGAGGCAGTCTACATTCGCCCCGGACGGTACTTTTCCGGCGAGCCGAAGGTAAGGTATCGCGGTATTTTTCTGAACGATGAAGAACCGGCGCTCGGCTCCTGGGTGCGAGAAAACTTCGGCGATTTTAATCATCAATTTTATGAAAAGGTCTTCGAACTGATCTTGCGACTGAAAGGCAATTTTTTATGGCCGGCGATGTGGGGTAAAGCCTTTTACGATGATGATTCCCTGAATGCCCCATTAGCTGATGAGTACGGGATTGTGATCGGAACATCTCATCACGAGCCGATGATGCGCGCCCATGTCGAATGGGAACGCTACGGCACCGGTCCCTGGAATTACGAAAAAAATGCCGATATTCTGCGCCGGTTCTGGCGGGAAGGGATCGAGCGGATGGAGGATTACGAAAGCATCATTACCATCGGCATGCGCGGCGATGGCGATGAAGCTATGACGGAGGGAACGGCGATAGATCTGCTGGAGAGAATCGTCAGGGATCAGCGCGGCATTATTGCAGAGGTCACCGGTCAGCCTGCCGAAGAAACGCCCCAGGCTTGGGCGCTATATAAAGAGGTCCAGGATTATTACGATAAAGGGATGCGCGTGCCCGATGATGTAATGCTGCTTTTATGTGATGATAATTGGGGGAATGTACGCATACTGCCCAAGCCAGAAGAGCGTTCCCGCAAAGGCGGTTTCGGGATTTACTATCACTTCGATTTCGTCGGCGGCCCGGTCAGTTACCGCTGGCTGAATGTCACTCAGATCGAAAAGGTCTGGGAACAGATGAACCTTGCCTATCGGTATGGGGCACAGGAGCTGTGGCTGGTCAATGTGGGTGATCTGAAACCCATGGAGTTGCCCATCAGTTTTTTTCTCGATTTTGCCTGGAATCCCGAAGCTATCCAGCCCGCCGACCTCCCGGATTATTACGAAAAATGGGCAGTCCGGCAATTTGACTCCGATTATGCTGGAAAAATAGCTGAAATTCTGGCAATGTATACGAAATTCAACGCCCGCCGAACCCCGGAGATGCTGCAGCCTTTCACCTACAGCCTGACCGATTACAGCGAAGCCGAAACTATTGTTGCCGACTATAACAGGCTGGTCACCGAATCCAGACAGATTTATGAAAATATTGGTGACGAATACAAAGATGCCTTTTACCAGCTGGTTCTGTTTCCGGTGGAAATTTGCGCCAACCTGAATGAGATGTATGTCGCTGCAGGTAAAAACCGTCTGTACAGACAGCAGGGCAGAGCGTCTACAAACCGGTATGCTGAGGAAGTGGCGGAGCTGTTTCAAAAAGATGCGGTGCTGACCGATTATTATCATACGGAATTAGCCGATGGGAAATGGAATCACATGATGGCGCAGACCCATATCGGTTATACATCCTGGGATCAGCCGGAAAAAAATATCATGCCGAAGGTAGACCGTCTGAAACCCAGCCGCAAACCGGCGATCGGTGTCGCCGTAGAAGGCTCGCAGACGGCTTTTCCCAGTAATACCGCCGCAGCCGTTTTACCCAAATTTGACCCGATCAATCGCCAAAAACACTGTTTTGAAGTCTTTAATAAAAGCCGGAAACCGGTGGATTATCTCATCAAACCGCAAAAAGAGTGGATCAATGTTTCCGCCGCATCCGGAACGGTGGAATTGGAAGACCGGATTATGGTGAACATTGATTGGGCAAAGGCGCCCAAAGGGACGGCAGAGGGGATTATTATAGTCGCAGGTGCTAAACAGAAAATTCCTATCCGGGTAGTTATCCACAATCCCGGAAATTTGTCTGTAAAGGGGTTTGTCGAAAACAACGGCGTTGTATCCATCGAGGCAGCTCATTACAGCAACGCCGTCTCCACCGATGAAATCCGTTGGGAAGTTATCCCCAATCTCGGTCGCACCCATTCTGCCGTGATTGCCCGTCCGGTGAATAGCGAAACTCGGGGAATCGGGAATGACAGCCCCAGACTTGAATACGACTTTACCCTGTTCGAAGGTGGCAAAGTTGACATTACTCTTTATCTGAATCCTACCCTGAATTTTAAAAAGGGTGCCGGATTGGTCTATGGAATTTCGGTGGATGACGAAAAGCCGCAATTGATCAATATGCACGCAGGGTGTGATACCCCCGACTGGAAATATCCGCAATGGTGGAATACGGCAGTGACAGACAAAGTGATGAAAGTCAGCTCGACTCACCAGATCGCTCAGGCTGGTCCGCATGTTTTGAAAATCTGGCTGGTGGACTCCGGCATCGTTTTCCAGAAAATTATCATCAACCGGGGCGGATTGAAGCCGAGTTATCTGGGTCCTCCGGAAAGTTTAATCTATAATTTGGAATAGGTTTGTCAGCCATGTTTGCTACGAGAAAAAAAGGGTAAAGGAGATGTGGAGATGAACAGAATGGTGACAATGCTCTTGATTTCAGCCCTGTTTGTATCCGCGTGCGGTGTGAAAAAGATGAAAACAGCAACTGATCAATATTTTACGAACCCGATTCTGGCAGGCTTTTATCCGGACCCAAGTATCTGCCGCGTCGGTGATGATTTTTATCTTGTCACTTCCACTTTTGCCTATTTCCCCGGAATACCGGTTTTTCACAGCCGTGATCTGGTCAACTGGAAACTGATCGGGCACGTACTGGACCGGGCTGAACAGCTGGACCTGGAGGGATTGGGGCTCTCCAGAGGCATATTTGCGCCGGCGATTGCTTATCATGACGGGCTGTTTTATCTCACTTGTACTTTGGTGGATGGCGGTGGTAATTTTGTCGTAACCGCTGAAGACCCCGCCGGTCCCTGGTCTAAGCCGGCCTGGCAACCGGAAGTTGACGGGATTGACCCATCGCTTTTTTTTGAGAAAGACGGGCAAGCCTATTTCGTCTACAATAGTGTCGCGCCGGACAACGCGCCGCTTTATGACGGGCATCGCACGATTCGCCTGTTTTACTTTGATAAAGAGCGGCTGCGGGTGACCGGTGATAACATGATTTTAGTGAACGGTGGCACCGATATTTCCAAAAAACCGATCTGGATCGAAGCACCGCACATTTTCAAGAAAGATGAGTATTACTACCTGATTTGTGCAGAAGGGGGTACCTCCTGGCAACACTCCGAGGTGGTGTTCCGGAGTGAGAAGGTTACAGGACCATATATTCCTTATGAGAAAAATCCGATTCTGACTCAGCGCCATTTGGATCCCAACCGACCCAATCCGGTCACCTGCACCGGTCATGCCGATCTGGTGGAAATACCAACCGGTGACTGGTGGGCGGTGTTCCTGGGGTGCCGACCCTATCTTCCCGAGTATGAAGGATTTTTCAACACCGGTCGGGAGACCTTTTTAGCGCCGGTGAAGTGGATAGACGGTTGGCCTGTCATCAACCCCGATTTTGAGGAAGTGCAATACAGCTATCCGCTGCCCCTGCCGGAAAGAACCAAAAAAGCGCAGGTTCCCTACAGTGGCAATTTTACCCTGCGTGATGACTTCGATTCCGCCCGGCTGGACCCGCACTGGGCGTTTTTACGGACACCCCATGAAAAATGGTACGATCTGGCGGACAGACCCGGTTTTGTCAAAATACGATTGCTGCCGGAAACCTGTTCCGGAAAGAGTAATCCCGCCTTCATCGGTCGTCGTCAGCAACATCTGAAAGCCTTTGCCGCTACGGCGCTGGATTTCCAGCCGCAAACGGAGAATGAAAAAGCCGGCTTACTGGCGTTTCAAAATGAGACCTATTTTTACTTTTTGTGTAAATCCGTTGAAGATGGCGCGCCGGTTGTGCAGTTGTTTCAGTCGAACGATCAAAAAGAGAGCCGGCAGCCGATGACATTGCTGGCGTCTCAAAAAATTGATGCAAAGAGCGCCGGGACACTCCTGCGCTTGCGCATCGTTGCCGATGGCGCCGACTATTCGTTTTACTACGGTTTTAAACCGGGGAAATGGCAATTATTAATAGATAATGTGGACGGGCGGTTTTTATCCACCCGGATTGCCGGTGGTTTTGTGGGCAGTATGTTTGCGCTCTATGCCACATCGCTGGGCGAGACAACCGATCAATCCGCCTGGTTTGACTGGTATGAATATCGGGGTGATGATGATATCTATAAGTAGCCGTGGAAAAAATTTGGAGTCTTTGCATGAATGACAAACAATGGGAGACACTTTTAAAAGTAATCCGGGGTGAGCCGGTCAAGCCGCTGCCGGTGGCATTCATTATTGACTGTCCCTGGCTGCCGAACTGGTACGGAATCAGTATTCTCGATTATTTTACCAGCGAAGAATTATGGTTGAACGCCAATTTTAAAGCCATTCAGGATTTCCCGGACGTCCTTTTCCTGCCCGGATTCTGGTCGGAATACGGGATGTGCACCGAACCGTCGGCATTCGGGGCGCGCTGCCGCTTTCCGTCCAACGAATTTCCCCATGCCTTTCCGGTCATTCAATCAGTTGAGGAGATTCAAAATGTTGGGGTGCCTGACCCCGAAACCGATGGTCTCGCGCCGCTGGTATTGAACCGTCTGAAACTGGCGCAGCCCAAAATCGAAGTCGCCGGACACAAAATCCGCTTTGCCGTCGCCCGCGGTCCCTTAAATGTCGCCAGCTTCCTGATGGGTACAACCGAATTTATGATGGCGATGATGGAAGCTCCTGACGCGGTTGTTGATTTGATGGGCAAAGTTACCGAATATTTGAAAAAGTGGTTGCAGCTGCAACGGGAAACCTTTCCCACCATTGACGGCATATTTTTACTGGATGATATCATCGGTTTTATCGGTGAGCCGGAATTCCGACGCTTCGGATTGCCCTATTTCAAAGAACTTTTCAATGCCGACGTAACGGTAAAATTTTTACATAATGACGCCAGCTGCAAAGTTTCGGCACCCTTTTTACCCGAAATGGGAGTAAACCTGTTCAACATGGGTTTTGATATTCCGCTGAAGGAGCTGCAGAAATTAACCGGTAATCGGGTGACGCTGATGGGAAATATTCCGCCCCGGGATGTGTTGGCGAGCGGTAGTCCTGCCGACGTGCAGCGCGCTACGGTGGAGTTGCTGGAATCGCTGTCCGATAAAACGCGTATTCTCCCCTCATGTGGTGGTGGCATGCCGCCCGGTGTCAGCTCGGAAAACGTTCAGGCATTTTGCGCTGCCGTCAGGGATTTTGAATTTTGAAAATAAGTGCTAAGAATAGTAATGATGAAACAAACAATTGGAAGGAGATTAAGTTATGTCAATTAATGTAACGATTGGTAAGAAGGAGTATTTCAAGGGTATCGGCAAGATTCCTTTTGAAGGACCCGAGTCGAAAAACCCGCTGGCGTTCAAGTATTACGACGAGAACCGAGTCGTCGCCGGTAAGACCATGAAAGACCACTTTCGCTTTGCCATTGCCTACTGGCATACTTTCTGCAACAACGGGGCCGATATTTTCGGTACGGAGGGTACCATTGATTTTCCCTGGAATGAAGCCAGCGACCCGCTGCGGGCTGCCAAAGACAAGCTGGATGCGGCATTCGAGTTTATCTCTAAACTGGGTGTGCCGTTTTACTGCTTTCACGACCGCGATATGGCACCGGAAGGCAAAAATGTGGTGGAATCCGAAAAGAATCTGAAAGAGCTGGTGAAACTGGCGAAAGCCAAACAGGCGGAATCCGGCGTAAAACTGCTCTGGGGCACCGCGAATGTCTTTTCCCATAAGCGGTATACCAACGGCGCCGCCACCAATCCCAATTTCAATGTCATTCCCCAGGTTGCCGCCCAGGTAAAAGCGGCGATTGATGCCACCATTGAACTCGGCGGACAGAATTACGTTTTCTGGGGTGGTCGCGAAGGTTATTACAGCCTGTTGAATACTAATATGAAGCGTGAGATCGATCATCTGGCGATGCTTCTGACAAAAGCCCGGGATTATGGTCGCGCCGCCGGTTTCAAAGGCACATTTCTGATCGAGCCCAAACCCATGGAACCAACCAAGCATCAGTATGACTATGACGTGGCGACGGTTGTCGGTTTCCTGAGACATTACGGTCTGGATAAGGATTTTAAAATCAATATCGAGAATAATCATGCAACACTGGCGGGGCATACCTTTGCCCACGAAGTGCAGACCGCCTGCGATGCCGGTCTGTTCGGCAGTCTGGACATCAATCAGGGCGATCCCTTCAACGGCTGGGATACGGATGAGTTTCTGCACAATCTGTACGATGCCACCGAACTGATGCTGGTGCTGCTGCAGAACGGCGGGATCGGCAACGGCGGTATGAATTTTGACGCCAAGAATCGCCGCAGTTCCACCGATCTGGAGGATATTTTCATTGGGCATATTTACTCTATGGATACCCTTGCCCGCAGTTTGCTGATTGCCAACGACATTCTGGAAAAATCGGATTATCTGAAAATGAAAAAAGCCCGCTATGCCAGCTTTGATTCCGGTGAAGGCGCCCGCTTTGAAAAGGGTGAGCTGGGGCTGGCTGAGCTGGCGAAACTGGCGGAAAAAATCGGTGAACCTGAGATGATCAGTGGCAAACAGGAGTTGTACGAAAGCCTGTTTAATCAGTATATTCGTTAAGAAAAAAATTAGGAGTGAACCGTGTTTAAATTATTCGCCGGGTTGGATGTTTCGACCCAAAGCACAAAACTGGTCATCATTGATCTGAAGACGGAAGAAGTCGTTTATGTGAATTCGGTCAATTATGACGCCGACCTGCCACACTACAACACCGAAAACGGTGCGATCAAAGGGCTGGGTGAAGGCGTCTCCGAATCCGATCCCAAAATGTGGATTGAGGCGGTAGACCGCGTATTTGAGAGTGCCAAAAATGCCGGCATCGCTATGGCTCAGATCGGCTGTATTGCGGTTTCCGGACAGCAGCATGGACTGGTGGCGCTGGATGCTAAGGGCAATCTGGCGCGTCCCCGCAGCAAACTCTGGAACGATTTCTCAACTCTGGAGGAGTGTGAAATCCTGACCGAAAAGGTCGGTGGTCTCGAACAGATTGTCCAGGAGGTCGGCAACAGTCAGCGCACCGGTTATACCGCGGCGAAGATTTTTCACATGGTGCGTCATGAACCGGAAACCTATCGCCGAACGGCTACCCTGTTTCTGGTTCATAATTACATGAATTACTACCTGACCGGAGGCGTGTGCGTCATGGAACCCGGCGACGCCTCCGGCATGGCGCTCTGGAATCCGGCGAACGGGCAGTGGTCGCAGAAAGTGATTGCAGCGATTGCTCCGGATTTGGCGGAAAAATTGCCGGAAATCAAGCCTTCGGACCGGACAATCGGGGCGATTAATCCCGAACTGGCGGCAAAATTTGGTTTTTCAGAAGAATGCCGGATTGATGCCGGCTGTGGCGATAATATGTATGGCGCCGTCGGAACCGGCAATGTGGAGCCGGGCATCGTTACGGTCAGCCTGGGAACGAGCGGCACGGCTTACACATTTATGGAAAAACCCTATATTGATCCCACCGGCGAAATCGCAGCATTTTGCGACAGCACCGGTCATTATCTGCCGCTGTTGTGCGTTTCCAATCTGGCGAACGGCTACAACGAATTCCTGAAAATACACGGATTGAGCCATGCCGAATTCGATAACATGCTTGACTTAACTCCGGCGGCGAACAATGGCAGAATACTTATTCCGTGGTATGTTGGTGAACGGACTCCCGATGTTCCGCTGGCGGCGCCGCTTTATTTCGGTTTTGGTCTGGCGGATTTTACCCAGGAAAAACTGAGCCGCGCCATCATCGAGGGACATATCCTGAATCTCTATACCGGATTCAAAAGGATGCCGGTGAAGGTCAGAGAGATTCGTCTCACCGGCGGTCTGTCAAGGTCCGACACCTGGTGCCAGACAATTGCCGATATCTTCGAAGCCGAAACGGTGCGGGTGGCAGGTGAAGGCGCCGCCCTGGGAGCGGCACTGCACGCCGCCTGGGTCTGGAAAAAAGAGCGGGAGGGAGCGGTCTCCCTGGCAGACCTCGTCAAACCCTTTGTAGTCCTGGACGAAAAACACCGGCGGCAACCGATTCAGGAAAATGTAAAAGTCTATCGCAAACAGAAAGAGCTGTTCGATGCTCTCAGTAAGCGGATACGTGGTCTCGACGGTGCCGATCCGTTCAAACTCAGATCCGAGATTCTATAGAAAGGCGGACATTTATGCAGGTCACAAAACAGGAATTTGGCAGAACACCGGACGGTAAAACCGTTGAGTTGTTTACATTAATTAATGACAACCGGATGACCGCCGGAATCATGAATTTCGGCGGAACTCTAGTTTCATTACTGGTTCCCGATAAATCGGGTAGTCTGACCGATGTGGTGTTGGGATTCGACAGTCTTAAGGAGTATCTCCGGGATGATAAATTCCTGGGTGTCACGGTGGGGCGCTATGCCAACCGGATCGCCGGCGGGAAATTTAGTCTCGACGGCGTAGAATACCATCTGGAAAAGAATGACGGCGAAAATCATCTGCACGGCGGCTCACAGGGATTTCATCGGGTGCTCTGGCAGGCGGAGCCGTTCTCATCGGAAAGTGAAGCCGGATTGAAATTAACCCATCTCAGCAAAGATATGGATTCCGGCTATCCGGGCAACCTGGAATGTCTGGTGGTGTACCGCCTGACCAATACCAATGAATTGCGCATTGAGTATGAAGCCCGGACCGATAAAGCGACCCCGGTCAATCTGACCCATCACAGCTATTTCAACCTTGCCGGTGAAGGCAACGGCGATATTCTGAATCATGAACTCATGCTGAATGCCGATCACTATACGCCGCCGGGCGAGAACGGCATGGTGACCGGTGCGATTGAACCGGTGGCGGGTACGGCGATGGATTTTACCAAACCCAAAACCATTGGCAGGGATATCAAAGCGGTGCCTGGCGGCTATGACCACAACTATGTCCTAAACGGCAAAATGGGTGAGCTGCGGCTGGCGGCGCGCATTCGGGAACCGCAAACCGGCAGAATCATGGAACTACGCACCACTAAACCCGGCATGCAGTTTTATTCCGGCAATTTCCTGACCGATGAAGATAAAGGAAAAGGGGGTAAATCCTACCGGCAGCATTACGGCTTCTGCCTGGAGCCGCAGTACTATCCCGATTCTCCTAACCAGCCCGATTTCCCGTCGTCCATCCTGAAACCCGGCGAACGGTATCATCACGAAATCCTCTTCTCATTTAAGTAAGTACACAACGAAAAGCGTACCAGCAAACCTCGGATGGCTTTTGTTATCCAGGGATTTTGCTGTTTAGGGTGACATGCTGCTTGATCATTTGTACAAGTGGTTTGAACATTTGTTCAAATGGTTTAAACAATGTTATCAGCTCGCCAAAATATTTTTTCAGATGGAGTAGAAAATTTATTTGATGGCTTAACAGAAAACATTCCGAATATTACCCATAAGATTATCAGTTGTGCACTGGAAATGCACTGGACGCAGATACTGAATTATCAGAAAGCATACCGCAAGTATTGGAGACATTCAATAGTTCAAAATTTGTAGTAACACGCCTTGACTTGGGAAAGTACGTCTATCTTATGTTATATCAATAGTTTCCTACAGGGACTTTCCCCCACATCGAACACTACAATCAAGTCCCTCAACATGCAGTCTCCCGGGAGCAACCCACTGAACATTTCCCGGGAGGCTGTACCCTCTCAAAGTATCCGGATCAATCATAATGATGG
>DSAS01000072.1 GCA_011046365.1 Fidelibacterota bacterium
CTTTTCTAAAAAACTCTAATACCTGTCAGCCGTGATGATGACGAATATTAAAACTTCGGCGCTTCCACCAGTTTCAACAGTTTCATCAGCAGCAATGAGATAATCAATGCAACACCGAAAACACCGACAGTCAGCGACAGGCTCCAGTGCCACCAGATCGGTGCGTTGATCAGGACACTATAGCCCAGAATCACCGGTACCATAAAGAGATTCATGATGCCGACTTCCACGGCAACCGGCGATTTGAATTCCGGATCTACGATTCGCAGCAGCAACAGCCCGCTGGAGACGGTGCCGGTAACCGTTCCGTAAATGGTCACCGACCGTTCAATATTGTATGAGAACAGCCGCCGCCCCAGGAAAATCACCATGATGGTGGTTGCCAGACCGCCGGTCAGTGCGATCAGCGCCACCGGCAGGATGAATTTCCAGACCACCACGACCTGGATCGCCATAATAGTGGATACAATCAGATAATCCACCGAGAACCCGGTAATCCGGCGCTGCAGACCGGAGTCAAGCAGGTGGTCTATTTTAAGTTTTTTCATAATGAGTTTGACCAGGAAGGCTATTGCCATTCCAATGAAGAAGAAAAAGCCCCAGAGCATTTTAGCCATATCCGGCGGTAATAGTTTTCCGAGCATTATGGTGAAACCGTAGGAAAGCAGATACACAAGACCGATGACAGCGGCATGAAACGCCAGGGTTTCGATATTGCCGGAGTGCATGGTGAGATTACCGGCGGGTTCTTTATCATGGTCTTTGGGCACAATGCCTTTCAGGAAATGACGTGGCAGCGATCCGGGCACCTGTGCCGTAAGCCCCTTGCGGATGCCCCAGTTCGCAATGGGAACTCCAACGAAAAAGGAAAACAGAAATCCCAGGGCGGCAAAGGTCAGCCCGATTGTGGCAGCATGGTCGAATCCGACGGTTTCCCAGACCTTACCGAAGGACAGCGCCTGACCGGGTCCCTCCTCAAAGCCCAGCGACAGGAGAAAACCGAAAGTCGGGAATAGTTTAAAACCCAGCAGACCAATCACGATGACAATAAGTCCCCCGATCACCGCCTGAAGCGAAAAGGAGATGCTCTGAATCACCGCCATCCAGGCGGAGCCTTTCAGGTAATCTCTGGCGCGGATAGTGTCCGGCTGATCTTCGTTGCTGCCGGACAAGCCGACGGAAATAAAGGAAATATTGAAAAAATGATAGGCAAATGTTTCGAGTGCTGAGGCTTCGATCTTAAGAATGCCGCAGCTGATAAAGACCAGCCCGAGAATGCCACCCAAAAGACAGCTGGGAATTAGGAAATATTGAAAAAAGCGCAGTTTGTTGCGGAGATAAGCCCCAATCAGCAGCATCACGGATAATGCCCCGAAGATCAGCATCGGTTCAAATGGAAATGGAATGTTCATAAATCAGCATCCCCCACGTTTTATTCGCATTGCATCTCATAATGATGAATAAAGTTAGCAAACAGGATCAATATTGCAACATACATGTTGTTTAATAAAGGAATCACTCCTTAGTTTTTTCTTTAAAATACGGGGAGTAAACAGGTTTTATTTCACGATAGAATCCATTTGAAAGTCGGGATAAATTAAAAAAGATGTTGCATTTTAGAGCGGCAAATAGTATAATTGTATAGACAATTAAATTTAATGCTCTTTTTTACATTGCTATTTAGAAAAATGAATACTGCATTTTTGGATGGAAAGTTTTAATTTCAGTTTGTCCAAATTCCATCCGGTCGGGTGCGGAGAACTGGGCTGGTATAAATTCCAATGTAAATCCGAAATGCCGCTGCAATAGGGCTGATAATCAGGGAGTAAGCATGAAAATCATTGTACCGATTAAACAGGTTCCGGAAACCAGCAATGTCAAGATGGACCCGGAAACCGGAACGATGATCCGGGAGGGAGTCGAGCCGATCGTCAACCCGCTGGATCTCTATGCCATTGAAGCCGCCATTCGGCTGAAAGAGCACGCCGGGGGTGAAATCATCGCTCTCACCATGGGACCACCCAGTGCCCGCAAAGCGCTGACGGAGGCGATTGCCATGGGTTGCGACGATGGCATTCTGCTCAGTAACAAGAAATTTGCCGGAGCGGACACCTGGTCCACGTCGTATGTTCTGTCGCAGGCGATCAAAAAAATCGGCAGATATGACCTGATACTCTGCGGCGAGCGGGCAACCGACGGTGATACCGGACAGGTAGGACCCGGAATTGCCGCCTGGCTGGATATCCCCTTTATGACCTATATCAGCAAGATTATGGAAGTGGCTGAGAATGAGATTCGTTGCGAACGCATGGTGGAGACCGGTTATGAGATTTTAGCTGCCGAGCTGCCCTGTCTGTTGACAGTGGTCAAGGAGGTCAACTTTCCGCGTTTGCCGACGCTGAGAGGAAAATTACGTTCGAGGGCGGTTGAACTGCAGACCTGGGGGCCGGTGGATATTGATGCTCAGCCGGATTTTCTGGGTTTGAAGGGATCGCCGACCCGGGTGGTGAAAATCACCAAGCCCCAAGTGGCGCGCCGGGGTAAAATCGCTGCTCCGAAGGACGAAGGGGAGTTGGTCACAGCGGTGGATGGACTGATTGAATTTTTGAAACAGAAAGAGATTGTCTAATGGGTACCAAAGTGATGTATCAAAATGTCTGGATTTTGGGCGAGCAGGAGGTTGGAACTGTTCGGCAGGTCTCCTTTGAGCTACTCAAACGGGGTCGCGCTCTTGCTGATAAGCGTGAGTCGCAGCTGGTGGCGGTTGTTATGGGTGATCATCTTGCTGAAAATGAATTGCAGCGTCTGATTCATTACGGAGCAGACTGCGTAATTGCAGTGGAAAGACCGGAGCTCCGTCATTTTTTGCCCGAGCCCTATACCAGCGTGCTGACGGTATTGATCCGCAAATACCGCCCGGAAATTCTGATCGCCAGCGCTACGACAACCGGACGAACGGTGGCGCCGGCGGTGGCGGTTGTCTGTCATACCGGGCTGACCGCTGACTGTACCGAGCTGGATATCGAACCGGAAACGGGTAATCTGATTCAGACCCGTCCGGCGATCGGTGGCAATATTCTGGCGACCATCAAAACGCCGGCTCACCGTCCCCAAATGGCAACGGTCCGACCTCACTCCAACAAACCGCTGGAACCGGATGAGAGTCGCCGCGGTGAAATCATCCGAGAAACAGTGAACGCAACGAATCTGCAAAGCCGGATTAAGCGGCTTGGATTTCGGGAAAACAGCGAAGCCGTGGGCAATATTCAGGACGCTGAAATCATCATCGCCGGAGGGAAGGGTTTCAAGAAAGATGAAAATTTCCGCATGGTACGGCAACTGGCGGAGCTGTTTCCCGATGGTGCGATCGGGGCAACCCGGGATGCGGTTGATCGGGGATGGATCAGCTATAACCATCAGATTGGGTTGAGCGGAAAGACCGTGAGTCCACGCTTCTATTTGGCGATCGGAATTTCGGGCTCTGTTCAGCATCTGGCGGGTATCAAAACGGCAGAAAACATTGCCGCCATAAATAATGACCCCGAGGCGCAGATTTTTCAGGTCGCCGACTACGGAATTGTCGCGGACCTGTTTGAGGTACTGCCGCTGATCAAGGAGAGACTGGCAACCTTGAATCTGAAACAGGAACCGGAGGTGAGTGAATGAACTCGTCAGGATATAACCGTGTCGATTCCAGAATCGTAGAAATGCTGAAAAAAATAGTCGGTTCCCGTTTTGTCCTCTGGAATGAGCCGGATAAAATGGAACCTTACTCCCACGATGAGGTGGCAGACAAGCGCTACATGCAGATGCCTGAAGTGGTAGTGAAACCGCGGACAACCCAGGAGGTGGCTCAAATCATGCGGTTAGCCAGCCGGAAAAATATCCCGGTGACGCCCCGTGGTGCCGGCAGCGGGCTTTCCGGCGGCGCCGTCCCGGTTTACGGGGGAATTCTGCTGTCTGTGGAGCGGATGAGTACGATTCTCGAGATTGATAAAGCTAATATGGTGGCGGTCCTGGAGCCCGGAGTGATTACCAATGATCTGAATTTACTGCTGGCGGAAGAAGGTCTCTTTTTTGCGGGCTACCCCATGAGTGTGGAGAGCTGTTTTATCGGCGGGAACGTAGCGGAAAATGCCGGTGGCGGTCGGGCGGTGAAATACGGTGTCACCGGACGCTATATTATCGGGCTCGAGGTGGTTACCCCGGAAGGTGAGATTATCCAGCTGGGCGGCAAACGGGTGAAGGATGTGGTTGGCTACGACCTGATTCACCTGATGGTGGGCTCCGAAGGGACGCTGGGGATTTTTACCAAAATCTTTATCAAATTGCTGCCGCTGCCGTCAAAGCGGGTGGACCTGCTGGTTCTTTTCAAGGACATCGCCAGTGCGGTGGCGCTGGTGCCGAAGATCATCGCTTTCGGTAAAATCATTCCCACCGCTGTGGAGTTTATGGACAAAACCGCTGTTGAGCTCGCCTGTCGTTATCTGAACGAACAGCTCTACTCGCAGGAAGTGGGAGCGATGCTGCTGATCGAGCTGGACGGTAATGACGAAGCCGGTCTGGAACGGGAATATGAAATTATCGGGAAAATGTGCGAAGAAAACGGCGCCATTGAGGTCTATGTCGCCGACAACGCCACGACTCAGGAACGGGTCTGGGCAGTGCGGCGTAATGTACCGGAGGGCATTCAGACCTTTTACCCGGTTAAAAGTTCCGAGGATTTGGTGGTGCCGATTGCCAGCCTGCCGGAAATTTTACCGCAGATCACTGCCATTGCCGCAAAACATGATGTCATTATTCCCTGCTTTGGTCATGCCGGCGACGGGAACATACATACTACAATTGTCAAAAAGCCGGAGATGTCAATGGACAGGTGGCACGAAGTTCAGGAGACCGTCCGGGTGGCGCTATATCAAATGGTTCTTGCCCGGGGCGGCACCATCAGCGGTGAACATGGAATAGGTCACAAACGGAAAAAATATATTCCCATGGTTCTAGACCCGGTGACAATCGAGTTAATGAAGCGAATCAAGCAGGCTTTTGATCCGCATCATATTCTGAATCCGGGGAAAATGTTTGAATAGCGAAAAAAAACTTGCAGTTTTGAATGTGTTTAAGTATAATTGTACATACAATTGAATCAGGAGTAAAATCCAGCCATGATCATTGATCGAAACAGCCCGGTACCACAATACTTTCAGTTGCAGACCTGGCTGCGGGAGCAGATTGAGCAGGGGGTTTTTAAGCCAGAAGATAAAATACCGACGGAGGAGGAGCTGGTTCAAATTACCGGTCTGGCGCGGGCAACAATACGCCAGGCGATCGGCAACCTGGTGAATATGGGTTATCTGACCCGAAAGCGCCGTCTTGGAACCTTTGTTACCCGGCGTACCAATCTGTCAAATCACCGCAATATCATTGGTGTTTTGGTGCCCGATATACGGAGCGGCTATACCCCGGAGTTAGCCCGGGGTGTTGAAGATGCAGCGGCTAACAATAAGCTGAGTACGATATTGTGTAACACCGATGATCTTTTTATCAAGGCGGCTTTTCACACGGAACGTTTGATTGAGAGCAATGTCTGCGGTGTGATCTTTGTCCCCACTGCTGCTTCTGATGAAAAGAATCTGCAGATTGTTGACAAATTTCACAAGCGGGATATCCCGGTGGTACTGGCAGACCGCGTCATTCCGGATACCGATGTAGACTATGTGACAACTGACAATTTTAACGGCGGTTACCAGTTGACTAGTTATTTAATCAATAAGGGTCACCGCAAAATCGGTATCACGCTCAGTACACTTTTCAGCACCGAGCGGCAGCGTTATGAAGGGTACCGCCAAGCCCTGGCGGACGCCGGGATTACACCCGAATCCGGCTGGATCAAACTGCATGACGGACCCTTTACCGAGAAACATTATCAAGAGGTGTCCAAAACATTGCTGAGTGAAGACCGGAAAATCAGTGCTATCTTTGCCGGGCATGACCGGATTGCCTACGTTATCTATTCCGTTGCCCAGAAAATAGGCATAAAAATTCCGGTCGATCTTTCGATTGTAGGCTATGATGATTTACATCCCACCTGCTCCCATCTGATTTCCCTGACGACTATGCATCAACCGATTTATGAGATGGGGCAGGAGAGTCTCAAAATTCTGGTTTCCAAGATTAATGGTGACAGCCGGGGGCTCAAGCGACTGGAGTTGAAATCCAACCTGGTTGAGCGAAACTCGGTCGTACGCTTAAAGAATTCCTGAATCCTAAAAAAGTGAAAAGACATTAGCAAATGAAGAAAATGATCAACATCGGATTGATTGGAACCGGTCGGTTAGGCAGTATGTATGCCGAATTTCTGGTTCAGCGGGTACCCCAGGCAAATCTGGTCGCGGTGGCGGATTTGATTCCCGAACGCGCAAAGACCGTGGCGGAGAAATTTGATATTCCGAATTGGTACGATAGTCACCGGGGGGTCAACTGTGATCCGCAGGTGGATGCCGTGGTGATTACAGCGACGACCAGCAATCACAAAGAGATTGTCATTGACACCGCCCGGGAGGGCAAACCGATTTTCTGTGAAAAACCGATGACGCTCAGTCTTGACGATGCCCGGGAAATGAAGCAGGCGGTTACAACGGCGGGCGTTTTTTACCAGCAGGGCTATATGCGCCGCTTTGACAAAGGTTTTTCGGCTGTGAAACGGAAAATTGACGAGGGTGTCATCGGAACACCGGTGGTTTTTCGCGGATCATCCCGGGACCCCTTCCTGCCGGAGCTGAATTATCTACTGCCGGAAAACAGCGGCGGTCAGATTCTCGATATGGCGATTCATGATTTTGACATCGCCCGCTGGTATATGGGTGATATTCGCTCCATCTATGCGGTTGGCGGGGTACTGGCATTTCCCGAAGTCGAATCCACCGGTGACACCGACAATGTGGTCATGGCGTTTACCTTTCAGTCGGGCGCGCTGGGCGAAGTGGATATCAGTCGCAACGGCGTCTATGGCTATGATATCCGGGCGGAAGTACTGGGAACCAAAGGGACCCTGAAGGCGGGTTATCTGCGGGATACTCCTATTCTGGTAATGACCAAAGAGGGCGTAACCCATGACGTCGTTCCCTATTTTCCGGAACGCTTTTGTGAAGCCTACGTGACCCAGCTGAATGACTATCTGAACAATCTCAGTAATGAAACCGATCCGCTGATTACCATTGACGACGGCATTAGTGGTTTGCAGGTCGCTGTCGCTGCGACAGACTCGCTGAAGAAGGGAGCCGCCGTCAACGTCGCCGGTTATTAAATTTTTTTGAACGCTTTTGTCTATTCAATTATATGAATGCACCAATTAAAAAGAAAGGAAGATAAATGAAAACCGCGACACTTTATGCCGATTGGGACCCCAAACCGGAGTTTAAACTGGGTAGTAAGGATATTGAAGGTAAATTGACCTACCTGGGAAGCAGGGTCTGGCGGCATCCCCATGTGGAGATTGTGGAGAAGGAGATTCCGAAACCGGGACCCTCCGAAGTGCTGATTGAAGTCCAGGCTTGCGGGATTTGTGGGAGCGATGTCCATATGCTGCAGACTGCGCCCGACGGCTATATCTTTTATCCGGGACTGACTGCCTTTCCGGCGACGCTGGGACATGAGTTTTCCGGGAAGGTGATTCAGGCGGGCTCGCAAGCAATCAACAAGCGCACCGGCTTACCCTATGAGGTGGGCGAGGCAGTCTGTTCCGAGGAGATGATGTGGTGCTCTTACTGTCGCCCCTGCGCCGATGGATTCCCCAATCATTGTGAACGCCTGCAGGAGATCGGCTTTTCCTGCGACGGTGCTTATGCCAAATACATCACCGTGGATGCCCGCTATCTCTGGAGTATTGAAGATTTACGACCTATCTATGGTGAGGAAAAAATGTACGAGCTGGGCAGCCTGGTGGAGCCAACGTCGGTGGCGTATAATGCGGTCATCGAAAGGGGCGGTGGTATCCGACCGGGTGATAATGTGGTGATCATGGGCAGCGGTCCGGTGGGCATCGCTGCCTGTGCTATTCTAAGGCGAGCCGGTGCGGCGAGAGTGATCATTTCAGAACCCTCCCAATCCCGGCGGGATATGGCGATTGCCATGGGCGCCACGCACGGCATTGATCCGACCAAAGTGAACGTCGCCGATGCCATTCTGGATATTACCAATGGTGAAGGTGCCAAGCTGATTCTTGAAGCCACCGGCTTGCCCAGTGTGGTCTGGTCGGATGTGGAGAAGGTCATCTGGGAAGGCAGAGCTCTGAATACTACGGTGGTTATTGTCGCCCGGGCGGATGATAAAATTCCCATGAACGGCGAAGTTTTCCAGGTCCGCCGGGCTAATGTGGTTGGTGCTCAGGGGCATTCGGGACACGGAACCTTTCCGCGGGTCATCAGCTCCATGGCGGACGGTATGGATGTTTCGGCGCTGATCACCAAGCGCATCCAACTGGAAGAGGTACCGGAAAATCTGGTACTTCTACAGACCAATCGGGAAGAAGTAAAGATCACTGTATTTCCGGAAGAATAAGCAAAAACGACTAATAAAAAGTGAGGTAATGATATGGAAGGCTGGCTGAAAACAAATCGCCCCGACCTGAATTTTGAAGACACGTCGGTGGGACGACTGAAAAAGAGAATCTGGGAAGCTTCGGAAGTCGAGATTTCCAGGATTCTGGATGACTATGGTATTCCAACGCCTTCGGAACTGGCGAAACCGGGAACCTATGTACAGACAACCATTCGGCAGAAGGTGGTAGAGAACCGCAGGAAGAACGATATTGTCTTTGTGCCTATCGGTTGTACCGAGCTGCATGGTCGGCACACCGTTACCGCTTTGGACTCTTTCATGGTGACCCAGATTCTTGAGGGTGTTCGCCGGGATTCGGTGAAAAAAGGAACGCCGGTAAATCTGGTCTGGAATCCGCTGAATTATGGCGGTCACCCGCATCACCATATCGGCATGCCGGGTACAATTCACATTGAGGATGAAGTGCTGAAACGGGTGTTGATTGATGTGATGGTAGGTTTGTGGAACGACGGATTCCGCAAAATCATTCTGATAAACAATCACGGTCACTCCTGGCTCCTGGAGGCGGCGATTCAGGAACTGCAGAAAACCTGGAATCTGCCGGGCATTTTCCGCACAATTGACTGGCATCGTGCCGTGCGGGAGTTTTTCCGTACCCGGGACCGTGGTGGTGACTGGGAGGACAATTTTTTCCATGCTGATGAAGCCGAAACATCGGTCATGCTATTGTTGGCGCCGGAGTATGTGGAGATGGCGCTGGCGGAAGAGACCAAAGTAGAAGGCTATCTGCCCGATGGTCACATGGATAAAGCGGTGGACCCCTTTGCAAGACCCTGCCGCTGGTCGGAGGGACAGGGACACGGTCCGATGGAAATTAACTCGATTCCCGAAGGAGTCGTGGGTCGTCCTACAATCGCTGAAGCCAGAAAAGCCCGGCGCACCATCGCTGCGATTCTATCCTATCTTACCCTGTTGTGGGAAGAAATATTGGAAGCCTATCCCGCCGGGACATTTCCGCCGATTGAAAAGACCACTATGCGAACGGAAAAGGAGATGGAGCCCTATCTGAAAGAACCCTTTAGCGAAGGCTGGCGCCCGATCTATGCCATTCGTAAAATGGGGCTGTAGCAATGAAATTGAGTATTAGCAATAGTCTGCCTGTGCCAGAGTCTGGTACTGTGCGGATTTACCGCAGAGGAAACTTGGCGAAAATCCTAAATATCCACCATTTATTTCTCATTGTATTGATCCTGACACTCGCTATCAGCTGTCAGCCTGAATTACCCGGAGAGACTGAAAATGTTGTCCCCGAACATGCCCGGGCTCTGGCGGAGCTGAATGACTATTTTACCTTTCTAATCGCCAGCGATCTGGGTCGCAACGGGTATTATGATCAGAAACCGGTGGCGGAAATGATGGGCGCGGTGGTCGCCATCGTGGATGCAGAGTTTGTCGCAGCGGTGGGCGATATCCACCATTTTCTGGGTGTTCAGTCGGTTCAGGACCCGCTTTGGCAGACCAACTACGAGTGGATTTATAAACATCCCGAATTGATGATGCACTGGTACCCGGTACTGGGCAATCATGAATATGAGGGCAATACCCAGGCGGTGCTTGACTATACTGCGATAAGCCGTCGCTGGGAAATGACCGCCCGGTACTATGATATGAAGTGGCAGATCTCTGATAATGTTGAGGTGCTGCTGCTTTTTATTGATACCGTGCCGCTGATTGATAAATACCGTAATAATCCGGAGGAATATCCCGATGCCGGTAAACAATCCATGGAACGGCAGCTGGTCTGGATCGATTCCACTCTTAGCGCCTCGGGAGCCAAATGGAAAATCGTGCTGGGGCATCACCCCATTTATGCCGGTACGTATAAAGCTGATATCGAACGGACCGATTTGCAGAAGCGTCTACAACCACTGCTTGACAAACATCATGTGGACTTTGTGGTAAGTGGGCATATTCACAATTTTCAGCATATCCGGGTGACAGGCTCCGATATCGATTACCTGATTAACACCTCAGCCTCCCAGGCGCGTGAAGTTGACGAAAGACACCGGATTGAAGGGCAACTGTTTACAAGTTCAGATTCCGGATTCTCTCTGTGTTCTGTGAAGGAAGATGAATTGATTATCACCTTGGTAAACAAGAGAGGAGCGATTATCTATCAATATGTGCGGAAAAAATAACAGAATAGGATTACAATAATGAAATTGAGTATCGTGCTTTCGACCCAGCCGGCGAAATTCAACGCCCTGGCTTATAAAGGGCAACTGGGCAATAACATTGCGAAGATCAGAAAATTTGGCTACGATGGTGTGGAATTGGCGGTGCGGGACCCGCGCTTACTGGATGTTCAATCTGTGAAAGCATTGACATTGGACGCTGGTTTTCCGGTTCCCGCTATTGGTACCGGGCAGGCTTATAGCGAAGAGGGGCTATCATTTTCAGACCCCGTCAGGACGATTCGCCGGCAGGCAATTGACCGGATCAAGGCGCAGATCGAGCTGGCGAAGGAACTGAATGCCATCGTCATCATCGGACTCATTCGCGGAGTTGTAAAACCGGGCGCCGATGCAGTGCAGGCGGAGCAATGGATACTCGCAGCGCTGGATGAATGTGCGGCAACAGATCCGGGTGTTCGTCTGGCGATTGAGCCCTGTAACCGTTACGAGGCGAATACGGTGAACACCGTTGCTAAAGGCATCGCCCTGGTGGATAGACTGGGGCGAGCAAATGTCGGTCTGCTGCTGGACACCTTTCACATGAATATCGAAGAACCGGATATGCTGGTAAGTATTGAGAATGCCGGAGACCGGCTGTTCCATTTTCATATTGCCGATTCCAATCGCTGGTATCCGGGCGCCGGTCATATTGATTTCCAGGCAGTCTGCGCTAAGCTGTGCCAAACCGGATATACAGGTTTTCTATCCGCCGAAATTCTGCCGCAACCCAATGCGGATACCGCTGCCGAAAAGACTATTAATACAATGCGAAATTTAGAAAACATCAATGAATAAAGTCCATTGGAGGACCTATGGAAATGATGAATGCACTTGTTTTTAAGAAAGTTGGACAGATTGATTTGGAACGAATTCCGATTCCGGAAGTGACCGAGCCGAATCAGGTGTTGGTCAAGGTAGTCGCCTGTGGGATATGCGGCTCCGATGTCAAGATTCTCGAGGGAAAACATGCTTACCGGGAAAACACGGTTCTGGGACATGAGTTTTGTGGGACAGTAGTAGAGGTCGGCAATAAAGTCACGGCTGTCAAAGTGGGTGACTGGATTGCCCTGGATAACAACTCCCGCTGCGGACTCTGTGAGTTTTGCCGGATGGGCATGAGCAGTCAATGTGTGGAACTGAAGAACCGGACGCTGGGAGTTTTCAGGAACGGCGGTTTTGCAGAATACACCCTGGCTACCGAAGATGTCTGTTTTAAAATTCCCGATACCATTGATGAAATACTCGGGACGCAGGTGGAAACCCTCGGTACTGTGCTGAACGGAGTGAACACTGTCCAGATGCAATGCTACGATTCAGTTCTGGTGCTGGGCTGCGGTCCGATCGGTTACCTGTTTACCGCCATTGCCAAGAACGTCGCTGCCGAGGTGGCCGTAACAGAAATTGATCCCTTCCGGTTAAAAATCGCAGAGAAGTTCGGTGTTCCCGTTTTTAATCCCGAAAAGTGTGATCTGGAGGCTGAGGTGGTCAGACTCACCACCGGTAAAAAGTTCGATATTGTCATAGATGCAGTGGGGACTCAGCTGGAGAATGCCTTGAAATATGTAACCCCTGGCGGCAAGATTCTGGCATTTGGTATGGACAACAGCTATAAAGCAACGCTTGATCCCTATACCGTTACCCGGAATGCGATCAAAATTCTGGGAACCTACATCGGTCAGAACACCATTCTGCCGGCGATCAAGCTCTTTCGCGCCCAGAAGTTGGAAATGGACAATTTTTTCACTGAGACAATTCCGTTGCAAGCCGGACCGGCAGCATTTAAAAAGCTGGGGCTGGATTTGAAAACGCTGCAACATCTGCCAAAACAGGCGATGAAGATTGTACTGCAGCCGTGAAAATCAAAATGGTACAAAAGGACCTCGAATGAAAAATATAATCCGATTTTTTGCCACTGGTAAAGACAAACCGCTGATTCAGGATGAAGACAAGGTAAACCGGCTGTATAAAAAATACCGCTTATCCGTCATGTTGGCAATCTCGGTGGGGTACGGTCTGGCGTATACATTGCGATTGGCATTGAATATGGTTAAAAAGCCGATTCTCGATGCCGGAATATTTTCCCCAACGGATCTTGGGAATATCGGTTCGGCGCTCCTGTATACTTATGCCATCGGTAAGTTTACCAATGGATTTTTAGCCGATCATGCCAATGTTAAGCGCTTTTTTTCATTCGGCGTGTTGATGTCGGCGCTTGTCAATATCGCCATGGGTTCATCGGCGATTCTCTGGCTTTGGATCGTTTTATGGGGACTGAACGGCTGGTTCCAGTCTTTTGGTGCACCCACCGGTGCCGTGACACTTTCCAACTGGTTCAGCAAATCGGAGCGGGGTCGCTTTTATGGAATCTGGAGTACCGGTCACAACATCGGTGAGGGTCTGACCTTTGTCGTCACATCGGCAATAGTATCTTATTGGGGTTGGCGAGCCGGATTCATTGTACCGGGACTGTTTTGCATCTTGCTGTCCGGACTGATCTATCTGGCATTGCAGGACAAGCCACGGACTCTGGGGCTACCATTGGTGGCGGACTGGAAAAAGGATCACGATGTCGTTCCGATTCTTGAAAAAGACAAGGCTGAGAAAACGGTTGGGGCGCAGTTGAAAGTGCTTAAAACACCGGCTATCTGGGTACTGGGTTTCGCCAGTGCCTTTGTGTATATGACCCGCTATGCCATTAACAGCTGGGGGGTGCTCTATTTACAAGAAGCCAAGGGCTACTCGCTTTTGGAAACCGGCGGTATCCTCGGCTTGAATACGGTTGCCGGTATTTTTGGCTGTATCGTCTATGGTTTTATTTCCGATAAACTGTTCAAAGCGCGGCGTCCGCCGGTGACTTTGATTTACGGGATCATCGAGCTGACAGCCCTGTTTATAATCTTTTTCAGCGCCCCCAATCAGCCGCTCCTGGTGACGGCAGCATTTGTCTGCTACGGTTTTACCATGAGCGGATTGTTGGCATCGTTGGGGGGACTGTTCGCCATTGATATTGCACCGAAAAAAGCCGCCGGTGCCGCCATGGGTTTCATCGGTATTTTCAGCTATATCGGTGCCGGTATCCAGGATCAGATCAGCGGTCTGCTGATTGAGAAGGGGTGTCGGATTGTGGATGGATCACTGACCTATGACTTTTCAAAGGTGGTGATGTACTGGATTGGGTCATCGGTTTTATCCATGATTCTGGCGGCGACCCTCTGGAAAGCCAAAACCAGCGATTAAAACGGAGACGTATCTTTATGAAATGTTATGACGTATTGATATTCGGGAATTATACCAGCGATACTATTATTACCAAACAGGGCAGCCGGCATGTAGACGGCGGCGGTTTCAATTACGGTGCCCATGCGGCGGTGGGTCTGGGATGTAAAGTGGCGGCTGTGACCCGGCTGGCGAAAACCGACAGTCATGTAGTCGGCATGCTGGAAAACGCCGGGATTGATGTTTTTCCCACTTTTACGCCAAGTTCCACGCAGATGATTCTGGACTATCCGAGCGACAATCCCGATGAACGGATTCTGACCTGTCCGCAAACCGCCGGCAGCTATACGATTGAACAGTTCCGAAATTTTAGTGCCAAAGCCTGGCTGATCAATACCTCCGTCAGGGAGGAGGCGCCGGTGGAAGTGGTGGAGTATCTGCACACTCAGCCGGGACTGCTGGTGGCGGACACCCAGGGCTTTGTACGGGTGCGTGGCGCCAGTGGTCGTCTGGTTCATGCCGAATGGCCGGAAAAGCGACAGGTGCTGAGTATGTTGGACATTCTGAAAGCCGATATCAAAGAGGCGGAATCACTGACCAGCGAGCGGGATTTGAAAAAGGCGGCGAAAATATTGAATGAATGGGGACCGGCTGAAATCGTTCTGACCCACCGCAGCGGTATCCTGGTATACGCCGGCGGAAAGTATTACGAAGCCGAATTTTATCCGGAAAAATTAATCGGTCGCAGCGGGCGCGGCGATACCTGTATTGCTTCTTATGCCGCCAAGCGACTGACGGCACCTCCCGAAGAGGCGATTATCTGGTCGGCGGCGATGACGAGCCTGAAAATGGAAGCGGACTCGCCCTTTCTAAGACCGCTTGCCGATGTTGAAAGACTCATCGAAAGGAAATACCGATGATTGAAAAGATAATGATTTTAAGAAAACATTCTGGAAGTGTCTTGATATCTCTGATCCTGATCCTGGCGCTGGTAATTCCGCTGTTCAATTGTGCGGTCGAAGAACCGCTGACCTTTATTGTCGCTCAGGATCAGCGGTATAAAGCCCAGGAGGAGTATCACCGCCCTGAATTTTTTATGGGAGCATTGCGGGCGATCAAAGAGGTTGGGCAGGGCGCTTTCATGCTCAGTCCGGGAGATTTAGACCCGCTGCGTGCTAGCCGGGAACTGATTGCAGAAATTCTCGGCGAGGATTATCCCTGGTATCCGGCGGTGGGTAACCACGATATCGAGGACCCGCAGGCGATGACGTATTTTCGGGAATATAACCGCAACGGCAATTCACTGCCGCATATCGTCCGCAGTGGACCGCCAGGCTGCGAAGAGACCACTTACTCTTTCGAAATCGGCGACTGTCATGTGGCAGTGATCAATGTCTATTATAACGGCAAATCCGATGTGGGCACGGACGGCGATGTGGTTCCAGAGCTGCTGGAATGGCTCGAAGAGGACCTTAAAAACACCGACAAACCCTTTATTTTTGTTGCCGGGCATGAACCGCTGGTGGCTCAGCCGGATCTGGATAACGGACGTGCCCGCCATCAGGGCGATTCGCTGGATAAGTATTTTCGCAATGCCTACAAACTGCGGGAGCTGCTGAAAAAATATAACGTCCGGGGAATTTTCAACGGACACTCTCACGGTTCTTCGATTGCCTGGGTCAACGGTCTCTGGCAACTGGACGCCGGGCACGCCTACGGTTTGGAAAGAAAGACTCCCGAGTATGTATTCCGGGAAGCTTCGCAATATTTAAATAAGCATGACTCTTCCGGTAAATCCGAAGAGGAATTGCTCGAAGACTACTTTTATGCTGTCTATCCCTATGACATAAAAAAAACGCTCTATTACACCGATCTGACTGGCGGTGTGGATTATCACGATCTGGCAGACAAACCCGCTTTAAAGTACTTTATCGAATTTTACAAGAACTACAAGAATGACCTGCAATTGCGCATGTCCTATATCCGGACATTCGATGAGAGAAGCGATCAGACCCGGAGTACCTTTTTTAAGGTGACTCTGGAAAATCCGGTCAGAATTGATGTGTATCGTGATGATGCCATAGGCGGCGAATATAAATTGATGCACACTTTTTATCTGAATTAAACGAATGTCAATCTTTGTTTATTAATTAACAATATTAAAAATGGGAAACTCACTATGAAATATCGTTTAATAATCGTTATGATGATTATACTGACGGCATTTTCGGCATGTCAATCGGTATCCGAGCCGCAATCTTTTATAATGGCAGTGGATTGGCGATATACCGCGATGCCCGAGTATCGCTCTGAAGAGTATTTTCTCGGGGCATTATCAGCGATAAAAGAACTTGGTGCCGGGATGTTCATGATTAGTCCCGGTGATGTTGAACCCCTGGATGCTTCCCGGGAGTTAATCTCAGAAGTTTTCGGTGAAGATTATTTGTGGTACCCGGCAATGGGCAACCATGAACTTGAAGATCAGGCGCACGTCGATTATTTACGGGATTTAAATGCCGGTGAAAAATCTTTGCCCAATGTCGTTCGTAAAGGTCCTGCCGGTTGTGAAGAAACTACCTATGCTTTTGAAGTAGGCGATTGCCATATTGCAGTTCTGAATCAATATTTCGACGGTGTCTCTGATGTTGGTACCGATGGTGATATGGTCCCGGAGTTGCTGGCATGGTTGGAGGAAGATCTAAAAAGCACTACAAAACCGTTCGTCTTTGTGGCCGGACACGAGCCACTAGTCTCTATGCCCGATATGGGTAATGGACGAATTCGTCATCAGGGGGACTCTTTGGATAAATATCCGCAGAGCGCCGCACGGTTTCTTCAATTAATGCGGAAATACAAAGTGACAGCTTACCTTACCGGACATACCCACAACACCTCAATCGGAAGAATTAACGGCGTATGGCAAATCGATGCCGGTCATGCCCGGGGGATTGAAGGCTTGTTTCCGGATGTTGTTTTCAATCAGATATATGAGAGGATGCAATTACCAGAGAATAAAAACCGTTCTGAGGAATCCGTGCTGATGGATTATTTCCAAGGACAGGAGTATAATCTGAAAAAAGTGCTGGATTATGCCGGACTTACGGGAGATGTAGGGTATAAGGAAATCAGTGACATAGCAGCGTTTCCTTTGCTAGTGGAATTCTACCGGAATTATCGGGATAACAATGGATTACGGTGTCAATATGATAAGAATTTCGAAGCCAAGGGCCTTTTGACACAAAGTTCATTTGTACGGATAGTGCTCGAAAAACCAGTCAGGGCCGAAGTGTATCGTAATGATGCACGGGGTGGAAAATATCAGTTGACGTATACGGAGATTTTATATTAAGGGCAAAAACTATTCTAAAATGAAAGGAGGAGTGTTCACAAGAGAAAAAAAAATAAAGAAACAACAGATTGAACCAATTTTCAAACCAAAAAATTAGAGGAGGGTCGAGATGGTTA
>DSAS01000068.1 GCA_011046365.1 Fidelibacterota bacterium
AACGACTCCGACGGAAAAATCGTTACCTATCGGTGGACAGTTGATGAAGGAGTCGTTCTTGAAGGAAAAAATGTCACCCATGTGTACGAGCGACCGGGAATATACCAGGTCCAATTATTGGTGATTGACAACGATGGCGCTGAGGACATCCATACCACCACCGTCTTTGTGAATACACCTCCGGTAGCAAAAATTTCGCCGATTTCGCGCATAGCTCCGGACCAGGTAGTTCCCTTCGATGGTGGTATGTCGTATGATTTAGACGGCAGGATTGATCTCTATGAATGGGATTTCGGTGATGGCAGCCTGGTCAAGAAGGGTCAGAAAGTAAAACACAGCTTCAAGGAGCCGGGACGTTTTACAGTTTCCCTGACTGTCAAGGATAATTCCAATGCCGCCAACGGGATCAGTAAAGCCACGCAAACGGTGGCAGTTAATTATCCCCCCAAACCCGATTGCGGAGCGGATATTGTGACGTGTGACCAGACCATTCTGTTTGATGCGTCAAACAGTTCCGATGCAGACAAGGACAAGCTGACCTACTTCTGGGATTTCGGTGACGGTAATGTTGGTTCGGGCATGAAATATAAGTATGTCTATCAGCAGCCGGGTGTTTATCCGGTTACGCTGCGGGTAAATGACGGTCAGGGTCTGGCAAATTCGATCCAGCAGCAGATTATCCGGGTTCAGGTCAATTCAGCACCGGTAGCAGTGGCGGAGGTCAACCGTGATACGGTTTGTGCCGGTGAACCGGTCATGTTCGATGCCAGTAAATCACGGGATAATGAAAAAGACCTTATGCGCTACCAGTGGAATTTTGGAGATGCAATCACAACGGAAGGCATAAATCCAATTCATTCTTTTAAACGGGGTGGCAATTACCGGGTTCGTCTGACTGTAACCGATGACAGCAATCTGTCCTGTAACTCTTCGGTTTCCGATCTGATTATTCATGTCATTGACGCACCGGTAGCTGATGCTGGTGAGGATCAGACCGTCTGCGCCAATACGGTTGTCCAATTTGACGGCTCCAAATCCCGCGGCGGCGATCGCCTGATAAAAAGCTACGAGTGGGATTTTGGCGACGGTGAGCAGGGTGGGGGTATCAATCCGACCCATGTCTACACGAGAGCCGGTATCTATACGGTTCGACTGATGATTACGGTTCCCGAAATCGGGGATTGTGAGAATACTTCGGAAAGCGAGCTGACTGTCAAGGTGATTGCTGCACCAACAGCCAGGTTTACGATGAATGAACGGGGATGTATCAACGAGGTGATCAATTTTGATGCCTCCGAATCTATTGCAGCAAATTCCAATATTGTCAGTTACGAATGGGATTTCGGCGACGGAAACAACGGAAGCGGTGAAAAAGTAACTCATCGGTACATCAGTCATGGGCGTTATACGGTCAAATTGAAAATCCAGACCGATTCCGATCAGGGATGCAATAGTGCGGAAGCCAGCCATGTGATTGATATTAATGCAGCTCCGGCGGCAGCTATTACCGTTTTTACTTCTAACGAGAAGCCCGCCAGCGTAAAAATATATCGCTGCTATCGCAACACCGTATTGAATTTTTCCGGTGAAAAGAGTGACGATAAAGACGGCTACATCAAGGAATATCTCTGGGATTTTGGCGATGGGAATAAAGCCGCAGGAGTGACCATACAGCACCAGTATCCGACAATCGGTTCCTATCAGGTACGTCTCTACGTTGAAGATAACAGCAACACCTACTGCGATTTTGCACTGGATAGTATTACGGTTGATGTGCTGGATTATTCGGAAATTGCCATCAGTGGACCGGAGGCTGCCTTTGTCAGAACACCTCTGGAATATAAATTGACTACCACGAAGAAGATTACTCCAAGCGCGGAAAATACAATCTGGTATTTCAGCGACGGGACAACGGTTCAAGGTTTAACCGCCGGTAAGACTTTTACGCAGTCCGGAACCTATCAGGTTCAGGCTAAATGCGGAGAGCTCTGGAGTCAGGCGCAGAAGATTATAATTGATGATTTACCAGAAGTGAAAATGCCCGATAACCGCATTATTGATCTCGGACAGACGGTCCAGATAATTCCCGCCGTATCCAATCCATTCAATGTCCCGATTGCCTATGAATGGGAGTTTGGCGACGGAGAAAAGGGGGACGGACTGGCAGCAGAACATCAATATATGGGCGCCGGCGACTTCAGCGCCACTTTCAAAGTCTGGTACAAAGAGATCGGTTTCGGTCAGCCGCAAAAATATACCATGACCATTACTGTCTTACCTGCTCCGGTGGTTGAAATTGGTGTGCAGCCGGAAAAATTGTATGTCGGCGGTGCCCGGGATGCGGTCTTCTTCGAGAGTAAAACCCAACCCTACAGCCGAAAACTCGCCTACCAGTGGGATTTTGGTGACGGAATAACGGCGGTGGGTAAAACGGCTAAACATACCTATATGATGCCGGGCGATTATACCATAAAACTGACGGTATATGACGCATCACGGTTGGATGCCAAGCGGTATGAATTCACCAGGCGTATCTCTGTCACCAAGCGCTAATGACATGAGTGCAATACTGTAATGCTAAAAAATATACGGCTTCTCTATTTAGTGTATTTGCCGTAATAAAATCAGGTTACGCGCAGATCATTTAGGTCGGTTCTGTTCTGGAATGATGATTATTCTTGACAGTAACGTTTTGGTTTTATTAAATTGCAAACGTTTGCGATAGATTTCGTCAAACTTCAAACAGAGGAATCAAAAGTGGAAAAAACACAGGTTACCATCAAAGATATTGCCCGGAAACTAAACCTATCTGCATCCACTGTATCGCGAGCCCTGCGTAATCACCCCGATATCAGCGAAGAGACAAAAAAGAGGATTAACGCCCTGGCTGAAGAACTGGATTATCAACCTGATACCATTGCTCAAAGTCTGAAAAACCGGCGCACCAATCTGATCGGGGTCATCGTACCCGAAATACGCCATCATTTTTTCTCCGGAGTTATCAGTGGTATTGAGGATATTGCCTATAAATCGGGATATGCGATCATTGTATCCCAGTCAAATGAAAATTATGAAAGGGAGCGGATTAACGTCAAAGCGCTGATTTCCAACCGCGTCGCCGGTCTGCTGATATCCATCTCCCAATCTACCTATAATAGCGATCATTTCCGGATGCTGGAACGCCAGGGGATTCCTTTTGTGTTTTTTGACCGGGTGTGTGAAGACATTGACGCCAGTAAAGTTGTGGTTGATGATTACAACGGTGCTATCGAGGCAGTGGAACATTTGATTGAAAGGGGTTATCAGAAAATAGCGCATCTGGCGGGACCAGGACATCTTTCCATCACCCAAAAGCGGCTGGAAGGCTATCTGGCTGCCTTAAAAAAACATGGTATTGCACCGGATGACCGACTCATTGTT
Organism: Fidelibacterota bacterium; assembly: GCA_011046365.1. Classification (GTDB taxonomy): domain Bacteria; phylum Fidelibacterota; class UBA2242; order UBA2242; family UBA2242; genus B118-G9. Next base: position 3,421 of record DSAS01000068.1, read on the forward strand.
CATGGTGGTCTTAACGAAGAGGATGGTTATACTGGTTTTACGAGCTTATGGGCAACAAACCGGCAGCCCGATGCCGTGTTCGCCGTTAATGATCCGGTGGCAATTGGTGCATTTTCGAAAATTAGGGAACTGAAATTACGAATTCCGCAGGATGTGGCACTGGTCGGTTTTTCCAATAATCCGATCACGGCTCTTGTGGAACCACCTATAACGACCATAAGTCAGCCGGCGTTTCAATTAGGGCAGACTGCGGCAGAGATTTTAATCAAGCAGATACAGTTGGGCGAAGAATTTGTGCCCCGTCGGGAAATTCTCAAAACGAAGCTGATTATTCGCCGTTCGACCTAAAGTGGGTGAAATATTAAATCATAAGGATTTTTAGAGATGGATCAACTGGTATTCAATTGGTACGACAGTCTTATTTTTCTGGTCTTTTTCGTTGTGGTGGTTGGTTTTAGCCTGTATAAAAGCCGTCGTGAACAGACGGGAGAGGATTATTTTCTTGCCGGGCGTGGCTTGATCTGGCCACTGATCGGTTTATCCATGATTGCCGCGAATATTTCCACGGAACAGTTTGTCGGCATGTCCGGGCAGGGCGCCGGGATTGCCGGTTTGGCGATTGCCTCTTATGAGTGGATGGCGGCGGTTACGATGGTAATTGTGGCGATATTTTTACTGCCCCACTTCCTGAAAGCCGGCATCTATACCTTTCCGGAGTATCTGGAATATCGCTATTCACCTGTTGCCCGTAACATCATGGCTTTTTATACGATCCTGATCTACGTGTTTGTACTGGTTGCGTCGGTTCTTTATACCGGTGGACTGACCATCGTTACGCTTTTTCAGGGTGCTACCCTTTTCGGTGCTGAGGTTACTCTGGTAAAGGCGGTCTGGATCGTGGCGATTATTACGGCGATTTATACCATTTGGGGAGGGCTGAAGGGAATTGCTTGGGCTGATCTCTTTTTCGGATCGAGCCTGATTATCGGCGGCGTTATTACCTTGGTCATCGGACTGGATCGAGTTGGCGGATTCGGCGAATTTTATGCTGCCAATCAGGATAAAATGCATATGATATTGCCTGCAGATCACCCGGTGTTACCCTGGACGGCACTAGTGCTGGGATTGTGGTTGCCGAATTTCTATTACTGGAGCGTGAATCAGTTCATTACCCAGCGGACTCTGGCGGCTAAGAGTCTCAAAGAGGGACAACTGGGCGTCATTTTTGCGGCGTTTCTGAAAATCTTGACCCCTTTTATCATTATTATTCCGGGAATTATTGCCTGGCAACTGTTTCGGGAACAGATGACTGGAACCGGCGGGACGGATGCCGCTTTTCCGCTGATTATCCGGAATCTGATTCCAGGCGGGATTCGGGGATTCATTTTTGCCGCCATCGGTGGGGCGGTAATCAGTTCACTGGCATCAATGCTGAACTCCGCCTCCACGATTTTCACCATGGACATCTATTCCCGATTATATAAAAAAGATGTTGCCCAGAAAGAGATTGTCCTGACCGGGCGGATCTCCACATTCGTATTTCTGATTATCGGTTGCTTGATCGCCCCGGTGTTAGCCAATCCCGCCTTGCAGGGGATTTTCACCTATCTGCAGGAATTTCAGGGGTTTATATCGCCTGGTATTTTTGCGGCTTTCGCTTTTGGTATGATTGTCAAAAAGGCGCCCAAGTCCGCCGGCATTACAGCCCTCGTATTAAATCCGATTATTTATGGACTATTGCTTATATTTTTCGGTTCGCTGCCGGTTTTCGAAAAAGTCCAGATCGCACAGGTGGCTTTTCTGAATCGCATGGCGATTACCTTTATCCTGATTATTATTGTGATGACAGTGATAACATACCTGAAGCCGCTGGCTAAACCGGTGGTTATGCCGGTCCGAAAGGAATTTGATACGCAGGCAACGCCGATTATAAAATGGCTGGGAGCGGTGATTATCATTGTGATCGTTTTATTGTACATCCTTTTTTGGTAAATAGTTACCGTCCACAGGTGATCGTTTTATCCTGTTTTTTATTATTATGCTTAATATGGAGAGTATTAATCATCCACAGCGCCGCTATAATCCCCTGACCGGAGAATGGGTACTGGTGACTTCGCACCGCACATCCCGTCCTTGGTTGGGCCAGGAGGAAGAGCCTTCGGTAAGTCCAAAGGTCGAATATGATCCCGGCTGTTTTCTCTGTCCCGGCAATGTCCGGGCAAGCGGAGAACGTAATGCGAATTATCGCAAGACCTTTGTCTTTACCAACGATTTCTCGGCGCTGCTGCCTGACATTCCGGATAGGCGGTCCAAAAAATCACCACTGATTCAGGTGGATCAGGTACGGGGAGTCTGTAAAGTAATCTGTTTTTCGCCGCATCACAGCAAGACGCTGGCGGAATTGCCCGGGGAGGACATTGTGGCTGTGATTGACGCCTGGATCGAACAGAGTAGTTTACTGGGGCAAAACTATCGCTGGGTACAGATTTTCGAGAACAAGGGGGAGATAATGGGTTGTTCCAACCCGCATCCCCACTGTCAGGTTTGGGCAAGCAGCTTCTTACCCAACGAAGCGCGAAAAGAGGACCTGCATCAGCGTGAATATTTTCGAAAATACCGGACGCAACTGCTTTTGGATTATCTGAAGTATGAAATCGGCGAAAAGCGGCGGATTGTAGCAGAAAATAAAGATTGGGTAGTGGTGGTACCATTTTGGGCGGTTTGGCCTTTTGAGACGCTGTTGTTACCCCGCCGGCATGTACTCCGGTTGACGGAATTAAATGATTCAGAGCGAAGAACATTATCGGAAATAATAAAAATACTGTTAAGTAAGTATGACAACTTGTTTAAGGTGGAATTTCCTTACTCCATGGGCTGGCATGGCGCACCGTATGACGAGAACGCTAATTCACATTGGCAATTACATGCTCACTACTATCCGCCGCTGCTGCGCTCTAGTATGATTAAAAAATTCATGGTCGGCTATGAAATGCTTGCCGAGCCGCAGCGGGATATCAGCCCTGAAGCCGCCGCCGAAAAATTGCATAACCTGGCAAAGGAAAGAATATTTTAACCAGAATTAATCAGGATTAGAATGAAATTGAGACAATTACTGACAACCGACGCATGCCGAAAGCTGTTTGAAAAGCTGTATGGAAACGGGGAGGACTGCTATCGAAAGCAGCTGGATCGCTATGAGACCCTGATTCAAAATTATATAAATTATTTTAAAGAAGAGCCGCAGCATCTCTTTAGTTCGCCCGGTCGTACGGAAATCGGTGGCAACCATACCGATCATAACCGGGGGCTCGTGCTGGCGGCTTCGATTAATCTTGATACGATTGCCGCAGTGAATAAGAATGAGTCCGGAGTAATTCGAGTCTATTCGGAAGGTTATACGGATGTCTTCTGTATTTCGTTGAATGACCTCTCAAAAAAGGAATCAGAAAAAGAGACAACCAATTCCATTATCCGCGGCATTGCTGCACAGTTCAGAGATGAAGGTTATCAGATCGGCGGTTTCAATGCCTACATAGCCAGCGACGTATATGTCGGATCGGGCTTGAGTTCATCCGCCTCCTTTGAAGTGATGATCGGGACGATTTTGAATACTCTCTACAACGGTTCCAAAATCGTGCTGGAAAAAGTCGCCCGCATCGGGCAATATGCCGAGAACGAGTATTTCGGGAAGCCCTGTGGCTTGATGGACCAACTGGCAACTGCTGTCGGAAATACCATCATGATTGATTTTGAAAATCCAGACAGTCCCCGGATTAACCAGATTCGGTTCGATCTTGCGGAGTTTGACTATGCTATGGTGCTGATAAATACGGGTGGTAATCATATTGACCTGAACGACGAATACATTGCCGTCTATAACGAAATGCAGTCGGTCGCCCGGCAGTTTGCCAGGGATGACTGTCGTGATCTTACTTATTCGGAAATCCTCGGTCGGTTACCGGATTTACGGAAAAAAGTTGGCGACCGGGCAATCCTGCGGGCGATTCATTTTTTAAATGATAATGAACGGGTACTTGAGGAGGTTGCCGCTCTTGAGAAGGGAGCTATTGAGCGGTTTTTGGACCTTGTCAACGAATCGGGTAATTCGTCCTTTAAATTTTTACAAAATTGTTACAGTATCAGGAATCCCGAAGCGCAGGGTATTCCTCTGGCACTGGCGATAACGGAGATGTTTTTTAAAAATAGTACAAAAAAATCCGCCTGCCGGGTGCACGGCGGCGGCTTCGCCGGGACGATTCTGACGTTTATTCCGAAAGAAGACGTCTCTGCCTATGTGGAATTGATGACTGCGGTGTTCGGTAAAGATGCGGCGACAGTTCTAACGATCCGACCGGTTGGGGCGATTTGGATTAACCGGCAAATCAGTAAGATATCGGGGTAAAATATCTAATGCAGGATTAAATCTTAGAAAAAGGCAGACCCGGTGGTCTGCCCTTTAATTTCAGGATTCGACGATTCTGCTCAAATTCCTTTTTGCGCCATAATCTTCTCAATCTCATCCATAGCCCAGTTCATCATTTTCATGGTTTTGTCGAAGGGAACCGGACTGGTCATATCCACACCGGCATCTTTCAGTAGCTCAATGGGGTATTTCGAGCCGCCGGCGGAGAGAAAGGTCATGTACTTAGCAATAGCGCCGGCTTCTTTATTCAGGATTCCCTCAGCCAGAGCGGTGGAAGCGGTGAAGGATGTGGAATACTGATACACGTAGTAGTTGTAATAAAAATGCGGAATGTACGCCCATTCGACATTGATATAATCGGGAACAATACAAATACCTTTATTATGTCCGTAATAAGCTCTGACGATATCTTTATAAAGTTCCGACATGGAATCACCGGTGATCTGTTCGCCTTTCTCAACCATTTCATGCATGCGCAGTTCGAATTCTGCAAACTGGGTTTGCCGGAAGAGAGTGCCCTTGACGCCGTCCAGATATTCCATCAGGAGAGCCAGTTTTACTTTATCGTCGGTGGTTTTGTTATAAACATGATTGAAGAGCAGAATTTCATTCAGTGTCGAAGCCACTTCAGCCACAAAAATAGGATACATGGCGGTGGGAAACGGCTGGGATTGATTAGACAAATAGCTCTGCATAGTGTGTCCCAGTTCGTGCACCAGCGTGGAGACGTCATTATACAAATTATTGTAGTTGAGCAGAATATAGGGATGAACGTCGTAGGCGCTGCCGGACGAGTAGGCGCCGGAGCGCTTGCCGGGTGTTGGATAAACATCAATCCAGCGATTATCGAATGCCTCTTTGATGATTCTGACATAGTCGTCACCCAGCGGTTTGAGAGCCGCCAGGATTATTTTCTGGGCTTCCTCATAATCATATTCTGTGTCAATGCCCTCGACCGCCGGCGCATAGAGATCGTAATAATAGAGTGTATCCAATCCCATCATGCGGCGTTTGATGTCGAGATACCGGTGAAAGGATTCCAGATTCTTATTGACATTTTCGATAAGTGAATTATAGACCTCCACCGGAATGTTATTGGCGTCCAGCGCGCGCTCAAGGGTATTTTCATAATGACGGACATTGGCATAGAAGATATGAGATTTGACGTTGGCGTCAATCTGGGTGCCGAAAGAGCGTCGGAAGTCGTTGAATTTACCGAAAAAGGCTTCGAAAACGATTTTCCGGTCCGCACGGTTGGGCACGGCACGATAGCGACTATAACCAGCCTGGTCAACAAGCACTTTTTCGCCGTTGGACAGTGTTACCGTCGGATAGGACATGTCGGCGTTCTTGAAAATGCCATAAATTGATGCGGCGGCTCCGGAGATCAGACCCGCCTCGGCGACGATTTTCTCCTCTTTTTCCGACAGCATGTGCTCTTTGCTGCGGAGCAGATCGTAAAGATAAAAGCGATAGACTTCCAGCTCCGGTTCGCAGGTTAAATATTTATCAATTTTTTTCTGATTCATGGTCAGTATTTCCGGATCAATGAAAGAGGACTTTGTACTGTACTGGGTGAACAGCTGGTCAATTTCCTGTTTCATGGCAAGGTACCTGGAATCCCGGGTATCGAGGTCTGATTTTTTACCGGCATAGGAAGACAATCGCAGCATCTCTTGATAGATTGCATAATGGTAATTCAATCCCTCCAGCAAATTAGCGGGTGATTTGGTGAGTTTGCCCTTGAATTCAAGAATGCCGTCGAATTTTTTAACCGTCTCCTCCTTGGCTTTATGATACGCCTCATCGGAGGGGTAGAGATCGCTCAAATCCCATTTGTACTGATCGGGAATTTCCGCCCGATCCCGGGTTTGTGATAGAACCTGCTGGCTGAATAAATTAAACAACACCAGCATCAGCATTACTCCAATCATTTTTTGCATGATAACCTCTCTGTATTGTAAAGCAATTCACGGATTTCTTGATAAAGTGCTCTAAAATTGTGATTAATATTTCATATTTTTACTACAGTTCAAATTTACAACGAACCGGATTAATTCACAAACCGTCGGATGGCATCTTTCAGACGCCATAATAGAGTAAATATTCATAAGGGGTCGGACGATTGCAGTTGTTGACGATGTCATTTTGTGTTTTGTAACGAATCCAGGCGTCAATCATGTCGTCAGAAAAGATTGACCTCGCTTTTAGAAACTCCCGGTCGTCATCGAGATGTTCCAGTGCCGCTTCGAGGGAAGTGGGTATTGATTTGATATCTGCCAGAATGGCTGCATTTTCCGGCGCGAACAGATTAATATCATAGGGACCGAAGCCCTCTTTCGTCAAATCCAGGTTTTTTTGAATCCCGTCAATACCGGCGAGCAGCATGGCAGGCATCGCCAGGTAGGGATTGCAGCTGGCGTCTGGTGGACGATATTCAATCCGCTTGTCGGATGGAGCGGTGGCGTATTTCGGAATCCGGACCGCCGAGCTGCGATTGCCGAGACTGAAAAACAGCGCCACCGGTGCCTCAAAACCGGGAATCAGACGTTTATAGGAGTTAGTGGACGGATTCGTCAAAGCCGTCAGGGCTGGCGCGTGTTTAAGTATTCCGGCGATATAAGATTGAGCGAGCTGACTGAGCCCGCCATAGCCTTTCCGATCATAAAACAGCGGTTTGCCGTTTTTGAAAAGATGCTGGTGAAAGTGCATTCCGCTGCCGGGCTCATTATAGAGCGGTTTGGGCATAAAGGTGGCGGTTTTCCCGTATTTTTTGGCTGTCATTTTAATAATGTATTTACCGAGAATAACCGAGTCGGCAATTTTCAGCGGTCGGTCGAGATCAATCTCGATTTCAATCTGTCCGGAACTGCCGACTTCATGATGGTGATATTTTACCGGAATGCCACACGCTTCCATTATTCGGACAGTCTCCGAGCGGACATTATGGAGTTCATCATAGGGCGGTGCGGCATGATAGCCCTGATGGTTGAACATCTGATAGCCATCTTTTTTATTGCCGTCAAGATAACAGTTCCAGGCTGCCTCGCCGGATCGGATTTTAAAGTAAGTAAAAAAGGGATCGTTACGATATTCCACCGAATCGAAAATATAGTATTCAAACTCAGGTCCCCAGCGGCTTTCGGTGGCGATTCCTGTAGATACCAGATATTCTTCAGTCCGGGTGGCGATATAGCGCGGGTCGCGGGAAAATCTTTTTTTTGTATCGGCTTCGGCGATATTACAAAAGAAACTGACAGTCTTGTGCTCGAAAAATGGATCAACGAAACCGGTCGCCAGGTCCGGGATGAGGACCATATCGCCGGATTCAATGGTCTTATAACCCGGCATTGATGAGGCGTCGAACCCGATCCCGTGTTCGACAATCTTTTTATCAAATTGTGCTGCGGGGAGGGTGATATGATGAAGACCACCGGCAAAATCAACATATTTTAAATCAATAAAACCGACCTCCTTTTTACGGAGATACGCCGACAATTCTTCCACCGAAGCAAACATAAAAACCTCTGAATACTTAATTAATGTTCATTGCAAGGCTAATATAAAATATATTATTTAAGAATAGCAACAAGATTCGGGGGCGCATATTTAATTAATTAAGATATATCAGCGGGAGTCGGAACAGAATAGATATTTGGAATTTGCCGTTTATTCTGTTTATATTTGCAGCGTATATAAAGGGAGAGTGCGGTGGAAAAGGTCACGAAACGTCGGGATTATATCAGTTGGGATGAGTATTTCATGGGTGTGGCGCTGTTGTCCGCGCAGCGCAGCAAGGACCCCAATACGCAGGTAGGTGCCTGCATTGTCAACCGGGATAAAAAGATCGTTGGTGTCGGCTATAACGGTTTTCCCACCGGCTGCTCCGATGATCAATTGCCCTGGAACCGGGAGGGCGAATTTCTGGATACCAAGTATCCCTATATCTGCCATGCCGAACTGAATGCCATTCTGAACAGCATCTCCCGAGATCTGAAAAATGCGACCATTTATGTGGCGCTCTTTCCCTGTAACGAGTGTGCCAAGGCGATCATCCAGGCGGGCATCAGGGAGGTCGTCTATCTGTCGGATAAATATCGGGATTCCAATGAGGTGAAAGCCTCAAAAATCATGTTTGCGCAGGCTGGTGTGTCGCTGCGAAAAATGCAGACCGGGCGGCGTCAGCTGGAGATTCAGTTCAACGAGTCCAACGTCTAAACCGCAATTTTTCAAGTAACTATTGTTAATAAATCAGTCATGTGATCGATCAGATAATCGGGATTCTGTGCTCGGAGGGTTACTTTGGAGGATAATCCGTATGTGACGGCGCAGACCGGCATACCGGCGTTTTTGGCTGCCGTGATATCCTTTTCGCTGTCGCCGACCATTAGACAGTGCTGCGACTCGATGTGGAACTGACCGGCGGCATGTAGAAGAGGTTGCGGGTGCGGTTTCTTTTGAGGCAATGAATCGCCGCCGAGGATCAATTGAAAATAGGAATCCATTCCAAAATGCTTTAAAATTGCTTGCGTATAGACAAACGCCTTATTTGAAATGACCGCCAGGGGATATTCAGCGAGGTGTTCGAGGGTTTCAGCCACAAAAGGATAAGGCACCGTTGTATCCAGCATGTGCTCCCTGTACATTTTACGGAAGATTTCGTCAGCCCGGTCAAGCAGGGTGCCGTCCACATCAGCGTCCGGCTTGCCGGATTGAATATAAGCCAGGACTCTTTTTACCAGCATACGAATACCATCACCGATAAAGTGAAAACCGGTTTCATACTCGATTTTCTTGAATCCGAAGTGTTCCAAAGTCAGATTCACGGAGGAAATGATATCGTGACTGGAATCAATCAAAGTTCCGTCGAGGTCGAATATAATTGCCTGATAAAGTCGCTTTTTCATGTGGGTAATATACGGGGATTTCGGTTATTCGCAATCCCGAATTCAAATGACTGTCAGCGGGGTCAAAACAGTTTTTGTTTTTTGCGTGATGTTTTGTATCATAGGCAGTATTTTATAACTTAAATAATTAAAGTGAGTTTTAGTAAAATTAGGAGTATTGAATGGCGGATCAAGAGCCGGTAAAAGAGGACGTGAAAAAAGCGGGACTGTTCGGGCGATTTTTCAAATGGAAAAAAGACCCTACCAAACGCCCCTTCAGTCTCAGAGCGCTGGATATCATCGAAAAAATCGGTAACAAACTGCCCCATCCGGTGACGCTGTTTGCAATTTTTGCCCTGCTGACCCTGATTTTTTCATATATTATCAACCGCATGGGTGTGACGGCTGTTCATCCGGGTACTGGTGAGACGATCCGGGTGATTAACTTGCTGAGCGGTGACGGTTTTCGGTTTATCTGGTCCAGTGCGACGGATAATTTCGTTAATTTTCCTCCGCTGGGCATTGTGCTGGTCGCCATGATCGGCGTCGGTGTGGCGGAGGGCTCCGGTTTGCTGACGGCGCTGCTGAGACATCTGGTAACCGCCGCACCAAAGCGCCTGATTACGGCGGCGGTGGTCGCTGCGGGGGTTTTATCACATCTGGCGTCCAGCGCCGGGTACGTGATTCTGATTCCTCTGGGAGCAATGGTATTCGCGGCGGTCAAGCGGCACCCTTTAGCCGGATTGGCGGCGGCGTTTTGCGGTGTATCCGCCGGCTTTGGCGCCAATTTTCTGATTGGTACCATTGACCCGATTTTGTCCGGTTTGACAGAATCGGCGGCGAATATCATAGATCCCGATATGCACCTGAGTGCCGCAATCAATGTCTATTTCATGATGGCATCGGCATTTATGGTGACCATTTTGGGCACCTGGATTACGGAAAAGTTTGTCGAGCCGCGGCTTGGAGAATACGAGGGTGAACTGGAAAAGTTCGACACCATCGCTGCTAATGAACAGAAAGGGCTGCGCTGGGCGGGAATCGCTGCGCTGTTCACCGTTGCCCTGTTTCTGGTGTTGACGGTGCCGCATAATGCACTGCTGCGCGACCCGGTTACTCATTCCATCCTGAAATCGCCCTTCATGACTGGATTAATTACCGGAATCCTGGTTTTTTTCTTCATTCCCGGTATGGTCTACGGAATTGTCGTCGGTACGGTAAAAAACGACAAGGATGCCATCAAACACATGACCAATTCCATGAAAGGGCTCAGCAGCTATATCGTCCTGGTCTTTTTCGCCGCTCAGTTCGTCTTTTATTTTAAAAAGAGCAAAATCGGTGTAATGATCGCCATCAAGGGAGCGGAGCTGCTGGAGTCCATCGGATTTACCGGAATTGGTCTGGTGGTTGCCTTTGTTTTCGTTTCGGCGTTCATCAATCTGTTCATGGGCAGTGCTTCCGCCAAGTGGGCGATCATGGCGCCGATTTTTGTGCCGATGTTTATGCTGCTGGGCTACCATCCGGCAATCACGCAAGCGGCTTTCCGGATTGGAGATTCGGTGACCAACGTTATTACGCCGATGATGAGCTATTTTGCGCTGATTGTTGCCTTTGCCCAGAAATACGATGAAAAAGCCGGACTGGGAACCATCATCGCGACGATGTTGCCCTATACCGTATTTTTGACAATTGCCTGGATCATTTTACTGGTCATCTGGATGCTGCTGGGGCTGCCCATCGGTCCCGGCGCACCGATTTATATGCCCTAAAAGCGAATCCTGATATAAATTTAAGCCGGAATATTATCAGAAAGGCAGGTACTCAATGAATAAACCAATTCAAATCTCTGCAAAGACCTGGTGGGTCGGCGTTAATGACCGGGAAACCGATATTTTTGAGGCGCTCTGGCCGTTGCCAAAAGGCATCTCTTATAACGCCTATCTGATTGACGATGAAAAAGTTGCCTTAATTGATACGGTGAAAAATTGCTACACGCCGTCACTACTGGACAAAATCAAGGCGCTGATCGGTACCGGAAAGCCGGTAGACTACCTGATCATCAACCACATGGAACCGGATCACTCAGGGGCGATCGAAATTATTGCCCGGATGTACCCGGAAATTATCATCGTCGGCAATGCCAAAACAATTGAATATCTGGAAGGCTATTACGGGATCCGGCGGAATGTCAAGGTCATTAATGACGGCGATACACTCGATCTGGGTGAACATAAACTTTCCTTTCATCTGACACCTATGGTGCACTGGCCGGAAACCATGATGACCTACGCTGTTCGGGACAAACTGCTTTTCAGCGGCGATGCATTTGGTGGATTCGGTGCGCTGACCGGCGGACTTTTCGATGACGAGGTCAATGTGGATTACTACGAAGACGAAACCCTGCGCTACTATTCGAATATCGTCGGCAAATTCAGTCCCATGGTTCAGAAAGCCTTTGACAAATTGAAGGGACTGGATATCAAAATAATTGCTGCGACTCACGGTCCCGTCTGGCGGACGAATCCCGGCTTGATTATTGATCAATATGACCGCTGGAGCCGGTATGAAAGCGAGCGGGGAGTTGTGCTGGCTTATGCCTCGATGTATGGCAATACGAAGCAGATGGCGGAAGCGGTCTCACGGGGTTTGGTTGAGGGCGGCATCCGGGGAATCCGGATGCACGACGTTTCCCGGACCCATATCTCCTACATGCTGAAGGATTGCTGGCGCTATCAGGGAATTATTCTCGGCAGCGTCACCTACGACATGAATCCGCTGATTACCATGAAACATCTGACTGACTTGCTCGAAGCCAAGCAGCTGAAAAACAGGGCCTTGGGCATTTTCGGGTCTTACGGCTGGAGTGGCGGCGGTGTAAAATATCTGCGGCAATTTGCCGAACGTACCAGGTGGGATTTGGTCGAACCGGTGGTTGAAGCCCAGCAACGACCGTCAACGGATGTTCTGGAGCAGTGCCGGCAGTTAGGTCGGAATATGGCGGCGAAAATCAGCGGTAATGAACACTAAAGTATACAACGGCTCTGTTGCGCGCCTGCGCCGGGCGGAGCGTCTTCAGGTAATGCAGGTGGAACGGGTCGTTGAGCTCTGTCTGAAGCAGGACGATTTCAAAACCGTTCTTGATTGCGGAACCGGCAGCGGGGTATTCGCGGAGGCGTTTTTAAAAAAGGGACTAACTGTGATCGGGATTGACCTGAATCCCGAGATGATTGCGGCGGCGCGGGCGTATGTTCTCGGCGGCAGATTTAATGTCGCTCGGCTGGAGCGGCTCCCTTTTCGTGAGAAATCTTTCGATCTGCTGTTTTATGCGCACAGTCTGCACGAAGCCGGCGATTTGTGTCTTGCGCTTGCTGAGGCAAAACGGGTTGCCCGCAGGCATGTCATGGCGCTGGAATGGCCAGTTCGGTTTAAATTGCATGGTCCGCCTGTCGGACATCGCATCCGGGTCAGGGAACTGCGCGGCATCCTTAGACGGTTACAATTCCAAGCACTGATGGTTGAATCCATCGGCGGGCAGAATCTGTATATTATGGCGATTTAAGCGAGAGAGGTTAAAAATGAGCAGCGAAATATTTCAAATCCATATACTGTTAAAGTACTCCAAGCCGCGCATCTGGCGCCGGGTGCTTGTCTCCGCCGATACCCTGCTATCGGATTTTCACAGAATCCTTCAGACGACGATGGGCTGGGGAAATTGTCATTTGCACCAATTTATCAAGGATGATACCAGATTCACGATCCCTTCCGAAGATGATCTGTTGTGGTTCGATGATATTGATTACACCGGAATAAAAATCAACGAATTGCTCCTTTTTGAGGGCGATAAGATGCTTTATGAGTACGATTTTGGTGACGGCTGGGAACATGAAATTCGGCTTGAAAAAATCTTAAATGCTGCTACACGTTTAAAACATCCGGTCTGTCTAAAAGGCAAAAGAGCCTGTCCGCCGGAAGATTGCGGCGGTGTCTGGGGATATAGTAGAATCCTTGAGATTATGGAAAACCCGCAGCATCCCGATTATGATGATACGATGGAATGGATCGGAGAGGATTTTCTGCCCGATTATTTTAACCTTGACCTAATCAATGCCGCCCTGAAACGGAATAATTACGGTTGCTTCGACAGGATTTTTTTTTAATACCGAGCCGTTGCGGGCAGCTAGAAGGCATTTCCGGAGTTATCTATTCTCCTCTTAATATATTTTATCAAGAAAAACAGACCCGCGAAAATGATCCACAAAAAGACGATATAAATTAAGACCATCCGCAAAACATAGCTACCATTTATAAAATAAGTCGTAAAGTCTGCTATGACGTCAGGCTTTTTAGTTAATATTAAAAAGGTAATTGATGGCAATATATCCAATAGCGCAATTGTCATTACAATAACTGGAAAAATGAAAGATATTTTGTACAATTTGGAATCTTTGGTGGACATATCCAAAAGTTAGTTGAAATGCATGTTTGAAATTGGATGAGGTTTCACACTGGTTACGCCGTTCCCACGGCGTAACCGATAACCATTTTCTCGTCTAATTCCAACCTGGTTGGATTGACATTCAACCCCGTTGGGGTTGCCGGTTGGGGGCTTTTTGAACTTATTCACCGGGTTGCACCTAAAGTTATTCACATTCAACTCCTGCGGAGTTGGCTTGTTTTAGTTGGTCTATGCTCCGGATTTCA
>DSAS01000059.1 GCA_011046365.1 Fidelibacterota bacterium
CAGCACATGAAAATGGAATGGAAAGCCGTTATCCTTTGCCAGGTTATAGGCGGCGTCAAGACCACTCCAGTTCATGACATCGCGGGTGCCTTCGACGCTGCCCCATTTGCCGGCGTTTTCCGGTGTGACCTGATTCCAGTACGCGGCAAAATTTTCTACCTGTGAAGAACTGTAAATATTTCCCACAAACTTTGGCTGATTGGAAGCCAGCGGAGGACCTTCCCAGACATTCTCATACGGCCATTCCACAGAACCCGGTTCGTGGTTATCAAGGTTTTCGACCGTAAAGTAGAGGCTCGATTTGCCGAAAGCCAGTTTGTCAATATCGAGACCGTCTTCCCGGGCGCCGATCTGAAAAGTTCTCGTCAAGGAATCTTCCACATGGAAGGTGGCGGTAATACTTCCTTGATAGGCATTTTGTGAAAGATTGAGCCATTTCCAGACACCGGAGCCCAGACCGCCGGCTTCGAATACCACATCCGCCGGACTTGCGAACCCAGCTGCCGCCAAACCGTTGACAAAAATCCATTCACTGTCCACAGCGCAGTCCTTTTCGCCAAATCCGTTACCATAGAAAAAGCTGTCATCATCATAGGTGCCGGATCCGACCCGTATGCGGGCGAAAAGGTCATAAACGCCGGTATCGGGGAAGGTAATTTCATAGGATATCATCCGCGCCGGACTGCCGGGATTATAGGCGGTTGAATTGGTCTGGATGCTTACATAATTGATGGAACCATCCTGCAAGATGTTGAATTCACTGCCCACGTCACCGGATTCGGCTTCCACGATAACCGGCTTCATGGATTCCAGCTTCTGCAGACTGATCAGATTATCAATTGATTGACTCAGCTCCGCCCAGGCTTTTGCCAGGGTGTCCGCCGCCGATACCTGATAGGAATAATTGCGATTCATGACATCCCGGGCATAGGTTCGCGATGCGCTGAAATCTGACCATGATTCGATGGTGTAGTCCGATTCGTGCAGGGAGTCAGCAGCGGTTATTAGCGAATCCAGTATATTATAATAATTACCGACATTCACGACGGCATAAAAAGCCGGTTTACATTTGTTATTATCGTCCCAGAGTGAAGCATCGGCAACGAAAGCATATTTGTCGTTCAGACCATCTTTGGAAACGCTGATGAGCTTGCCGCGACCGGAAAACATGCTGCGCTCGACAAAGCATTTAAACAGAGCGGCGTATTGATTGGCTTGTGTCGCCCAGCGGGTTGCGGTATCGTTGCTGGGTCTGACGTCCAGTTCCGTGACGGCAATTTCAGTGCTGATTGCCGCAAATTTATCATAGGAGGCAATCCATTGCTCGGCGGTGGGATAGTTGTACCCGTCGTGATCCTGCATACCGATACCGTCCAGATAACCGGCTTCATAGATCGGTGTGCAGATCCGTACAATTCCGTCTGCTTTTGCCGGAAGGTGGGTGTTGTAGTCATTATAATACAGTTTTATCTGATCTTCGCCGTAATATTCGGTCCACTTGCGGGTCAGCTCAAATGCTTTCATGATGAAGCTGTTATCCCCATAGGTCGTGTACCATTCGTTGTTGGTGATTCGATCGGTACCGTCGTCATTGACGGCTTCATTGACTACATCCATTGCCGACAGTAAACCTGGCCAGCCTTCATGCAGCAGACGGATCACTTCTTTGATGTAGTTGTCCAGCCGTTCGTTCATTTTTTCTTTTGACAGACGGGCACCGCTGCTGGAATAGCCGGTTCGGAAAAAAGCCGTACCCGGGTGCTGATTATGCCAGACCAAAGTATGTCCGCGAAATGTGAAGCCCTGCCGCTGCGCCCAATCGAGTTGTGCGATCAGATTTCCGTTAAAATTGACAATTGGATGGGTGTCAACAGAATCCTTATCGGTAGCGGATGCGGCGCTGTAGGCGGCGGCGCTGGCGCTGATATCCACGGTGTACTGCGGTTTCATATTGTTGCCCGGCGACATACTGTTCATGTGGAATTTGATCAGATAGCCGCCGTTGGGAGCGACGATATAGGTTTCCGGAACATAGGGATCGTCCGGCAAACCGATATGCGGGTAGGAGAGGAGGCAGCCAATGTAAAAATCGTTGGCATAAATGTCCTTCAGGGCTGGGACGTTGGTCTCGATGGTGTCCGATTGGGCATTGGCTGCAAGGGAAAAGAGGAGAATGAAGACCACCGAAAATGCCGTGCGTTTAAATAATTTTGCAATAATAATCTTAAAACGTCTCATGAAAATTTCCTTTCAGTTTTTATTTCGATACAAAGGTGGTAATGCTTGAAGGCTCCAGCACAACCATGCAGCGTCTGTTGCTGATGGCAATTTCGTCTGTCGGTTCGCAATTTTTAATTTGTGATGTGGTATAGGGAGTCAAAGCTGTTATATCGTTATTGGTCAGGATGAATGTTTGATTAAGCGCTAAACTGCTCTGATTGACGGCAACAATAACGAGTTTGCCTGTTTCACTTTTATAGGCTGAAACATAGACATAGCGTTGCGGTGTGGCGTGGCATTTAATCCGATGATAGCCGGGACGCACGAAGCGGGCATATTGCGACATGACATAGCCGCGTTTAGAGACCGCCCCTTTTTGGGTTCCCATTTCGCCGTCATAAATGGGACCGTAAAACCGCACGATATACCACCAGACATAGGCGCTCATGCCGGCGTTCATGCAGTCATGTATCTCTTTCCCGGTTCTTAAAACCGCATCCCAGCTGACGTCGGTATCAAGGTGTTCGGTCATCCAGATTTCTTTACCCTTTTCTTCCGCCAGGGGATAGGGCTCCAGTCCGCCACCGTAAATATGACCGCCGACGATGTCCAGATTGGCACAGGCGGCGGAGTCGTTCAGAATCGGGTCGGACATGTTTTTCCGGAACTGGAACGATTCCGGGGCGATGACTCTGGTGTTAATGGAAGCGGCATTTTCCGCCATAAATTTCCGCATCTGTTCCGGACTCCAGTCGCAGGATTCATAATTCACCTCAACATCCGGTTCATTTTGGACGGAAACGGCGTATAAAGGAACCTCATTATCCGCCATATAATCAATGAAAGAGTTTAAATGATCCGCAAAAGCCTGATAATGTTCTTCCAGAAGATAGCCGCCGGTTGTGTTATTATTACTTTTCATCCTTGCCGGGGGCGACCAGGGCGAGGCAAAGATCAGTACGCCCATATTATACGCCTTTTTTGCGGTGGCTACCTGTTGATCGAAAGACCAGGATGTTTCGTCAGAAGGCAGGCGCAGCCGTAACATCGAAAAACCGATTTGTCCATCGCCTGTTCCAAAGGCTTTCTGAATTTCGCTGTCGGTCATATCCGGTCGCCAGGGCAGGATGTTCGCCGCCCCAAAGCCCCGGATATATTGCCGCAGACTATCCGAATAAATCGTTACCGAAGGAATTGCCGATACCGTAAAATTGATCGTTGTATCCTGGGCAATTGCAATGTTTTCGAACTGAATCGGCTCGATCAGCGGATAAGTGGTATCACAGTTGGCGATTTTTACAATAAAATTCCGACCCTGCAGAGCCGAATTTTTCTTAAGAGGTTGTTTCGATGATTGTACCGGATAAGCAGGAATCGAAGAAATCCGGTGAACGCCGCCAGTGCCATCGTAGACCATCTTCATGACTTTTACTTCATCGCCGGCTTCCAACCGGTAAAAATAGAGACCGGTTGCCACCCGCTGACCATAACCGTTACGACCGTCCCATTGCACCCAGTGAATCCCTGCGGGTTGGTTACCGGGCTCGATTTTCCGGACGACTCTTCCCAGCAGATCGTAGATCGTAAGATTGACATCCGTACGCCGCTGGAGCGAATATTGAATGGTAGTTGCAGAGGAGAAGGGATTGGGATAATTTTGTTCCAAATAAAAGCCGGTTTGAAAACCGTTTGTCATTTTCATTGCAGTAGTTGACAGTTCGAGCTGATAATTGCCTAGCAAGTCTGTGACCGTGGTATAGCGCTGGGTTGTATCGAGGGCATCCTCGAAGATTACCAGGACGTACTGGACGGCGGCGTCGCCGGTGGTCACCTTGCCGTTAACTGTGATGATTTCAGCCTTTATAGGAAGGATAAATAACATTGGAAGCAGAAAAACGGACAATGAAATGATCTGATTGGGAATTTTCGACCACCTTCTGAAAAAGACTTTTGGCATAGATTTTCCTTTGCTGTTTACACGGATTACTTGATTAAAATCATTTTTTTGGATCGGACAGCATTGCCGGCATGCAATACATAAAAATAAAGTCCGCTCGAAAGTTCGCTCCCGTCGAAGGTCGCCGTATAATGACCCGCCGGAAAATTGCCTTCGCATAAAGTCATCACCTCTTTCCCTGCCAGATCGAATACTTTTAAGGAAACAAAACCTTTCACTGGAACAGAATACTGAATCATGGTTGTCGGATTAAAGGGATTGGGAAAATTTTGATGCAGTTTAAATTCACCGGGCAGCCGGTCTGGCTCAATTGTCCCCACCGATGTATCGGGCTGGCAATCTATAAAAGTCAACCATTTCAGCATAAAGAGTTTTTCGGTATCGGTTCCTTTAAATTGCAGGTAAATATCGTGATTTCCCGTCACCGGTGTGGTAACATTTGTCACAAAACGCCGGAAATTTGTCCAGCTGCCGGTACTCGTGATATTACATTCGGCAATTTTGTTCCCGCTGTCCAGTGAATCGAGCCAGACTTCGATTATGCCCCCGGATGAACCGCACGAAGCCGTAAACTCAAGGGAATCGGGACTCTTATGATATTCTGTGTTACCGAATTCCACCCCGGCATAAAGCGCCCAATCATTATTATGAATCATATCCAGTGAGGCGATTCCATCGGTTCGGCGGGACAAAGACATGCCATACTGGTTAGCCGGACATTCGGCTAAAATCGGAGTATAGGCATCCCGGTAGATATAAAAATCAAACCAGGCGGGATTCGCTCCCCTCACATATAGCCCCTGCCGCGTTCCGGTAAAAGTCGAAAAATCGGAATAGGAATCAATTTCGGAAATGTCAAAGGCTTCACCCAAAGCAGTCCAGTCAATCCCGTCAGCGCTGTAATAACCGCCGATCAGGTGATTGATCCGAATCAATTTGAGCCACAATGTATCGCCGATGCCGTTTTCGGTTTCATATTTTGTACCTTGATAGCTGAAAGCCACGATTTTTTGGTTTGTAGCTGATAAGGTGCTGACCAGTTTGACAGCCATTGTCTGATCGCCCCGCATGATCCAGAGCCCCGCCTCATCTGCGGTAGACTGAGCACTAAAGTCCAACCTGGTGATCAGTGTGTAGTTATGTTCGCCGTCATTTTTAATGACCGTATTGGCTGCGGCGCGATTCTTGGGTGTCAGTAGCAGCCAACCGGGACGGTCTGTAAGCGAGTATTTATCCTGAGGAGTATAGCCCAGAAACGACCATTCCGGATGCAGTTCCGCTGAAGTGAAGAAATCCGAATGCGGTACCATCCAGGGAATCCCACTGTCTGGCAGGTTCGGTGCTGTAAACGGACTGTTGATCGGATAATCAGCGACAGGTCTGTTATCGGCATCATAACGGACTTGGTTTAACAAACCCTGGCGTCCCTGACCTTTCCATTCGCTCCTGGCGTAAAGGGGGTGAACGACCCAGGCGGTGCTGTCGTCGAGCAATATAGCGGCGGAGGCGTGATTCGGGCTGGTAAAGAGGGAGGTATACTTTAGCGGATCACTTTCGTTGAAAAAGTCGCCCAACATTTCCCAGGCGGATTGCTCGGCTGTCAGGGTCTGACTCCGCATGACCTTTTGACCGCCGCCCAGGTCGCGGGCAAACGAATAGTAATAATAGCCATTGTATTTCCATATCACCGGTCCTTCCGCCCAGCCATAGGGATAGGACGGATCAGGATTCAACCAATTCAAATCATAAACCACACCGGTGGGTTGACCATCATTGCCCAGCTCGACAATGCCGTTATTGGGTTTGCCGTTCTTTACCACCAGATACCATTTATTGTCATCATCAATAAAAACGGAATTATCATATCCCAAACCATAGGGCAGCGTTGCAGGATTGTTGATTTTAACGGGCATGCTCCAGGGACCTTTCGGATCTGGCGCTTTCACAAAATGCATCGTATTGGCTCTTGAGAAGAAATGCCAGTACTCACCGTTATAGTAAACCATCTGACCGCCCCAGCAGCCGCCGCCCGGAGAGTCGCCATAATTCGTCCAGGCGGCGCTAACCGGCTGGGCGATGGCTTCCCAGTGTACCAGATCGGTCGAGTGATAGATTACCGGTGTGACATTAAAAGACGAACCGGTGGTATAAAAGTCGTTACCTATTCGCGATAATGTACAGTCCGGGTGGTCGCCGGGAATGACCGGATTCATATAGGTCTGAAAAGACGCCGACTGACCCAATAGGACATTTATCCAGCATAACCATCCCATTACTTCAGCAATGAATTTCAATAGTCTGATATTATCAATAAACTTTATCATTGTCTCGGGAACCACACTTTCATTTTTCCAACACCTCTGTTGGACCATAAATAGTAAGGGACCAAGGTGAATTCTTTCTGGTGAATTTTCCCCTGCATCGCCATCACTCTTTCAGACAGAATTCGTTTTTCAAACATTTTCAACTCTGTATCGTCGGATATGGAAATATCCGCTATATGCCTGTTGTCAATCTCTTCGGCGCAATAGACGATCGGTCCATATTCAAAGGCAACTTTATTCCTGTTTTCGATGACTTTTTCATTGGTGACCACCTTTCTGATGTTCATCGGCAAAACCAGCTCGACTTTATCACTTGGCTTCCATTTTCGGGTAATTTCAGCGTAGCCTTTGTTCAGGATAATTTTTTCTGCCTGCCCGTTGACTTTTAACGTAATCTCAGCGCAGTTTTTATTTAAATAGGAATACAGGTCATCTGTCGCAGCGCTACCCTGAGCCCACCCCGGAAGCCGCAGTTTCAGGGTAAATTTCGCTCTTTTTTCCGGATAAACGGAGATATTAATGTAACCGTCCCAGGGATAGTCTGTTTCCTGGGTGATGCCGACTTTTTGCCCGCCAATGACCAGATGCGCACGACTTGCGACAAACAGATTCATATAGAGACTGTCTTCACTGACGGCATAAATCAAGGTGGGAATTGAAGGAATAAAGCGGATCAGATTGGTCGGGCAGCAGGAACAGTCGAACCAGGGCTGTCGGGTGCAGGAGCCCATGTTAAATTTATACGTTCCGTCAGATTCGGTGGGATTGGGATAAAAGAATTTCTTTCCGTCCAGGGAAATCCCGGATATCAAGCCATTGTACAGGGTTCTTTCGATGATGTCGTAATATTTTGAATGACCCGTCAAGCGAAACAGGCGGTGATTCCAGTAAACACTGGCAATGGCGGCGCAGGTTTCGTTATAGGCGGTCAGATTCGGCAGCTCATAGTCATCGCCGAACGCTTCTCCTTCGCGTCTTGAACCCAGCCCGCCGGTGATGTACATTTTTTTATGATAAGTATTTTCCCAGAGATTATGGACAGCCCCAAGGTAATTCTGATCACGATAAAGGGCGGCTATATCGGTCATGCCGGCATACATATACAGAGCCCGGACGGCATGCCCAACGGCTTCGGTTTGCCGGGTAACCAACAGGTGATCCTGGCTATACTCGCCATACAGCGCGTGCGTAGTTGAATCTCCTCTCAAATCGAGGAAAAATTTTGCCAGTTCAAGGTATTCAATATTTTTTGTAATATGGTAAAGCTGTATTAAGCCCGTTTCAACGATTTGATGACCCGGAGGTTTGCGTAATTTTCGGGGCTCGAAATTCTCAACCAGCAGGTCGGCATTTTTAAGGGCGATGTCCAGTAAGCTGCGTTTGCCGGTTGCCCGGTAGTGAGCTGTCGCCGCCTCAAACAGATGACCGCTGTTATAGAGTTCATGGCTGCTTTCGAGATGTTTCCAGCGCGTAGTCGAAGGTTTTACCCACCAGGCGGGCGGATGTTGTCGGTCAATCGTAAACCAGGTCGTCAGATATCCGTCGGGCTCCTGACCGGTTTCGATAATGGTGATTACAGAGTCAAGCACAGCGTCCAGTTCGGGATTGGGTTTGCTGATTAACGAATAGGAAGCACCCTCGATGATTTTATACACATCAGTATCGTCGAAAGGCATCTTACCTTTATATGAGCCCTCCATTTTCCCGCCTGCCACTAAAAAATTTTCCAGGCGTCCTTCCTGGTCACATTTATCCAGTGCATGCCGGATCGTGACATCCTGAATAAGCTCGATTTTCGGCAGCCAGAAGTCATCGTTGATAGAGATATCTTTGATACTGACGGCTGATATCGGATAATCGGAATATTGTGACTTCTCCATAGGATATATGAGAGCCGAAAGAAGAAACCATAAAATCGTTAGTCGTTGCATTTTCATTTTTTCGATTATTTCAAATTCCTTGATCTCTTGTATTTTCCACATCCCCGCCAATGTCGGCAACAATATATTTCCATGCGTGTTTTCATTCCTCTCTTAATTATAGAAAATGAGTCCATTCAAAACAGTAACCTTTCTGATCAAGGATGAAGCCGCATATAACAATTATTTAGCTAACATAAATTTTCTTGTCTGGTTAAACCTTTCTGATTTCAACTGGTAAAAATAGATCCCGCTGGCTAATTCGCTTCCATCGAAGGTAACGACGTAGTTACCTGCCATACGTCTGCCCTCGAATAAGGTTGCCACTTCCTGACCCCGTAGATCAAATACTTTTATTGATATATAATCTGAGCGCGGAATGGAATATTGAATCGTCGTAGTTGCATTAAACGGGTTGGGATAATTCTGAGACAGTCTGTAATCCGAGGAGATGGTACGTTCATCTCTATCGGCAATACCGACACTGCTGGTTGTATCCACTAATTTCATGTTTCCGAAATCACTGGAGTTGATCCAATGGTTGTTTGAATCCTCATGGGCAACATTTACCGATCCGAAAAAATTATCCCGGGTTTTGGGAAACTCAGCGGGATCATCGTTATCACAATAAGCCATGGAAAATCCGATAATTTTATTTTCAGTCAGGTTTACCAGTGATGCTTCCGGCTGATCAATGTCGAGATCATCACTATACATCTGTAGTGAAAATTCATAAATATTTTTGTGACGGTACTGCTTCAAAGCAAAGTCTGGGAAATGATCGGCGTAATTTACGGTTTGGTTCCATTCGAACTGATCCATAGCGACCATTTCATGAGTTGTGTTATCTTCTCCCGGGAAATTCACATTGATGTGATAGGCAAACGCATTTTCTGAGTTCTGGGCACCCTGACCCTGCTGATGCAGTCCGCCGGAATGGTCTTCATCCACGAACAGTACGAGAACATCGTATGTGTAATACCCGCCGTCACCGACCTGATAACCGTCCACAAGAACATCGTCTATAATGTCCACCAGGAAATAGACCCGGTTGCTGTCGCTGTTCCAGACGCATTTATATCGTCCGGTAAAATCGTCAGAAAGGATAAAGGCATCGTAGGGTATCCAGGTCTGTCCGATTTCCTGCCAGTCTGTTTGACCCCAGCAGGCATCATCGGCATTTCCATCAACGATCGGCACATCGGCAACATGATGCACGATGACGGTATCATCCTGAGTAACATTAGAAGCATCCCGGGTCAACAGTTCGATCCCGGCATCCAGTCCCAGATTCCCAGAGTATTCTTTATCCACGGGATTGTTCCAGTGTTCATGAACACCCAAGGATGGAATGGGAGTCCCGTCGTTTTCCGGGTCATAGATCAGACCTGTAGGCCAGTTAACGGAATCAGCCGCCTGGTGCAAATAATCGTCGGCGCCCTGCATTTGCGCATACGTCAGATTCGGATGCCGTTCCTGGGTGTACTCGTATCTGAGAAAATCATAGCCGACCGATTCGATCGCCACCTGATCCTGGGAAATAAAAATGGAAGAACTCCAATCATCATGAAAAGGCGCGGTTTTCCATTTGGACGGCTGAATGACTTCATGTCCTGCGGACCATAAAGCATCCATCAGATAAATCAGCGCTTTTTCCCGGATCAATTTCCACCCCATATAATCAACCTGCACCCGATACATACCATATTCATGACGTTCGTTTGCAGGAATGACACCCGGTTCATCGGGACATACCAGACCCATATGAAGATGTATGGCACTTTCACGGGTATGCGAACCAAAATGATTTTTCGCAAACATCGTAATACCTGCGCGACGATGCCCTTTCAAAGTCGGGAGATTTATCAGATACTCGCATTCTTCAAAAATTTTGTAAAAATGATCCTGATAAACGGGATCACCAAACGCCATATTGCCCCAGCTGCCTGTTCTCAGCACTCCGCCGCGGTCCGAATAATATATAACAGAATCGCCTTCCTCCGCCACTTCTCTGCCCAGATCTGTTCGATCATGATCCAGGTAGTGAACATTGGGGAATTCAGGTTTCCAAAGATCATAATCAGCCTTATAGATATGTTTCATGGGGTCACCGATATAGATATTAGCCTGTTCGATCCCGACTACATTGACCAAATGCCGTAAAAGGGACAAAACCAGCTGGGGTGAGGTTTCCGACGTGCCAAAGTACATATTATTGCCCCGGGTAAAATCATCGGAAATATTTGCATTCCAGCCGCCCATTCCCCAGGCGCTGGTTCGGTTGATTTTTATCATTATTTTCTCGTTTTGATCAAACTGATATCCGATATCACCTTTTCCTCTTTTTGCGTTATTATATCTGAATATCTTATCCCAGGCGCTGGCAACATCGGTCTCTCCGGTGATTTCCTTGACAGCCTGATCGAGCATTGCATCAACAACCTCCTGATTATTATGCTCGGGCTTGAACCAGCCGTCGCCATCACAAATGGCTTGATTGGTGAGTTCCTCATCGGTTGCATCAGCATTGTGTATCCAAACGACGCGTCCGGGATAATAGCCTTGTGCTTCTCCCATGGGATTGTTGGGTTCCTGCTGGATAGTGGCATACCCGGCATATCCGGGCTGACTCGAGCTCGATACCATGACAGCAATGCCAATCAGACAAACAATGCATAGTAAAGACACCAGCACGACACTTGCTTTTTCTTTTCTGAATAATGATTTTATTTTATGAAATGATAAGACAGACGTCAGTAGTCCACCCAAAAAAACAAAAAATGAACCGGAAATCGGAATAGCGATTTTCATACAGGGATAACTCAGGCGGCTGGGTTTGGGGATGACCCGAATTAAAATCCACAATGTCGCTAAAATCCCCCAAAACGGAAATCCGAGGTAGTAATACCATTTACTTTCAAATTTCAAACCTGTGATTTTTCCGGTCTTTTCACAGGTTTTGAAAAACCTTTTCTTTGTCATCCTGCTCCTCATGATTGTATTTTATTAGTTAAAGCATTAATATTTTGACACTTTTTTTATGTTGAAGGTTTTGAATATTTTTTATCTCACTCAATGCTAAAAGTCTTTTTTAATCGTATATCCCTGGAAGAACTACCAACCTGAATTTCCCATTTCCCCGGTTCTGTTTCCAATTCGTTTGTCCTGGTACTGTAAAAACTAAGTTCGGAGGCAGGTATTTTAAAAGAGAGCCTTCTTTTTTCGTCCGGTAAAAGTGTCACTCTTTCAAACCTTTTTAATTGGTTTAGCGGTACTTTTATTGATGCATCCTTTGAATGTACATAAACCTGGGCAACTTCATCGCCTTTCATTTTACCTGTGTTCTGTACGGTAAATTGAATTACAATTTCACCATTCTTCTTAATGTTAGCGGAACTGAGTGTTAAATTACGATATTCGAATTGAGTGTATGAAAGTCCGTGTCCGAATGGATATAAAACAGGCTGATCGAAATACATGTAAGTACGGGGATTATTAATAATATCATAGTCAGACATAGGTGGGAGCTGCTGGGTAGAGGAATAAAATGTTTGGGGAAGTTTACCACCGGGATTCACATCACCGAATAATACGTCTGCAATGGCTGTTCCGCCGAATTCGCCGGCATACCAGGCTTCAACAATTGCTGCCGCTTTGGTTTCTGTTCCGGCAAGTGCAACGGGTCCGCCGTTGACCAGTACAATGACAATATTTGGATTCACGGATGCAACTTCTTCAATCAAATCTCTTTGAACCTGAGGCAATTCAATTTCCTTCCGGTCAAGTTCTTCCTGGGAAAGACCGGGTGAAGTACCGAGGACGAGAATCACGACATCATTATTGGCGGCGACTTTTTTAGCTTTCGTAAAATCTTTTTGACCAAGGTCCCAGGTTAATCTTGCTGCGGCACCCAACGAATTATCGAAATATTCGAACACTATTGCATACTCTTTTCCCGGGATAAGTTTGACTTCCGCTCCGACAGGTTTTTCACCGTGTTCAATCCAATCATCAATAATTAATTTCCCGTCCAGATATAAACGTGACCCATCATCGCAACTGGTGCCGATATGATAAATAATATCGGGAGGAATTATTTTACCGGTCCAGCGTACGGAAAACTGATCTGCCGGAATTCCGGGGGCAGGTGAATTAGACCCGAAACTAAAATTGATAGTCGAATCAATCCGGGTCATAACGGGTTCACCGGATAATGTCATGTTATTAAAGTACTCACCTTTCATTCCTTTTTTATCCGTGCCTTCAACTTCCGTAAAATATTCGGGATCAATAGGTCTCAGCAATCCGCCACCCAAATCACATCCCAAAGTATAATCTACTTTAATTCCCAGTGCGCCGGCTTTATCTTTTATTCCTTCAAGCGGACTGACCAGAATATTTGGGAAGCCGCTGTAAATACCCAACTGAGCTTCTGCAGCATTCGGACCAATAACGGCAATCGTTTTAATTTTATCTTTTTGTAACGGTAAAATCCCGTTGTTCTTCAGAAGGACCATTGATTTCCGCGCTGCTTCAAGTGCCAGTTCACGATGCTCTTTACTGTCGAGTTTATCATCTTCAATTGAACTGTACGGCACTGCGTCAGGCGGATCGAATTCACCCAGACGAAAACGCGCTGAAAGGACTCTCTCCAACGCACGATCGAGGTCTTTTTCTGTCAGCATACCTTCATTGAGAGCGTCCTGTAGATATTGACGATAGGCTTGACCGCAATTCAGATCACAGCCTGCGAGGATACTTCTGGCAACAGCTTCGGCTCCGGTTTCAAAAAAGTGATGCCCGTTTAACATATCATTGATTGCGCCGCAGTCCGAAACAACATATCCTTCAAAATCCCAGTTGCGCCTTAACAGATCGGTCATTAAAAACATATTTGCATTGCTCGGGACGTGGTTTACTTCGTTGTAAGCACCCATTATCGAAAATGCTTTACCCTCAACAATTGCTTTTTGAAATGCCGGTAAGTAATATTCAAACATACTGCGCATATCAACATTCGAAGAACCGGTATGACGGCGTTCTTCTTCATTGTTGGCAAGAAAGTGTTTCGGTGTTGCGACTGTTTTTAAGTAGTAGGGGTGGTCGCCTTGCATCCCTTTAACAAATGCAACACCCATTCGTGATAAGAGATAAGGGTCTTCACTATAAGATTCTTCATTTCTGCCCCAGCGCGGGTCACGGGCAATATTAATAGTCGGGCTCCAGTAAGATAAACCTTTTCCATACTTACTATTATAAGCCCGGGCTTCATCGGATATGGCGGAAGCAACACGGTATAAAAGTTCGGGGTCCCAGGTGGCGCCCATTGCCACAGCTTGCGGAAATGAAGTTGCGCCGCCTGCCAGTACTCCGTGCAGGGCTTCGCTCCAATAATTGTATTTAGGAATTCCCAGCCGGGGAATCGCATCAGTTTCATTGGTTAGCTGATTGATCTTCTCTTCAACAGTCATTAAATTCATCAGGTCAGAAAGTCTTTGCTTATATGCATTCGGTGTAAAAACGTTTACAATTACCGAACCGCTGTGCAAATTTTCAGCGCTAAGAGTTAATAGATAATAACCGGGGCGGGGGAAAGTAACTTCGGTCACCGGGCTTGAAGCATCCTTAAAAACAACGTCGGAATTCTGCGAGCATGACCATTCTACTTCAGTTTCTTTTGGGACGACGCTTCCTTTGAGTTGGGCAGAGTGTGTCTTTTCCCAATTGATAATCTGATGACTGCCGGCATTAATTGTAACTATTTGAGCGAAAAGTGACGTAGAATTTTGCAGCCAGAGAAGCGCTGTTACAGTTATTATTTTGATGATTTTACGTTCCATATTAATTCCATTTTATTGCATTTTGATACTCACTTAGGTCCATCCTTTGGGAATCTCCGGCTTAGTCCGATTCATGGCGCAGTATCCTGCAGCGCTAAGTGCCTTCCGTAAATTGTCTTGAAAATAAATAATAAAATCTATCATGGATACAGGCTCAGGAATCGTAATGACGGCGCCTCATTCATAATTGTACAGTTCAAATCTTTGAATGGCGAATCCATCACCGTGCAATATCCGAATATGACGTCCCTGGTGCGTCTGATCACCGTTCAAATGCCGGATGACTTTCCATTTACTATTCTCGAATCTGCCCTCTTCGGCTTTTAAAATTCCGACGTTCAATGCGGGATTTATTACATTCGCAAAGGTGATAACGACACCGGAGCCGGCGAGATAAAATTCGTCTGTACCTGTTTGGACAATCAGTGCGCCGGTTGTTTCCCACTCATCGTTTTTTGCATTTTCCTCGTAGCCAAGGGTATAGCTGTGCCGCACCGTGAACTCGTAATCGCCAAACCGTAAAAGAGTCGCCTGATTTTTTTTGTCGAAGAGCACGCCATCAATTTTATTTTGTCCCTGCCTGGCTGTAATGATGGGGGTCATTTGAGCGATTAAATGATAGACTTTCCCTAACGGTTCATTTTCCGGATTGGCGGTGGATTCGATGGCAAAAGGGGAGAAGCCGATGGCTTCATAATGACCAAATACAAAGGCGGCTTTCGTAGCTGCCATATTGTCAAAACGGTGCTCCGGGATGAAAAGCGGATTTTCCTGGCGGGTGTAGAGGTCACACCAGTATTCGATGTTCTTAAAATAGATATCCGGCGCCAGAAAATCAATTGCCGGTGCCGCCGCTTTCCAGATATCCATGAGGTGGGGGAGAGGTCCGGCGCTGGGATACTGTCCGGGTTGATACCCGGGACGGATCAGTGCCGCATTGACGTACATGGGTAGTGGATAGCTCGCTTTGCCTGCCGCAGCGATGGCATTGGTATATTTGGCAAAATACCACGCCATGAAAATTTCGTCGGTATGCAGACCTTTTCCGAAGATTTCCTCCCAGGTTCCGGACTCCCGATAACCGTTTTTCGCCCAGACTTCCTGAAATTCGGGTACCAGATTTTTCCTGTTCTTTCTTAGGTATTCAATCAGCTCCGCAGGAACATCCTCCCGGAATTTTTGATTTGCCAGCAGGTGGTAATCCCGGGCGGTGGGCAGCATTCCGATTTCGTTTTCCGGCTGAATCATGATGATGGTATGGTGCTCCTCATCAATGGCTTTAATATGTTTCATGAGGGCTTGAAATGCTTTCAAATCTGCCTGAAGATTGTTTTCACTGAAGGGGGTCAATATTTCGTGACTCTTGCCCCGATCGTCTTTTATTCTTGGAAATCTTGCCTGGTCTTTTTTTACCCAGGCGGGTGCGTGACTGGACATGCTGTTTTTCCAGGAGCCGAACCATAACAGCACTAGCTTCAGGTCGTGTTTGCGGGCTTCCTTGATAAGTCGGTCGTATAGTGTAAAGTCAAATTCGCCCTCTGCCGGTTCAATCAATTCCCAGAAGACCGGCGCCAGCACCGTATTCAGATGCATGGCATTCAGTTTTGCCCAGACCGGCTGCATATACTCTAGGCTTGTGAAAGAAGAATTGCCCAGTTCACCACCCCGAATTAAAAAGGGTTGTCCATCAACAATCAGCTGCGTAGCTGAACCCTGTTTCCGCAAATAGGGGAGAGTGCTTTCTGTCCGATTGGTGATTTGATCACAGGAGTAGATTAATGAAAACAGTGACCACAGCAGGGGAATTGTTATTTTCATGCGAGATGTCCATTTTCTTTTTTTTGGTTGTCCATCGTCTCGTTTGAGAGTTTAACAGAAGCAGCCTGTCCTTCGTTGACGGACAGGCTGCTTCGCAGTTATCAGAATAATACAAGAACAGACAGGGCTACTTCAGAAGCATCATCTTCTTAATGCTGACGAAATCACCCGCCTGGAGTTTATAGAAATAAACACCAGAGGCGAGATGTGCGGCATTGAAGTTGAGCTTGTGGTAGCCGGCATTCAGCTTTCCGGATGCCAGTTCCGCAACCTTACGTCCCATGATATCGTAGACAACCAATTTGACGTCGCTCTGTTTCGGCAGGTCAAATTCGATCATCGTCGTTGGGTTGAACGGGTTCGGATAGTTCTGTCTCAGAGCGTAGACTGTTGGCAACTTCGTTCCCTCTTTAATATCTACACTAATCGATTCACCCTTATCAATCTGGACAGCCTCAATATACATCGAAGTCGTTGTCGAATTATTGATTGCGAAAGCGATATTATTGAACTTGTCAGATGCAGGAGTTGCATCAGTTACGGAATGGGCGAATCCATAACTACCATCGGTTTTTAGGAAGTTGAAATTGATCAAATTATTTCCGCCAGTCTGAGGGGAAATGGATATTTCGAAGTCATAAGTACCTGCAGCACCAATCGAATTAGCAGGCCACTGAAGGACCGAACTAAGAACAGTGCCACTATTAATATTAAACCACTGATCATCAACAATGGTACCAACTGTTCCGTTTGTAGTTCCCCAAGTTGCTACATTGCTTTCGCTGGGTGGTACGAAGAGATAACCGGTTTGGTGAGCATCTGACCCGTTCCAGGCATACCCTATATCAGTAGAATCAAGTGTTCCGAGACTATCACCATAGAAAATACCAAAACGCAAACTGGCTAGGTCTTCAAATCCACCGCCGGTTAATGTAAGAGAACCGGAAATTAACAGCGCTTTATCGGTAGAGGGAGCAACGGGTTCACCGAAATTACCACTTATTGCAGCCCATCCGGTCGGTGCATTGTCTCCAGATATTTCGACATCACCAGCAATTTGTGGTGTTAAGTGCCAACCACCGGATTTATTTCCAATAAAACCCCATTGATCAATAAAATAGGCTTCCCAAGGGGCTGGTGGAACATCAATCGGATCACCAATATCGACCATGACCTCATACAGATTGACCTGAGTCGCTTCCAGATCTTTATTGAAGCCGAAACTAATGCCATTGAATTGGAAAGTCGTGGCAGTGTCAACAACCGTACCGCCGAACCA
>DSAS01000056.1 GCA_011046365.1 Fidelibacterota bacterium
GAATAAGATCAGGCCTAAAATTGATCGAAACAAATCTCATCCCGTCAGTACAATTGACTATCGTAAATTGAAAGGAATATTTTATGCCTTACAAAGTATCAAAAGTCATTAGCGGCAATACTTTTATTGTCTGTTCCAATTGGGAATGGAACGGTGAGACGGGAAATATCGTCCAGGCAATTGGTCTCGACACCCCTGAAAAGAATGATCCGGGATTTGAATACGCTAAACGAAACTTGAAACTACTAATCTGCGGCGAAGAGGTTGATTTAATCGAACCTTTCAAGATCATTGAGGGCAGACTACTTTGTAAAGTGACATTTGAGGGCAAAGATTTATCAGATTATTTCACGAAATATGAATAAGGTGGGATTTGCATTTGAAGTGGCAGACTTTTACTTATTAATCCTGGTTCCTTTTCTATAACGATAATCAAGATATTCTACATAATTCCAAAGCATGTGGTAAGTATTGATCCTCCCTTATTATACTTTCCTCTTTCAAATTTTCCTTTGCTAATTTATAATCAGTATTAGTATTTTTTCCTCAATATGGTGTCCGTTTTTATTATTTGTTTTTCATAAGGGAACATCTTATCTTATGGCTGACCGACCGGTCGGTCATAATAAGCCTGGAGAAGTGTAATGACGCCCCTGCCCAAAGACGAAGCCAAACACCGGCGTATCATTCAAGCCGCCATTCAGGTCTTCGCCGAAGAGGGCGTCAGCAACGGAAAAATCGCAAACATCGCCAAAGCAGCCGGCATCGGGAAAGGCACCATCTACGAATATTTCCGCAGCAAAACCGAAATCTTCCTGGCAGTCTTCGAGTATTACTTCAACAAACTGTTGAAAGGCTATGAGCAGTTAATTCGGGAAGACCTCGATCCCACAAGGAAAATCGAAAAGATACTCGACTACACTTTTGATTCCCTGGACGAACAGCTGTCCAATGGTTCCAGTCCCGACTGGTTGATCTTCCTGGAAATCTTTCTGCAGGGCTATCGCAATGAAATCCTCGGGGACGGCGAATTGCTCTTTTCCGATACTTTGCGAAAAATGTATACTCTGTTTGAACCGCTCCTTGAGGAAGGCATTACAGCCGGAGTATTCAAATCCCTGGAAACCGAGCACGCCATTTTTATCCTGTTTGCCGCCCTGGACGGCATCGGACTGCACTATTTTATCAACCGCAACCATTACCAGAAAGAATTGTTAAAAACCACCATCAAAGAGATAATTTTACATGGTTTGCTGAAAACCGACAGCCGGAAAGTCTGACATGAAGCGGATTCTACTCTGTCCCCTATTTTTAATCATTTCCCTGTTCGCCGCCGAGCCCACCGGCGAAGAAATTCTTGATAAAATTATAAAACACATGAATCCGGAAAACGCCAAAGGCATTATGGAGCAGACTATCATTACCACGACCGGTGAAAAACGCACCTTTCGATACGAGACCTATATGGCGAACAGCGGTGAAAAATCGCTGATGCGGTATCTGGAGCCATCGCGGGTCAAAGGGAATGCCCTACTCATGACCAATTACTCCGATAATATCTGGATGTACAACCGGCGCACCGGTCGGGTGCGGAAACTGGCTTCCAGCGCCAAAAATCAGAAGTTCGAAGGGTCTGATTTCACCTACGCAGATATGGGCTCCGGCGAAAGCTGGAAGGACGAATATACGCCGATTTTGTAGGGGATCGGGGGAACAAAATGCCACCGGCTGGAGTTGCAGTCGCTTTCCGGCGGCAATTCCTACTCCAAAATGGTCTGCTATGTCCGTATTGACGACTATTTACCCCTCCGGATTGATTACTACAACCAAAACGGCGTTTTCTGTAAATCGCTCTATCTGGAGAATATTCAGACCATCGAAGGTGTCCTGACCCCGCTAATGATGACTATGCGTAACCACCTGGAGAAGACCGAAACAGTCATGGAATATCGCGATATTATCTATGATGTGGAATTTGATACGTTTTTCTTCACCGAACGCAATCTGAAAAAATAACCGTTCCCAAAATGCAAAAGAAAATGATTGATTCCCCTTCTGTTATCCTTTACGACGCTCCTGGGGCAGATTGACTGGTTTGGCTACTTTGAAAGCGAAGGCGATCTCGGGGGTGTTCCTGATCAGAGTATTTTTTATGGTTACAACAAGCTGCGGCTCGACCTGGACAGCAGTCCTTCTGATAATATTCGCATCAGTGCGGATATAATTTACCGGGAATATTTCGGTCAAACTGACCTGAATTTTCTAGATTTCCTGCATCCTGATTTCAGACCCGTAGTTCCGAACGCGGATATGAGTGGCTGGGATACCTTGACATACATTCCCTACCCGCTTTCGGACTCCCTCTTTATCGACAATATGTTTTTGCAGCTACACTTCAACTTATTCGATCTGACGCTGGGCAAGCAGCAAATTTCACCCGGTGTCGGCTACGCCTGGAATCCCACAGATATTTTCAATCTGAAAGACCTGATGGACCCCACTTATGAACACACCGGCGTCACGGTAGTCCGGTTGTCTTTTCCTCTTGGTCTGCGTACCACTTTGAGCGGGATCATCCGACCGGCGAACTCCTGGGATGAAACCGTCCAGTATTATCAATTGAAATCCGGAATCAGGCGATTTGATGTCTCGGCAATCTACAGCCGCAGCCGGCTGACCCTGAGTGGCTTTGCTGCTACTACCGTGCAGACGCATGACCTCTACGGTTTCAATCTGGAGGGTGACCTGCTGGGCGCCGGGATTCGCACCGAAATCGCCGCACACCGGCTTGATTCTAATAAAAAGCTGCAGTACGAATACATTGTCAGTGGCGACTATACTTTCAAAAACTCACTCTACTGCCTCGCCGAATATTATCACAATGATCTCGGCGCAAAAACCAGCCAAACCGGCATAAATGACTACCTGTTCTATTATTCCGGAGAGCGTAAAAGCCTGAATTAAAATTATCTCTTTCTCCTCGCCATGTATCCGCTGGGAAATTTGCTGGATATCGCCGCATTCACAATTCTGAATATGGATGACCACAGTGCCGTAATCGCGCCGCAGATCGTCTACCGGATTTTTCCGAATGTGGAGCTCAGCCTGCTCGCTTCCCGGTTTATCGGCGACTCACTGGATGAATTCGGTTATCAACAATATGGTGTTCGCCTGCGTCTGCGGGCATATTTTTAATTTTTAATCTCGGGAGTCTTTCGAATGAGGCAAAAATTACTCGCAAAACTTGGTCAGCTGGCTGCCGAAAGAACCGGCTGGATGCTGTTGGGAATCGTGGTTATCACCCTCATTCTCGGAATGCTGGCGGGACGGCTGGAGATGTCCATGAACCTCACGGACATTCTACCCGCAAATGATCCGATGGTGACCGAATTCAACTATATCCTCAAAGAATTCAACGGTGCATCCACGATTTTTATTGTAGTAGAAGGGGAAATGGAGAATATGATCCGCTATGCGGAATATATTACCCCACTGATTGAAAATTTCGACAACTGGATGGATAGCTCCGCTTCCTCCAAAATTCAAGCCGAACATCGTACAGCAATGGAGAAAGTCAGAGCGGGCAAAATCGAATTTCAGGGTCGTTATATTGAACGGGTTAATTACAAGCTGGAAACCGATTTTCTGCGCAAGCACGGTCTGATGTTGATCGAGCCAAAAGACCTGAAAAATATGCAGGAGATTTACACCGACCCCAATATTGTGCCCTTTTTAACCAATTTAAACAATAGTCTGGAAAAAGAATACATCCGGTCAGAGGAAAAGATTTCCACCACACAACGGGAACAGCAGGCGGTCCAGTATCTCGATGGTCTTGAGACCTGGGTGGATGAAGTCGGCAAAGCCCTCTATGAACCCAAATTTGACCGGGCTTATGCCGATGCAGCCGCCCGAGCTGTCACGATCGGCAATCCCTACATGATTTCACCGGACCGATCAATGCTGATCATCCTGGTGGAACCGACTTTTTCGTGCATGGAAATGGACTTTGTTCTGCCGGTGGTCAATGGACTGGAAGAGCTGGTCAAATCCGCCGCCCCGGCATTCAACGTAACGAGCGGCTTAGCCGGCGCCACCGGTCTGGCGCGGGACGAATATATCGCCGCTATGGAAGACTCCATGCTGCTGACAATCCTGGCTCTGATCGCTGTGCTGATTCTATTTGTCGTGACATTCAAAATGCTAAGTGCGCCGCTGCTGGCGGTTCTCAATCTGATTATCGGACTGGTCTGGGCAATGGGCATATCCTATCTGTTGGTAGGCACCCTGAACATGTTTACCGCCATGATGGCTGTCGTTCTGGTGGGTCTCGGTATTGATTTCTCCATTCATATCATATCGGTCTTTTCGGAACTGATCCATCAGGGAGTGGATGCCAAAAAAGCCATTATTGACACACTCAAAAAGGTGGGCACCGGAATCATCACCGGCGGTCTGACAACCGCCGCCGCATTTTTAACACTGATCATCGGACGCAGCCGGGGAATCTCTGAATTCGGTCTGGTCTGCGGTACCGGTCTGATTATCATCATGCTGACCACGTTGTTGACGCTCCCGACGATGCTAATGGTCCGGGAATATTACCGGCGGTGGCGCGGCAAAACGATCGCCAGTCCCCGGGATGTCAGTTACTCCACCATCGGCAATTTCAGTGAATCCATATTCAAGCGCTGGAAAATTTCCATCGTTATAATAGTTATCGTGACACTCTTTTTCGCCATCATGTGTACCCGGGTGACGATGGATTATAACTACCTTAATATGGAGCCGGAAGGCTTGGAATCCATTATTCTCAACGATAAACTGATTGATAAGTTCAATTTCTCATCCGATGTTACCATGATGACCGCCAAATCCCTGGCAGAAAATTATCACATGACGCAAGCCGCCAAGGAGAAGTCCAGCATCAGCTACGTGGAATCCATCAGCGACTACCTGCCCACCGAGGAAGAGCAGCATGAGCGCCGATCGGCAGTCCGCAATATTCGCTCCACCATGACAGCTTCCAAAATACAGACCGCGTTTCTGAGCAGCGACCTCAGGACATTTATCAGGGAACTGCAGCGACTGGAAGATAATATTATCGAAATGCAGGATTTGTCATTTATCGGTGGACATGATCAGCTGGATACGAAAGCCACTCTCCTGGTAGGTCATCCGGAAAAGCCGGAAAGTGTCGGCAACCTGACCTGCCTGCTCAAGCAGATCGGGCACGCTCCGCCCTCAACCCGCCGCTTCATGTGGGTGAGTGTAGAGTTTGCCAATTGCTTTAAGCAACTGGTTCTGGACATGGCGAATCCCGAACCAATCACCCGGGACATGTTGCCGGCAGTGATTCGGGACAAATTCATCAGCACCGGAGGCGACCGTTATCTGATTACCGTCTACCCCAAGGGCAATGTCTGGAGTATAGACTATCTGGAAGTGTTCACCAAAGAGGTGCTGGACATCACCCCCAGCATTTCCGGAACACCGCCCATGTTTTACTATATGCTTAAAATTATCGGTCAAGACGGTCGGCGGGCTGCCTTTTTGACTCTTACCGTGGTGTTTCTCTTTCTGGTGGTCGATTTTCGATCGGTTAAATATGCCCTCTTTACCATGTTGCCACTCTGTGTCGCACTCGTCTGGACAGTGGGCTTTATGGGACTGACCGGAATTCAGTTTACGCTGCTGAACATCATGGCAATTCCGCTGATCCTCGGTATCGGTATTGACGACGGCGTCCATGTGTTACATCGTTATAAAATCGAAGGAAAGGGTTCAGTTAATCCGGTGTTTCGCTCTACCGGTAAGGCGATTATTATCACCTCATTGACCACTATGCTGGCATTTGGGTCACTGGTCTTTGCCACCTACCGGGGATTCGGCAGCCTGGGACTGGCGCTTTTTATTGGTGTCGCAATGTGCCTGATCACCACGACGACTGTACTGCCGGCTATTCTGGCTGTTACGGAACGAAAAAACCAGACAAACAGAGGTCATTAATTTCCTGATTAATCCGGTTTGGTTTCGGGAGAACCAACAGCTGTTTCTGCCCATGGCTGGCGGGCTGCTCCATCTTCCGGCAGTTCGTATAGAAGCCGTTGGGAATTTATCTTAACATGATGTTGTCTTAAAAACAGAGCCGCCAACTTCAGGGACACCCATTCCAGGGAACCGACGAAATCCACCTTTTCCCAGAGCCGGACAATGACGATCCAGATCACACAAATCACTAAAATAAACGTAAATATCTGCGTAATTCCCCAGGTTAAAACCGGCACCTGGTCAACATATTGGACTGCCGTTTCCCAAAATTGTTCAAAAATCCGATAGATGCCGTAAGCCAGGAGATATTCCATGACATAAATCGTCAGCGTTACCATACTAAACCGCCGCACAAAGAGGGTTTTTCTGATCCGTTTACGCCGTAGCTCCTGCGGGCAGTAATCGTAACGACCGATCATCAACACCAGGGCAAATGTCATGGCACCCAGGATCAGAATCTGAAGCATATTGGAATTATCATCGGTTGCGACATTGCCCACCGGGTTCTCCACCAAAAAGCACCATACTATGAAGGCAATTAAGGTCATCAGGAAAAACAGTCCGGTGTATTTGCGCAGATTCCCGAATTTTTCCCGGAAAAAAATCGCGGTTCCCACGATCCCCCCCACATACCCAAAGCCCAGTATGGGGAAAAACCGGAAACGACCGGTCGTCATTTTACTGTATAGCAGCAACAGCAATTTCCAATTGTGTTTTTCCATAATGGAATGGACATAAGGCTTGAGAGCCTGCACTACGGGCGTGAACAGAAACCAGAGTGCGGTTATAATTCCCAGCCCGATGTAAATGTGACGGGGCTTGACCGGCGCTTCAACATTATTCTGCAATTTCTTTAATCGTCTGGATTTGACCCGGTTGATGATATAAAGGATAAACAGCGGTACGATAATATTGGTCAGCGCGATAGAGTCCAGCGTATCGGCATAATAGCGCATCCCGGAATCTAAGTTATCAAAGGAGTCGAAGCCGATCAATCCCCCTTTAAAAACGAATTCTGCCGTACGACTCACAAAAATCAGTAGGACAGCGGCGAGAATCCGCCTTAAAATATAGGCGGAACTCTCGTTGGGATTGCGCTGATACACTCTCAGAAAACCGTAAGCGATATTGGCACCGGTTATCTGTATGAATATCGGTCCCCAAAGCGACAGCAGAATGATTGGTGCCAGCATGATGAGGATTTCCCGGGAAAGCCCCGATATGATCGGCTCAAACAGCGCCGGATCACTCTCTCCGATCTGATAAATCAAGGCGTGCAGGGGAATCACGACCAGAATGGCAATACCTTTTACGATATCAAATGTATAGACTCTCTCACGCCGCATCTAAAGTCCGCTCAATTTTCGCTTTGCGATCGCAGGAATATATGAAATTTTGATTTTCTTTTAAACAATTAAAAATACAACCCCGCTTCCAATCATTTTGAAGTAAAAAAATGCCCCGCGTTGACAGCTGTCATCCAGTCCGACTCGAGAACCGGAAAAGCGATTAAATAGAGGAATCCGGAAACAAGAATAAAAAAGGGCACAGCCGACCGTGCCCCTATCAAATCGCATTAAGTTTTTTACGGCGTGGTAATTACAAATATTTCTCCACTTCCGCCATGAAGATTTTTTCCGACCGGGCGCCAACCCATTTCTGGCGGATTTTTCCCTCCCGGTCAATTAAAAAAGTCGTCGGCACACCGCGGATTCCTCCGTATTTCAGGGTTAAATCCTGCAGATATTTTTCATCACCGGTGAGAATCGGATAGTTGATTTTCCAATCCTCCACAAACCTGCGGATTTTCGCCGCACTCCCCGACGACAGTGTAATCCCGATGATTTCCAAACCGCCTCTGTGATGCTTTTCATACATACGGATAAAATCGGGAATTTCCCGCTTGCAGGGACCGCACCAACTGGCCCAGAAGTTCAACAAAACCACCTTGCCCCGGTACTGCTCGAGCGTCACCTCTTCGCCCACCAGATTGATCAGGGAAAAACCCGCAGCGTCGCTGCCGATTACGCCGGCAGCAGCGGTTTTCTGCTGGGCGTAAAGCTGTGTAATAAACGCCAGCAAAAAGACCACGCTCATCAGGTTCACAATTCGTTTTCTCATCCTATTTATCCTCATATTTTAATCTTTGCTACGATAATGTATTTTTCATTTTTACGATAAAATGTTCCGGCTTTTCAAAGCCCAATACCCGCAAATCGTCCCGCTCGTTTCCCTTTTGATCAATGAACAGAATCGTGGGAACGCCTTTGATTTCAAATTTTTCCCGTAAACGCCTAATTTCAGGACTGACTGCAGCAGTTAGATCAACTTTCAGCAATCGAAATTGACGGCTGAGATCAATGACCGCCGGATCGGTAAAGGTCACATTGTCCATCTCCCTGCAGGGAATACACCAGTCGGCGTAAAAATCAATAATGATCGGCTGTCCCGCTATCAGAGCCGCCTGATAGAGATTCTCTGAATAGGGTTGCCAAGCCATCTCTTGCCCGGAAACCGGTTCCGGTTTCAGAAACCAGGTTCCGGCTATGATGACCGCCACGGCGATCAGTCTTTTAAACATGACAAAGCCCCGGGTATTTTCTCCCGTTCGATTGAAAATCAGCAGGTAGACACCGGCGCCGATCATATACAGCGGAAAAAGCCAACCGTAAATCCCGTCCGGAATCAGCGGCTGCAGGAAATAGAGCGCCATTCCCAGAAGCACCAGACCGAAAATCGTCCGCACACCCACCATCCACTCCCCGGAGCGCGGCAGCCGCTCGATTTTGCTGGAAAAGAACGCCAGAAAAATAAACGGCAGTCCCAACCCCAGTGACAATGTAAAAAACATGCTGAACCCGATCATCGGATTACCGGTAGAGGCGACATAGGTGAGGAGCCCGACGACAAAAGGACCGATGCAGGGCGCCGCGACAATGCCCATCGTTAATCCCATCGAGAGCGCGCCGAAATAGCCGGTCCGGCTGCCGCCACTCAGATTCATTAAAAAGGAGGGTGCGCTTAATTCATAAACCCCGAACATACTCAGCGCAAGGGCAACCAAAATACCTGCAATGATCAGCAGCACCACCGGATTCGTCATCAGGGAGCCCAGCAACCCGCCGGTCAATGCAGCCGCCGTGCCCAGTGCAGAATTTACCACTGCAATGCCCAGTACGTAGAGCAGCGCTAGTAATAGCCGCTTTCCCGATTTTCCGGCGGTCTGACCGCCAAAATAGCTCACAGTAATCGGGATCAAAGGATAAACACAGGGCGTCAGATTCAGCCCCAGACCACCCAGAAAAATCAGCAGAAAGGTGATGACCATACCCTTTCGGGCAAAGGAGGTATTCACATCGAAAAATGCACTGGATTCTTCCGAACCGGTGGTCCGGCTGCGAAAATAGTGTTCATTTTGGAAAATCACCGGCGCGTCTGCGGATAAAACCGGAATTTCCATAAAAAAAGCCATTTCCGCCGGCGCCAGACAGAGCTGATCGTTGCAGCCCTGATAGGAAAGCCTGCCCCGCAATGTTACACTTCCGGCAACATCCTCCGCGAGTATGCCTTCCACAATGATCACTACTTCGCCCTTGTATACCGCCAGCGGCTCATCATAAAAGGCAAAGATTTTCTCCTCGTGCGCTGGATAGACTATTTTGGTAATCTGATAATCATCTGACTCGGATACCTGTAACACAGTGGGAATCACAAATTCATCACCGGGATTGGCGGAATTAATATGCCACGGTTCTCTTAAAATCACTACCACAGCCGCCTGAAATTCGGCGCCGGCATGTACGCCGTTCGTCGAAAGGTAGGTGGTGATATTCAGGATTTCCGGCTGGGCGCTCACCGAGCCCGGCACCGCTATCAGCCAGAACAGAATCAGCAGAATAACAATTTTACGTCTCATTCCAAACTCACATTCAAGTTAACAATCTCCTGAATATAGAGTTCTTCTTGCGTAAAATGTTACGAATCTGCGGTAATTTATCCCGGGCTTCCCGAACGCCGGCTTCGATGAACTCGCGATAGCGCAGTAGTTCGCTCCAGTGGGCATCTTCGATTGGGGGATGCAATGCAACATCGGCAGTGGATAAAAGGTAACGGGTCAGCAGTTTCCCGCGCACCTGGTCGGCTCGGGATATAATCTCCAAAACATTTGGATCATCCAGTGGTTTCATTTTATTGGCATCAACGCTCACGCCGATGACAATATCCGCACCCATCTGCCGGGCTTCCCGGATGGGTATCGGCGCCGTTACACCCCCATCGGTCAGATAGCGCCCATTTCGGTCATGGGGTGCGATGAAGCCTGGAATGCTGGAACTGATCGTCACTGCCTCCCGGATACTGCCCTGTCGAAACAATACCGTTTCGCCGCTGTTCAAGTCAGATGCTGCACAGGCGAAAGGAATCTGAGTATCTTCAATCTCACCGTCATCAATCAACAGTGCCACTGCCTCCGCCAGCCGATCGGTCTTAATCACCCCGGTACGCGAATGCGCAATGTTGATCACAATCCGCTGGGTAACCCCCTTCACCAGCTGATTCAAAAATGACGGATTTTGCTCGTTTTTCGGGACAATATATTTCAATCCCAGGGATTCGTAATCCTGACTGGTAAAAAAGGTCTCCAATTTTTCAATCAATGCCGCAACACTGGGATGCTGAGCATACATGGCGCCAATAATCGCACCCATGGAGGTGCCGGTAATGATGTCAACGGGAATTTGCTCCGCTTCCAGCACCTTCAGAACGCCGACGTGCGCCAAACCCCGTGCGCCGCCGCCCCCCAGTGCCAGACCGACTTTCGTTCTGCCCCTCATTTCAGACCAAGCGTCTTCTTATCCGTCATATACACCCGTCGCATTATCACATCTTCGATCGGGCGATCCCGGTTATTGCGCCGGACCTGCGCAATCTTATCCACCACCTCCATCCCCTTAATCACCCTGCCAAATACGGTATAGCCCATCTGATCGAGGTAAAGTTGATCCTGGACGCAAATATAAAACTGGCTGCCGTTGGAGCGTTTCTCGGGATTGACCTGATCGGCTGAACGGGCAGATGCTACTGCGCCGCGCCGATGTTTCCCGCCGAATTCTGCCTGAATGGTGTATCCCGGTCCGCCGGTACCGTCATTGTACATGTTATCATCCCGGCTGAATATATCACCGCCCTGAATGACGAAGCCGGGGATAACCCTGTGAAATGTCGTGCTGTCGTAGTAGCCCGCGTTGGCTAATTTTTTAAAATTCATGGCATGCAACGGCGCTATTAAAGGAAAAAATTCGATGACAATTTCGCCGAAAGCGGTCTCAATGACGGCGACTTCATCGGCGGTCACCATCTCATCGGGCAGTTTCTGAATTTCCCGGTTGAGCTGCTCGATTTCCCGGCGGGATAATGAACCGGAAATCAGAAAATTTACACTAATCGCAAGCAACAACAGGACGCGCTTTTTCATATAATACCTATAATTCGATCCTTTGACCCGGCAAGGACTGACTGGCAACGTGCAGTTGCGGTATGCCGAGGATAGAATCCGTAATCAATCTAAACGCTTTCAGCACCAGGTCGGGAGTATTATTTTGCTCACTGAGATGAGCGAGAACCAGGTGTTTCAGGCGACCATTCAGACTTAACTGACGAAATAAACCCGCTGCCTGTTCATTGGACAGGTGCCCGACCCGGCTCCTGATCCGGGTCCTCAGCCAGAGCGGATAGGGACCTTTGTCCAGCATTTCAATATCGTGATTGGATTCCAGAAATAGCAAATCCAGGTCCTGCAGATATGCCCGCAGATACTGGACCTCCGCACCGATATCGGTGATGATGCCGATCCGGTGACTCTTTCCGGCAATGACCAGACCGATCGGATCAACGGCATCGTGGGGAATGTGGAAGGTTTTAATCCGCATGCCGGCGATGTCCAGTTCGTCTCCCGATTGAAAAATTCTGAAATCTAGATGTTTTTGAATCCTTTCGGGAATTCTGGACAGCGTCTTCTCCGTCGTATAAACCGGCACCCGAAAACGACGGGCAAAGGTCCCGACACCTGCCTGATGATCAGAATGTTCATGCGTCAGCAGAACCGCCCTTACCGCTTGTGGATCAAGCTCCGCCTGCATCATTCGGAAAAGCAGATTTTTCAGGCTGAAACCCTGATCCACCAGCAACGCCGGACCGTCGTCCTGAACATAGGTACTATTCCCCTTGCTGCCGCTGCCCAGATTACAGAAAATCATTGTTTCCCCGTTCGCCCCTGGGCTGTTAAGGGTATGTTCCGGACACACTGCGGACATTTTTCCGGCTCATACGAAGGAATGTTCAAGGATACCATGGCAAAATGGGGAAACCCGAAATCAATTTTACCGCCGCTACGGTCAATCAGAGTGCCAACCCCCATGATGACACCGCCGCTTTTTACCACCAGATCAATCAATTCGAAAATGGAGCCGCCGGTGGTGACTACATCGTCAACGATCAAGACCCGCTCGCCCTTTTCAATGGCGAAGCCGCGCCGAAAGGTCAATTCCTTATCCACCCGCTCAGCGAAGATGCTGCGGCAGGCGAGAAAACGACCGACGCCGTGACTGATAATGATTCCGCCGGTTGCGGCACCCACAACCACATGCGGCTTGGTCTCTTCGAACTTTTCCGCAATCGCCCGGCAGAGTTTATCGGTCATGAGCGGGTACTGCAGAAGTTTGAATTTTTCCACATAGGT
Source organism: Fidelibacterota bacterium (assembly GCA_011046365.1). Lineage (GTDB taxonomy): Bacteria > Fidelibacterota > UBA2242 > UBA2242 > UBA2242 > B118-G9. The sequence continues at coordinate 12,788 of DSAS01000056.1, forward strand.
ATCGCTATGCCGCCCGGAAGTCAAAAGAAAATGCCCATGCAGAATCGCCCCGCACTCTTCCAAAATGGCGATATTCGGTTTTTGATTCATCGGACTTCCTCATTGCTAAAAAGTTGATTGTAATAGCCCGCCCGTTCACGAATATTATCAGGAAAAGTCCCCTCGGTGGGGTACAAAATTCCCCGCGAGACGTTGATCAGTCCCAGACCCGTCTCCCGGCAAACTGCCACCGCGGTGTCCACGTCGCCGCCCTGGCTGCCAACACCCGGGATCAGGAAAGGCAGCTCCGGAAATTGCCGGCGTAGGTCCAGCAGCTGCTGCGGCTTGGTCGCCCCAACAACCAGACCGAGATTTCCTCCGGTGTTTAGTTCCCGGACAATTTCAGCAGTCCGGATATACAGCGGTTTTTCCGCACCATGTTCCTGCAGCTCTTTACCCGAAGCATTGGAGGTCACACAGAGCACAAAAGCACCTTTGGCGTCATTTTCAATAAACGGACGAATGCTGTCAGAGCCCAGATAGGGACTGACCGTGGCTGCATGAAAAGGTAACTCTTCCAGCAGTGCTTTGGCATAAAATTTTGAGCTGTTGCCGATATCACCGCGCTTGGCGTCGGCAATCAGGAAAATGTCCCGGGGAATGTCTGCAAGCAGCTGCTCCATAATCTGCCAGCCCTTCCAGCCCCACAACTCGAAAAAGGCGAGGTTGAATTTATACGCCGGGGTGAAATCCTGCGTTGCCTGAATCACTTCCCGGGCAAAACCATAAATACCTTCCGCATCTCTGGAAAAGCCGGTTGGCAATTTGTCCGGATCGGGATCAATTCCGACGCAGAGATAAGACGATTTTTTGAGGATTGCGTGCCGAAAATACTGGTTAAAATTCATGGCGCTGGAAAATACGTTTTTTTTACCATTTATTCAATAAGGAATCCGGGAATTCGCAATTATCAAAGCGGACGTTACGGCGATGAAAAATGTCCGCTTTTATTTGCATCGCTGAATAATCCTGATAGCTTTGAACTGGTTATTGGAGATTGTTTTTTAAATGAAACGCAAACTGGACCTGATCATCTTTGACCTGGATGGAACCCTCTATCCGGCAAATCCCGAACTGGACCGCCTCTATCCGGAAGCGGCTGTCAGGTTACTGATTAAAAAAACCGGTGGTAACCCGGAAAAGGTCAAACAGGAATTCCTGACAAAAAAAGCCGAACTGAAAGAACAACTCAACGGTCCGCCCACCAGTACCCTGACCCTGTTTTACTACTACAATATCGGCTTTGAAGAATATGAAAATACCCTCGATGCCATGATCGCCGTGGAAAATTTTATCGCTCCCGATCCACAAAGCATCGCCGTTCTTCGCAAAATTAACCGGCATTATCCGATCTTTCTTTATACCACCAACAATGAAAAGGTCGGAATGAAAATTCTGCAGCGGCTCGGACTCGCGGATTTCTTCCCGCCGCAGCGGCGGTTTACGCTGACCGATGCCGGTCGGCTCCGGGTGCCGCGTCGGGAAAAGCTCAATTATATCAAGCCCGGTGAAAAGGGCTTTACGCGGATTTTAGAGTTGCATAACGTACCGGCTGAACGAACACTGATGGTCGGCGATTCGGAAGTTTCGGACATTCAACCGGCGCAAAAACTGGGACTGCACACCTACCATGTCACCGACCGGCAATCCTTCTACCGCCTGCCGGTGTGGCTGAGGATATGAGATTTTTCAGCCAAACTTGCGACCATTCTACCGCATCAAGATCATCTTATTGGTTCTGGAATAATTCCCAGCCATAATCCTGTACAAATATACCCCGCTGGATACTGGTTGCCCGTGGCTATTTCTGCCGTCCCAGACGGTTTTGTAATAGCCAGCCGGAGAATAGGTATCCACTAAACGCACTACTTCCTGCCCCATAATGTCATAAACTACCAGTATAACTCTGCTTTTCTCCGGCAGATCATAGGCAATGGTAGTCAGCGGATTGAAGGGGTTGGGGTAATTATTTCTAAGGGCAAATTTCGACGGAAGCGGGTTTACATCGGTATCATCAATTTTTCCCAATCCAAGAATTTCTGCGGCAAGCCTGGCTGCATCCGTTTCGGGATAATTCTCAATCAGTCTATTGAAACTGTTTTGAGCAGCGACGACACTCTTTTTCCCCAAAAAGGAGGCGCTATCCATATCCATATAGATCAGCCCCTGCTCAAACAGGGCGCAGGCAAGTTCATCACGGGCTGAAGGAATTTCACTCCATAAACAAATAAGCTTTTCCAACCGATTTAGCGCCTCTGCGAAATTTCCTTCACCTGAGTAGACTGATACGGAATAATCCAGCGCAATCCTGCCGGCAAGTTTATCCGAATATTTTTGAAACAGTGCATCGAGATTTTCCTTTAATCCCTCTATATCACCCAGTTTCCGATACAAACGACCCAGGCGGAGAATCACTTTAGTGACAATAATCTCGTCCGCGGCTATCTCAGCCAGATGATTCAGTGTCGAAATCGCCTCTGCATAGGCACTGTCAACCTTTTCCTGATAATAGGCTTCGGCTAATAACGTTTCGGCTTCGGAGGGTAATCGCCCCCCGGTCTCCTTCGGCAATGAGAAACCCAGTGAAGCAGCTGTCGGAGATGTGTCAACCGAGCCGGAATTGTTCATGAACGACCACCAGTTGCACTCAGCCTTAATGGTTCCGGAGTTATAATTGTAGACATCATACACACTGCTGCCCCGGTTGAAATAGTTAAATCCGCCCAGACAATCAGTTCCGATAAACAAATAGGTGCCTAAATCTACATCGGAAGAGCTATAGGCACTGACGCATAACGGTTATGATTGGCTATGGTGTTATTGATCTGAATATGATCGACATCATAAGATGTCGACAAATCGGGACCGGAAAGATAATACGCCCGGATACCGTCATAGCTGATTGAGTTACGGATTATATTGCCCCGTATCCCGCCATCGGAACGGTACATATATATTCCGTAGCAATAACTACTGTCTAGGAAATTGTTCTCAATCCACAGACCATTGGAATTGGTACTGTAGATACCATAATTGTTGGCGATCATGTCACAATTCCGAATGGTTGTATTATCGGCGTTATACAGATAGAAAGCGCGGTAGTTCTCTCTGAACAGGCTGTTTTGGACGGTGCCGCCACTATTGTTATAGATCCTGAGCCCATAGCTTGATCCGTACATTTCAATGTGATCCAGTGTGTAACCGGCGGTGTTATTAAGGCTGATGCGATCCCAGTAACTTTTACTGGTGCTGTTCGGGTCTGAGCGGGTAAAAACGATAGGGTTGTCAGGAGTACCAGCGGCGGTCAGCGTCCCGAATACATTGATTTCCTTGCCGGAGTTAAACATAACCATACTGCCGGGATCAATGGTCAATTCAACACCGCTGTTGACCGTCACATCGCCGGTTACTGTAATCCGACCATACCAGGTGGTATCGGAAGTAATGGTGCCGCTAAAAGTTGTTTGGGGAAAATAGAGAGCGCCAATATCAATATCGGTTCCATCTGGATCCGAGTTTTGCAAAAGAGTAAAATGATTAGGAGGATTACCAGTAGATGAGGGTATATCAAAATCAAAGCCCGCATCAATTCCAGGACTATTTATCCCTAATCTAAAATCACCATTATTGGGATCAATAAAACAAGGATTCGATGTAATCGGATTACTTAAAAATGATAAGCTACCAGTATTATATGCAATATTATCGCTGGTTATTCCTTTTAAATAACAATTACCGCTGATTGTTATATCTGTTTCGTAAAATATTGAATTAGTGATATCAAAAATGGTCTCATCATACGAATTACCAGTTGGTTGCTCATTAATAATTATGGCTTTTATTGAATTATAAAAATCACAATTAAGGACGGTCAAATAAAGTTCTGATGAAGTTGTCGTCTCATTGCTTGGAATTAAAAACAAATCAAAATCATTATTCGCAAAAACCGAATACATCAGCACTAACTGGGATTTCTGATTAATATCCGGGAAAATATCATCGGCAGCAATACCAATATCCGAATCATGGATATAAACGCTATCCAACACAACAGCTGCATCTGTTAAATCTTTAATCTCAACACCAATGTTTGTATTATACATTTCAACGTTACGAATTATTACATTTTGGTTGGATACTTTCAATGAGATACCACAATAAGTATCATGGATTACTGCATTTTCTAAGATTAAAGTAGCACCCGTATTTTCAGCGTTTATTAAAATGTCGTCTGGATCATTTAACGTCCAGTAATTATAGGGAGAAGTACTACTACATCCTGAAGAATAAAGAGTAATCGGTTGCTCTTTTGTTCCTCTGATTTCCAGCGTTCCATCAACCTCGAATGTAAATCCCTCCGCAAACTGGATACTCGCTCCGGCAGGGATGGTCAGAGTTTCACCGGAAGGAATCGTGGCGGTGTAATTGGACTGGTTATTAACTGCCACATAATTCGGCTTCACAATTGCTCCAGCCTGATCAAACCTGACCCCGCAACCAGCATAATTACCCACATTA
>DSAS01000049.1 GCA_011046365.1 Fidelibacterota bacterium
GGACGCGCTAACCGAATCCCGATCTATCGGGACTACACCCCGAATACAAAACATCTGCTTTTTAAAAATCCAATTCAACAAATGCCCGAAAGAACCTCCGACCTTCCCGACCCGTCGGGACGCGCTAACCGAATCCCGATCTATCGGACTATTCTCTCTTTTAAAAAGCGTCCAAATTTAGAATATGAAAGGATTTTTACAAAATAAAATTATCATATCTCTTTTATAAAAAGCTGTGATAATCCGGAGCCTGTCAAACAGATGGCAGTGACCAGTACGCCGGCAATTATTACCCCAATGATGTTTGCAATCATGAATTTTTTAAAATTCAGACCAATAAGAAAAGATGCCACTGCCCCAGTATAGACTCCCGAACCCGGCAGCGGAATTCCGATAAAAACCGCCACCGCCCACTCACCATACTTTTCCACCCCCCTGGAAATGCGTGCCTGAGTTCGCTCAATATATCTGTTCCATAATATCTCTACCGGTCTAAAAAAGCACATTAATCGGATAATCCATTCCAGAAATACATAGATGATAATCCCAATAATAATGTTTGCTATTACGCATATGATGAATACGGAAAACCAGTGAAATTCCGTACCGAAAATCCCGTAGGGAATCGAAGCTCTTAATTCCAGTGTGGGAATAAAGGTAATCGCAATCATTTTCAAGATATCAGCCATCTGCCACTCCAAATTCTAAAACCATTTAAAACTGGTTAAAAACATTCTAATAAATCGAAAAGTATCTAAAAGATTACTGATAGAGGAAAAACCGGACTGGTGATAAATTGTAGGTACTACCACTTCACAATAGTTTGCTCCTGTATAAATACTTTTTATCAAAAATTCACTTTCAAATTGAAATCCCTGATCATGGCATTGCTCAAAGGCGGCATTGTTCAGATCAACCAATCGGTAACCGCATTGGCTGTCATGAATCCGTTGCCCAACCCGTAATGAGATTAGAAACGAGGTAATACTGTTTGATAATATCCGATGGAAGGGCATGCCGGTTTTAAAAAATGATCTGATACCTAAAACCAGATCGGTGCGATTGACCTCCCTTCTCTTAATAAATTCAAGAATCCGGGCAGGATCGTGCTGCATATCCGCATCCAAAAAGAGCCCATACCGAAATCCTCTCTCTCTGGCACATCGAACACCGGTTTTGATGGCGGCACCTTTTCCCATATTCGTGACGTAGCTGTGGATTAAGACCGATTGTTCCGCGGGAATACTCGAAATTGAATCGTCCGTTGAACCGTCATCAACCACGATTATCTGGATATAACGGTCCACTGCCCGGATTGCCTGAATTAGTTTCGATATGGTTTTACCGGGATTATATGCCGGAATGACAACACAGTATTTTTGATAATCTATGATTTTCTTCATCGGGCTAAAAGTTAGATTCATTTTGGTTTTATATCAACCAGAGTTTTCCATATTTTGAAGAAGCATTTCAACTTTCCCACCAATCGCAAGGTTGCAATTATAGTGACATAGTCAGATAATTGCACAAATTGTCGTAATGTCACAATCCGGTATTCGCCCCCATTGTTTTATGACTAAATGTCCGCAGTTAAATCTGGCATAGCCTTTGTAACAGCAAAGGTGTTTTTTCAAGCATGAAACCAAATTGACATTAAATATGCCAATATTAAAAATGCAAAAGTGAAAGGAGTATTTGATATGGCACTTAAACCTTTAGCAGACCGTGTGGTGGTCAAACCATCTGAAGCGGAGGAAAAAACAACCGGCGGAATTATCTTACCGGATACTGCAAAGGAAAAACCGCAGGAAGGTACTGTCGTTGCTGTTGGTCCTGGCAAAGTCAGTGAAAACGGGACTAAAGTGGCTATGGAAGTAAAAGTTGGTGATAAGGTTCTCTATGGAAAATATTCGGGGACCGAAGTCACAATTGATGGAGTTGAACATCTAATCATGAGAGAAAGTGACATTTTAGCGATCGTAAGCTGAAATTGAAAGGAGCAATAAAAATGGCAAAACAAATTGAATATGATGTCAAAGCAAGGTCGGCTCTCAAAGAAGGAGTTGATAAATTAGCAAATGCAGTAAAGGTAACTCTCGGTCCTAAAGGTCGGAACGTCGTCATCGAGAAAAAATTTGGTTCTCCCACAATTACAAAAGACGGCGTTACCGTTGCTAAAGAGATCGAACTCGAAGACAAAATGGAAAATATCGGTGCGCAGATGGTCAAAGAGGTCGCCTCAAAGACCTCCGATATCGCCGGTGACGGCACCACTACTGCGACCGTTTTAGCGCAGGCGATTATCTCGGAAGGTTTGAAAAACGTGACCGCCGGCGCAGATCCGATGGAGATCAAACGCGGTATTGACTTATCGACAAAAGAAGTCGTGGCAGGTCTCAAGGAACTTAGTAAAGAGGTCACCGGCAGCAAAGAGAAAATCGCTCAGGTGGGTGCCATCTCAGCCAACAATGATGCATTTATCGGACAGCTTATTTCCGACGCTATGGAAAAGGTCGGCAAAGACGGCGTTATCACCGTTGAAGAATCCAAATCCACCGAAACCGGTTTAAAGGTCGTCGAAGGTATGCAATTCGACCGCGGTTATCTGTCGGCTTATTTTGTGACCAACGCCGACGCTATGGAAGCGGTTTTAGAAGACCCCTACATCCTGATTCACGACAAAAAGATCAGTGCTATGAAAGATCTTCTGCCGATTCTTGAAAAAGTATCCCAAATGGGCAAACCGCTATTGATCATTGCGGAAGATATAGAAGGCGAAGCCCTGGCGACTCTGGTAGTCAACAAACTGCGCGGAACACTGCGCGTTGCGGCTGTCAAAGCACCCGGATTCGGTGACCGCCGTAAAGCCATGCTGGAAGATATCGCTGTCCTGACCGGTGGTACGGTGATTTCCGAAGAACAGGGTTTCAAACTGGAAAACGCCACTGTATCATATCTAGGTCAAGCTAAACGAATTACGATTGATAAAGATAACACCACTATCGTTGAAGGTGCCGGTAAATCCGAGGATATCAAAGCCCGCATCAAACAGATCAAGGCGCAGATCGAAGCCTCGACTTCTGATTACGACAAAGAAAAACTCCAGGAGCGGCTGGCGAAACTCTCCGGTGGTGTCGCTGTTCTGGAAGTTGGTGCCGCTACCGAAGTGGAGATGAAAGAAAAGAAAGCCCGTGTGGAAGATGCACTGCATGCAACCCGTGCCGCCGTTGAAGAGGGCATTGTCCCGGGCGGCGGTGTCGCCTTACTGCGGGTATTGAAAAAACTCGATAATATTAAAGCCGCTGGCGATCAGGCAGTTGGCGTCAAAATCGTCAAAAAGGCGATTGAAGAACCGATCCGGCAGATTGCTAAAAACGCTGGACACGAACCCTCAATTGTTGTTCAAAAAGTGAAAGAGGGTAAAGATGACTTTGGTTTTGATGCTTATAAAGAGGAATATGTCAATCTCTATCAGGCTGGAATCATTGATCCCACAAAAGTTGTCCGGATTGCGATTGAAAATGCAGCCAGTATCGCCGGATTAATGCTGACAACTGAAGCCGTGGTCTCGGAAATACCGGAAGAAGAGCCACCGGCACCGGCAATGCCACCGGGCGGAGGAATGTATTAATCCATAATTAATCATCAACAAAATAAAGGGCTATTTCAATACGAAATAGCCCTTTCATGTTTTGAAATATCGGTAATTCCAGATTAAGATCTGATTTTTATTCGCCCTTTTAAATAAGCATTTTCTCAACGGGAAGCATTAGTTGTACCCCCAACAGGACTCGAACCTGTGCTTCCGGCTCCGGAGGCCGGCGCTCTATCCGCTGAGCTATGGGGGCATCAATGAACGGCTAAAATTACACCTTTCCACACTAAGTCACAAAAACTTTATGGAACTTTTTTAGTTACTGCCCAGGATTACCTGATATCTTTGAAATTTACTATGAATTCTGATTATATATCTATATCTTACGGCGTTTTAGTAAAAGTCTGAGGAGCTATTATGAAAAAAGTCATCATCTTATTGTTGGGGCTTCTGTTAATCGTATTAACCTGTTCCAAGAAGGAACCCAGCGTCGTTCTGGAAAAGGACAGTCCCGCTTATGAACTCGCCAAAGCGCTGTCGGAAAAAGTACCCTACCTCGATCCCGATGAAAACAATGTTCTGATTTCGACCAAATATTTTGATATCACTACCGGAGATATTATCAATGTAATGCAAACCAATTTCGGTCGGCGCGCTCAGCAGTTGACTAATTTCGGCGCTGAACGGATTAAGACAATCATTGACCAAAACGCCGTTCAGATGGGCGAGGTTAAATTGCTTTTGAATGAAGCCAAAGCCATGAATATCCAGGTATCCGATGCCGAAATAGACAGTGTCATTGATGCCCGCTACATCCGCGGCGGATCCCGGGATCAGTTCCTCTCCTGGCTGGAAAATAACAACATTGATTTCGAAGCCGTTCGCAATGACACCCGTGACGGAATTATGATAGAAAAATATATCGAAACGACTCTGGCTGACGATTATAAAGTCACCGATGAGGAGTTGCAGGAAAATTATCAACAAGACAAATATGCAACCGTCCAACATATTTTGCTGAAAACTCAGGGATTGGATGATTCCAGTAAAGTTGCAAAATACAAAGAGGCGGAAGCGCTTTTAAAACGGGCTGAAGCCGGTGAGGATTTTACAGAATTGGCTAAGGAATATTCTGAAGACCCCGGCTCAGCAAAAAATGGTGGTCTCTACGAAAATTTCACCCGCGGTCGCATGGTCAAACCTTTTGAAGATGCCTCCTTTCATGTACCGATCGGTGAGATCAGCGATATTGTGGAAACCAGTTACGGCTACCACATTATCAAAGTCCTCGACCGTAAATCCGAGGAACGACCTTTCGAGGATGTTAAAGATAAAATGCGCGCCGAGATAGAAGAACAGAAACGCAATCAGGCATATGACAAGAATTTGGAAAGATTGAAGAAAAAAGCGAAATTTAAAATAGTCAAATATTAATCTTTTCTAACTATTTTAAGCAAACCGCCCGGCTGATTGTCAGGCGGTTTGTTTATTTTTTCACTTCACTCTGCTTTACTAAATTATCCCAATTCGCGGAACGGATAATTTTACCGTCTGATCGGATAATCAGCCCTGCGATTGATGGGAAATTTGTCAAAATGTCCAAACCCTTTTGCGGACCTGCAACAAACATCCCGGTCGCCAGGGCATCAGCCATTTCCGCTGAGGGTGCCACCACGGTTACGGATTGGCAGGAATCCGCCGGATAACCGGTTTTTGGATTGAGGATATGGTGATAACGTTTTCCATTGACCATAAAATACTTCTGATAATCCCCCGAAGTCACCACCGCGCCGCTATCTAATTCGATTACCATCAGCAAATCGTTTCGATTCCGCGGATCCTGAATACCGACCCGCCACTTTTTCCTGTCGGTCCGCGGTAAAACCCGCAAATCCCCACCCGCATTAACCAGCGCACCCTTTACTCGGCGCTGAGCAAGTATTTCAATCGCCCGGTCTACGGCATAGCCTTTGGCAATCCCACCGGTTGTCAGCATCGTCAGAGGAGATGAAGCAATCAGCAGTTTCCTATCCAAATCAATCGAAAGCTTATGGTAACCGACAAACGGCAGCACCGCCTTAATCTGCTCTTCCGTCGGTAGTGTTGGATTTTCCGATTTAAAATCCCACAATTTTAACAATGCTCCGACTGTCATATCAAAACCGCCGCCCGTAAGTTCCGAAATTCTCAATCCACGTTGAATCAAGTTCAGGACTTCCGCGGGCATCACCACCCGATCGCAGGTAGGCTGGCTAAACTGGTAGAGCGGACTTTCCGGATTACCTTCATAAAAGAGTGCTCCAATGCGATTGATTTCAGCCATAGCGGCATTAATAGCGGCATTGGCATGCGACTCCGAATCATCCAGTACTGTAATTTCAATAACGGTACCCAGCGCAAATCGGGTCGTTTTATAAGGTTTCAGAGTCTCCTCTGAATTACAGCCAAACAGGACAAACATCACAGAAAACAGGAGAATTCCGGAAAATAACTTACGCATAATCTCAACCCTCAGCGGTTATCATTCACAGATTTCATGCATACGAAAAACCGAAAAATCGGTAAGTGCCTTTTTATTTGCCCAGTTACGTGTTCCCAAACCAGCCAGCAACATGAAAAAAAGTGCGCCGATAAATTGCCAAACCTCCCTGGGAATTCCCCACAGCATCTGTTTGATAAATAGACCTGAAATAATAATGCCTATAATAAAAGCCAGAAGCGGAAAACCGTATTGCATAAAAACCAGTTGCAACTGAGACTTTTCCGATTGCTCGATTAAAATCCGGTCACCGGGTTTGGTGTTTAAAGTATTTTTTAATTTTAACAGCCGCTTTCCCGAATAACCTGCTCGACAGACCATTCGGGCTCCGCAATGATGACAGTGTTCATTTTCTGGCATTTCAACAATGGCAAGATCACCCTCGATCTCGATTACCGTGCCGGTTTCAAATTCATCTGTCATCTATTTCTCATCGGCTTGCCCGACGATGACAATACATTTTGTCGGGCATTTCTCCGTCGGTAAAACCAGTTCTTTGGTGTACTTTTTATGATCAACGACTGCCAGGTTGTCGGTTACGTTGAAACCGATACCATCAACCGCTTTTTCACAAATTTTACAGCCGATACAGGCGGCGCTGCAAACCGCCCGGGCATTTTTACCACTGTCTTTATTCCGGCACAATACAAAAACGTGATGACTGATTGGATGCAGTTCGATCACATTCAGCGGACAGGCTTCGACGCATTTTCCGCAACCGGTGCACTTCTCCCTGTCCACAACGGGAATTCGTTTTTCGTTCATATGAATGGCATCAAAAGGGCAAGCCGCAACACAATCCCCATAGCCGATACACCCGTAGCTGCAGGCTCTCTCGCCTCCACTCACAAAAGTTGCCGCAATACAGGATTGAATACCTTCGTATTCAGCCTTTTTTTTGACGGTACCGTCGCCGCCCTGACACATCACCACCGCTACCTGACGCTCACCCGACTCTACTTCAACGCCCAAAATCTGCGCAATCTTTTCAGCTGCTTCCGCACCGCAGACCGGGCATTCGTTGAGTTGCGATTTGCCACCTGCCAGATTTTCAGCAAAATTGGCGCAGCCAGCATAACCACAACTACCGCAATTAGCGCCGGGTAACAGATCGCCGATTAATTCAATCCGGGGGTCCTCCTCGACATGAAGTTTTTTATTTGCCAATGTGATTAAAATGGCAAAAAAGAGCCCCAAACCACCCATACTCACGACCGCATATATCAGAGAACTGTCAATCATTCGATCACTCCTGTTATATCAATCCGGAAAAACCCATAAACGCCAGTGCCAGACAGCCGGCGATAATCATTGTAATCGAACCGCCTTTGAAATATTCGGGCACATCCGCCAGCTCCAGCTCTTCGCGAATGCCCGCCATAATGACAATGGCAAGCGTAAAACCCGCTCCTGCGCCGAATCCGAAAATAATGCTTTCAATGAAATTATATTCTTTCAACACCAGAAAAAGCGCCACTCCGAGAATCGCACAATTGGTCGTAATCAACGGCAGAAAAATGCCCAGAGCATCATACAACGGTTTGCTGACTTTTTTTATAAACATCTCCACCAGCTGAACCAGCGAAGCAATCACCAAAATGAAAGAAACCGTCTGTAAAAATTGCAGATTCAAACCCTCAAGGATGTAGCGGTTGATTAACCAGGCGACCGCCGCCGTCAATGTCATCACAAAAGTTGTCGCCATACCCATGCTTAGCGACTGGGCAATCTTTTTCGATACGCCGACAAACGGACAAATTCCAAGAAAATTCACCAATACATAATTATTCACAATTACGGCAGAGATAAATATCATAAGCAAATTTGTCATTATTTTGTTCTCCTTGCGTTGATCCAGTTGGCAACGCCGATCATTAGCCCCAGCGTCAGAAATGCGCCCGGCTGCAGTACCATAACCATCCAGGGTTCAAAACTGGAGGGCATGATCTGAACGGCAAATATAGTTCCCACTCCCAGCAACTCCCGGATGGATCCCAGAATCGTCAGGGTGATCGTAAAACCGATACTCATTCCCAGGGCGTCAATGATAGCCCGTCCCACCGGATTTTTCGAAGCAAAAGCTTCCTGACGCCCCATGATGATACAGTTGACCACAATCAAGGGTACGAAAGGTCCCAGGGCTTTGCTAATGTCGGGGAAATAGGCTGCCAGCATTTTATCCGCAATCGTCACAAAGGTGGCAATCACAATAATAAATGTAGGGATTCGCACCTCTTTGGGAATAATGTTGCGTGCCAGCGATATGATTGTACTGGACATCACCAGCGTAAAAATCACCGCCAGCCCCATGGAGAAGCCATTGATTGCTGAATTGGTCACTGCCAGTGTTGGGCAGAGTCCCAACTGCATCCGCAGCACCGGATTCTCATCCCAGAGCCCTTTTAAAAATTCTCCGGCATAACTCTTTTTCGTCGCCATAATCAATTCACCTTCCGATTTAAATATGCAGCGCGGTACTCTTTAATCGCAACGTTTAAAATGTTGATAATCGCTTCCGAAGAAATCGTCGCCCCCGAAATCGTCTGCACTATTCCATCTTGCCGGTTAGCGGTCGCACCGACTCTGATCGTTCCAGTCGCAACGTTCAAATTCTGAAACTGCTTAAGGAACCACTGTTCATCAGTTCGGGTTGTATCGCTGATAACTCGTGTACCCCAGCCCGGCGTCTCATCTTGTTCGAGGATTTCAAGGCTTTTAATCCGGGTAAAATCGGAATTCATGCAGACCACTATTTTGAGCGTGCTCTGAAATCCCTCCCCGCTCGCAATAAATGAAACGTCCGAAACTGCACCCTGGCGGTCTTTATTCAACAGAAATATTTTATTGTCAGTTTTAATCATCTCGGCGCCCCTGGGTAGTAATTGCGGATCAAATCCCTCCTCGTTAAACACCGCGTCATCTGTACATTCAGCAATCGAAAGATCGGTATGATTACTCAAAATCTTGCGGGTATTCTGAAGAGCGGCATTAATTATATCAATGACCGCTTTCGAAGAAATGGTAGCACCGGTGATTGCCATGATCTCGCCAGCCGATTTGTCAGGTTTTTGATTTTTTACATAGCTCAACGATTTCCCGGCATTTAACTTGTCAAATTGGTTAGGAAACCACTCTACATCGGTTTTACTGCTGGGATCGCTTTCGATCTTGGTGCCTAAACCCGGTGTCTCTTTCTGCTCAAGAATTTTAATTTTCGTAATTGTACTCAATCCGGGGTCCATCCCCACCAAAATCCGCAATTTACTCTGAAAGCCATTGCCTTCCGCTAAAAAGGCAATGCCTTGCAGTTGCTGCTTTTGATTGTAACCAAAATATAACTGTTGATTATCGAATATCTTCTCTTCGATTTTGACGCTGCCGGGTAAGACACCGCTCAAAGCGTCATTTAAAACCTGTTTTTGATAGGCTTCGATCAGCGGTAATGTGTGAATATTCAGAAACGACAGGAGCAATCCGGAGAGAATAGCCGTTGCCGTCAGTACTAAAATTAGGCGATAGGATTTGGTCATTTCTTTGGCTCCCCGAATATTTTTAGTCTGGTATAACGATTAATCAGCGGGACAAAGGCATTCATGAAAAGAATCGAGTACATGACGCCTTCCGGCAAACCGCCGAACAGACGAATCACAATCAGAACAATCCCCAGACCGACTCCGTAAATCCAGGTTCCCCGCGGTGTCACCGGTGAAGTAACCATATCCGTCGCCATAAAAAAGGCACCCAGCATCAGCCCACCCGAAAACAGGTGAAAGACCGGATCAGGATACTGTTCGGGATTGATCAGCCAGAATAGTCCGCCGAGAATAAAAACAGTACCGAGATAGCTGACCGGAATCCGCCAATCGGCATATTTTTTTATCAGTAAATAGATTCCGCCGATAATAATCAGCAGAGCGCTGGTTTCGCCGATACAGCCGCCGATTCTACCCATAAACAGATCAAAATAGGGCGTCATCACCTTTTCAAATTTGAATGAACCCAGCGGCGTCGCCGTAGTAATGGCATCCATGCTGACCGGTGCCGTCCAGGTAGTCATTTTTACTGAAAAACTGGCTTGTAAAAATGCCCTGCCCAGGAGCGCCGGATTGAAAATGTTGTACCCCAGTCCGCCGAAAATCTGCTTGCCAATCGCGATGGCAAATACGGAACCAATCGCCGCATAGGCTTTTGGAAAACCGGGTGGCAATGTCATTGCCAGTAATAATCCTGTTAAAACGGCGCTGCCATCGCCATTTTTCATATCTCGTCCGCGCATTTTATTGGTGACTATCTCCGTAACCACTGCCGCAATTACCGACCATAAGATCGTCAATAAAACAGAAAAACCGAAATTATATACTCCGTACACAACAGCCGGCATCAAAGCAGCAATCACCGTCCACATAATCCTGGGCACATTGTCAGTCGTCGCCATGTGCGGCGAAGAGCGTAACAGAAACATTTTTTCACTCTTTTTTTCTTTAGCTGCCGGAGTTGCTTTGGTTTCCTTTTTTTCGGTTGTTTTTCCTTCGGAAACGGGTTGCTTATTCTCTTCCATCAGAACGAGTTCTTTCTGTTAAGCGTTGTTCGATTTCTGTTTGTTTTTCAATTCATTGACTTTCAATTTGCCGATCCGGATATGCTGGACAAGGGGGATATTAGACGGACAAATGTAAGCACAGGAACCGCATTCGATACAGTTCAAGATACCCATACTTTCAGCTATTTCCCAATTCTCCACCTGCGCAAACCGAGCCAGACGAGTAGGCAGCAGATTCATCGGGCAAACGCCGATACAATTGCCGCATTGAATACAGAAATACTCTTTTTTACGAGGAAGGTCTCTGTCGGTCAGGCACAGAATCCCACTGGTCGCTTTGATCACAGGAACATTCAGCGAATGCTGCGCCAAACCCATCATCGGACCGCCCATGATAATTTGCACCGTGTCGTCAATCAAACCGCCGGAGAAATCAACCAAGTTTTGAAATGGTGTCCCAATTCGGGCAATTACGTTCTTCGGCTCATGAACGCCATCTCCAGTAACCGTTACCACCCGCTCAACCAGCGGTTTTTGCTTGACAACCGCCTCGGCAACGGCAATGGCGGTCCCCACATTATTGACCACTACGCCTACATCCAGCGGGAGTCCGCCGGTGGGAACCTCTCGGTCAATGACTGCTTTGATTAGCATTTTCTCGGCACCCTGTGGATATTTCACCCGCAGTGGTATTACATCAATATTATTATAAGACGCACAAGCATGTTTAAGCGCCTCAATTGCATCGGGTTTATTGTTTTCCACACCAATGAACCCCCGTTCGACATTCAGCGCTTTCATCAAAATCCGAACCCCCAGCACAACTTCCTCAGATTGCTCCACCATCATCCGGTGATCCGCCGTTAGAAAGGGTTCACACTCGCAACCATTCAATATAAAGGTGTCAATCTTTCGACCCTTGGGCGGGGTTAGTTTCACATGTGTCGGAAAAGCCGCTCCTCCCAAACCGACGATACCCGCTTTCTGGATTAATTCGACAATCTCATCGTTTGTAAGTTTTTCCCAATCCTGATCAGATTTTGCCAAATTCACCCAATTATCTTCACCGTCGCCGACAATATGAATCATCTGGCTGTTAATACCGAGAGGGTGCGGAAAATTATCAATAGTTTTAACCTTTCCGGAGATCGTGGCATGGACCGGGCTGGAAACAAATCCGCTGCTCTGACCGATGATCTCACCCGTCCGGACCTCCTGCCCTTTTTCCACTATCGGTCGGCAGGGTGCACCGATATGCTGATGAAGCGGAATAAAGACCTCCGCCGGCAATGGCAGGTTTTCCAGCGGCTTATGCTCCGATAAATATTTATACTCCGGCGGGTGCACACCTTTTCGAAACGTTTTCAATTTCATCGAATTCTGACTCCTGTTAACCCACTATTCGCTGACAAAAAAATGCCAGCCAAATTTATGAGTTTCACAATTAAGATGCCCGTATTTTTTTCCGAGGAGCCATTGATAGATGGACTAAATAATCGCCGATTCTCAAGTCTGGTTTTTTTTCCATAATAAAGAGCATAATTCCAAAATACAGGAATTCAGGGGAACTTTTTCGATTCTTTGTTTTTAGAGAAAATGAATGTAAGTTTGAGTGCTTTTTGACGGGGGCGAATGGATTCGACGGGATTGAAGAAACGTTGAATTGCGTGTCGTGGTTTTCAGGAGGGCCACGTTAATAAACCTGAAACATCACAAATGCCAATTCGTATGGCACCGTTGCTTACGCTTAGTTAGGCAACCGTTCTCATTGAATGTTGTCTGTTGGTTTGATGAGAGCGTCGTTTTAACAGACTAGCCCGGCACATTGCCTGCAGGTGCTGAGCGAAACTTTAGCGGGCTGGCTTTTTCGGAAGTTTGTTTGTTGTCAACGAAAAAGCGAAACTTTACAACAAACTACACACGTAGTGGTTTAGCGCTTCTCTTTTTCGGACGGGAGTTCGATTCTCCCCGCCTCCACGCTTCGTCCCGGTTTCAGCGTGACTTCGCCTGGCACGCCACGCAGCTAGTTTCTCAGCACGAGATATCAATCCCTTCACAACGAAGCGTGTCCTGCGGAGTGACGAGTCAGCGGCACAGAGTAATTCACGGTTGAAATTCTATTTAACCAAAACCAACTTCGCCGTTTTAAACGGCTGCCCGGTCTCTCTCCAATCGTGCAAAATAGAGTCCGGTGGGAACCAGAGCGCCGTGACTATTTCGCCCGTCCCAGAAATACCGGTATAAATCGGCGGATTGATAAGCTTGTACCAATTCGACTATCTCTCTGCCTGACAAATCATACACCGCCAACCGAACATTGTCAGCTTTGGTCAGCCGATAGCGAATTGTCGTGGATGAATTAAACGGATTCGGATAATTTTCCAGAATTTGATGACGCTGTAGTACGCCGGCAAAGTCAGAATGGTCAATCCCTCTGATTTTATTTGTTTTTGGACAGGTTTTAACAAGTTAATCATAAAATCCCCCCACCTCTCCTGCATTAAAAGCAGTCACAAATGGTTTATCGATGCAACCTCCGGGAGACTGCAACGAAATTACGGCTCGAAAATCGGTCTCAGATAATCATGCCAATAGCTTTGCCAGTTATATTGGCTGAAAATCCGTTTAAAGAGGATGTCGCTCCGGGATAGATTTTCTTTCAGAAATTTTTCCAGACGAATGGCGTTGTAATCGGGGCTTTCATCCAATGGTAGATAGAGTACCCCGTCCTCGGTAATTTCACGAAATACCGGGATTTTCGAAACAGCGATCGGTGTTCGGGATGCGCCAGCCTCAAGGATCGGCATACCAAAACCCTCATCGGTACTCAGATACAAAACCAGATGCGAAATAAAATAAAGATCATGGACAACATCCCGGTTTTTATACTGCGGGATGTTCAATTTCCGAAACAAATCGTCCAGAAACAGAACATTGTTACCCACATCGAGTTCGGTTACCAGTTCGCGCAATCCGGCTGAGTAAAGTGATAGTTCATTCTGTATTTTTTCGGTCTGTCCTGTTATAATTCCCAGAATATCGGGAAAAAGATTTTTCAGTTTGGCAATGATCTGAATACTGCGTTCCAGGTTTTTACGCGGTAATTGCCGGGACGGCATCAAAATAAACGGATAGCGGTGATGTAGCGTCAGCCGGGAAATAATTTGGGTCGTCTCATCGTGAAAACTGAGAAATTCCTTGTATTTTAATACATTTGGAATGACCGTTATTTTTTTCCGCGGAATTCCCAGCAGCTCCGCCATCTGCCGGCGACGGTATTCGGAAATTGTGACATAATGAACGTTGGGAAGCGTGGATTTGAGCAATATCCAGGGTCGGCGATTGTAGAGATAATTTTTATGATCTTCCATCATCCAGGCAAGATCATGGGTCCAGATGTAAAACCGTTTGTTGTGACTCTTTTCAATAAAATTCCAGAATGCTTCGGTAGCGGTCAGATTAAAGGGCATGGTCATCATATTGTGAATGATAACTGTGTCAATATCACCGATCTGGGTTTCGATTTTTTTCTCCAGATTATGCAAACGGTATTCATAATCCTCGGGTAATGAGCCGAAATTCAGAATACGCTGTATCTTTTGAATATGCGGATTATCGGGATTGAAATCGGGCAGAGTACTCGTCTTGATATTGTGACCTTCTAGCTTGCCCTCTCCCGCCAGCAGTGTCACCAGGTAACCCTGTTCTGCGAAGGCTTCCGCCTGTGGTCCGATAATATTCTCTACTCCGCCGACAACCGGTGGTAATGTATAATGCGCGATAATGATTTGTCTTAAAGATTTCATCCAATTCCTCAAACAACTTGCGTAATATAGGCGAAATTTTTCGGAACGGAAATACTAAATCGTGCTGGCTTCGACAACGAAAGGTCTTCATTTCTGTCCAATTGTGATTATCAATAGGATTTCTGTTACTGCGATTTTTTTTGTATATTTCAAAACAGAAATTATACGGACGACATGAAAAAAATCAATCATTCAACCCTTCTCTTTCTCGCCCTTCTGACAATCTCATGCAGCCGCTCCGAATATCCGACCACGCAATCCGAGCAAGCCCTGGAATTGTACAAAACGGGTGAGAAATATCGCCTGCAACTATCTAATCGCCAAGCCCTGCATTACTATTTGGCAGCCTTTGAAACCGACAGCTGCTTTGCCATGGCAGCCGTTAAATCCGCACACATGTATTTATTGCTCGGTGAGGCGGACAGCGGGCACTATTTCTTGAAAAAAGCCCGCCAATTATCGGAGCATAAATCGAGTCTCGAACGATTAATCATTGAATATAACTGGGCGGATTTCAATTTCGATGAGCCCCGCCGAGCCGCTCTGGCAGATTCGCTGGTAACCCGCTATCCCAATCATTTCGAAGTCAGGATTATTGATGCTGGTGAAAAATGGAAGCGATTTCGATTTAACGAAGCACGTAAAGCCTATCAGGCGATTTTGCAGGATTATCCCAACTATATCATTGCTTATAACAATATCGGTTACCTCTACGCCTATGAAGGCTATTTTAAGGAAGCTGTCGCCTATCTCGAAAAATACAAACGCTACGCTCCCAACCAGATCAATCCCTATGACAGTCTGGCAGAAATCTATATCGCGATCGGTCGTTATCATGAAGCCATCCGGTTGCTGGAATACATAATCGCAAACCGGCATGCTGAACTCATCCAGGACGAATTTCTCGGCGTAACTATCTATTATCGGACAGCCGTGGCTTACGCTCAGCTTGGTCAGTATCAAAAAGCCCTGGATTATCTCGATGAAGCCGAAAAATATTTCACCTCAAAATATGCCTTCAACCGCCTGAACCGTTACCGGATACATATCTATCGTGAATTGGATCAGGCAGAACAGGTTGATAAAATTTTACAGCGTTTAAAACACATCACACCCGAAGAAAAATTCACCGTCCAGACCGCCATCTGGCACATTATGAACAATGAGATCGAAAAGGTATTAGAGATTCTGACAAGTTACAAATCCAGCCCCCAAATTGGTGGTAACAGCAAGCGCAGCTACCTGATTGAGCAGGCAGTTATTGAAGGTGAATTGAATTTCAAAATGGGACTTTATACGGAAGCGGCTGAAAAATTCAGACTGGCAGCTGACACCTATGCCGATTTTCTTAATTCCGCCCCCATCAAAATCCGCGAATGTATTGCCACGGGAAAATCCGGCGACTATTCTGCCGCGCTTCACTGTCTGCATCAACAGACCCGGATCAATCCGAATGCACCTCAGGCGCTGGTTGCAATTGCGGAATTCTACCTGAAGTCCGATAAAAAGACCGAAGCCCGGGCTTATCTGAACCATTTTTTCAATCTATGGAAAGATGCCGATCCCGGTACGCCGCTGCTGCAACAAGCTAACGCAATTCTTGATGAGTTGAATCGGTAGGTGATTCGGGCAGCTGCAAAGACACCTCACTCACAATCAGCCCACTACTATCATACTGAACAATATGCTGAATAGAGTTGGCATAGTCAAATTCAAATTCACTGAGTTCGATTACCTTGTTGTCGCGGCTGCGAATCCAGATTTCCATGATGAGATCATTCCGGTCATTATAACGCAATTCCAGCCGTCCCACATCCTCACCACTGGCAGACTTAACCTGGTATTCTACCGGATTCTGAAGCGAATCAAACCGACAAACCGTATTATAGTCCTTCTGGGTAGGCATCCAGTTCCGACCATATATTTTTTGCAGCAGCTGCGCCTGAATCTCATCAGGCTGATAGGACGTTCTTAAAATCAGAACCGAATCGGCGGTCAAGGAATCGCAGACAACCAGGTTGCCGGCTGGATTGTAATAGTATTTAATCATTGATACCAGAGTACCATCGGGAAAAATATAATCCAGTTGTTTGACCCGCTGACCCTCAAATTTTGCGCGATAAAAGGGCTGCCCGGCAACTTTGGAAGGGCTCACGTCCAACTTGCGGATAAATTCAGCGTAATTGCGGTAATAGCGGGTCGCCGTCTGAGCAGTCAGGACGCCAGCAACGAACAACATTATCAGAAGTAAATACTGTGCAATAGAATGCTTCATAGCCTATTTTAACCCGAAATCTCCTATCTTTCAAGAGAACATTTTTCAAAACGGATAATTTCACAGGACTTCCCCCAAAATTTTAGAAGAAAGTAAGTTGTTTAGAATTTTGAGTATTTTTAATCAACTTAGTAATAGAACAGGGGCTACGCGCAAAGACAGCCC
>DSAS01000151.1 GCA_011046365.1 Fidelibacterota bacterium
AGAGCATTCCGGTTTTTATCCAGTAATACCTTCACGACGTTGGGATCGGCGAGTTCCTCTGAGGTAATACCGGTTCTCGCGGCGGTGACAATATTCACCTCGGGATCGGAACGCAACAACCGAATCGCCTGTTCCAGCACGCCGATATCCAGAAAGGGTTCGTCACCTTGAATGTCGGCGATTATCTCCGCTTCCAGTGTTTGCGCCACGAAGGCACAGCGGTCGCTGCCACTGGGCAGATCGGCGGGCGTCATGACCGCCTTGCCACCAAATTCCTGCACTGCATCCCGAATCCGCTCATCGTCAGTGGCAACCAGCAAATCGTCCAGCAGTCGGCAGCGGGCGGCATTTTCATAGACCCGCTGGATAAGTATCTTGCCAGCCAGCCTGCGGAGCGGTTTGCCCGGCAGGCGGGTAGAATGATACCGCGCCGGAATAATGCCCACCACTTTCATCTTGCTGCTTTTCTCAACACCGGAAATCATCAGCCACAGCCTCGCATTCCGGATTCACCGCAACCGTCAGTTCCCGCAAAATTTTTTCTATTCAATAGTTTCGCCATTTCCCAGCCCGATAACACGTCGGGCAATTTACGATTTTTGCCATCCTAAAGCAAGCAATGCTGCGCAATGGCACAATTATTGTTAATCCGGTGCATTCAACCAATAAATGCCGGTTATCAGTCCAGAATTTGATAATAAAATGTCAGCGGCTTATGTGATCAACTGAAAAAGCTGAAGTGCAAAGAGAATTACCGAGAGGATTAAACCGACAAAAAAGAACCGATAACTGTATTTTAAAAATTTGTATTTTCGGTTTTTCAATATCTGACCCAGTTGATAGAGATTTTTAAGCTGAGCCCGGTAAATGGACTGGCTGCTGTCGAACATCTTTTCCATGATATCGTAATACTCATCAAGGGTAAACTGGGTAAAGTGTCCGAAAAAGAGCGGATTGATACTGTCGAAAATAAACTGACGATCCTTCTTGGCTTCATAAGAGGGATAAACCGCCAGAATTGCATAAATCAGGGCTATCAGGGAAAATGTCGCCAGGCAGACGAAGCCCCAAAGCATCTCCTCCATACTGAAATTCGTCAGCGAAATCGTAAAGAGAATCGAGGTCGCCGCAATGATGATATTCGCCTTCTGGTCTGCCATTACACTCAACTGAAAATGGTACTGCTGCGCTGTTCGCAGCATGGGATTGATATCATCACTTCGTCTTTGATCAACATTTTCTGCTGACATGATTGCTTCCTCCGGTTATAGCCTACATACGTTCGGGCGCACTGATACCCAACAGATTCAGACCGTTCGCCAGTACGAACCGGACCGCCCTGACCAGGTCCAGACGGGCTTTGCTCAGCTCCCGGTCTTTTGAGATTACGCGATGTACGGTGTAAAATTTATGAAATGTTGCCGCCAGTTTATGTAAAAAGCTGGTCAGCGGCTGCGGCTCCAGCGTTTCGCTGCAGTTCCGACACACTTCGGAAAATTCATCGAGTGTACTGAGCAGGGCAAGCGTCTCTTCCTCCGCGAGCAGGCTGAGGTCGCCCCGCTGATCGTCGTTGAATCCTTTTGCCACAGCGTTGCGCAGAATGCTGCAAATCCGGGCGTGGGCATATTGCAAATAAAAGACCGGGTTCTCATCGCTCTCCGTCTTCGCCAGCGCCAGATCAAAATTCAGGTGACTGGTCATGCCCCGCATGATAAAGAAATAGCGTACCACATTTTTGCCGACTTCCTCAATCAACTCGCGGAGCGTGACATAATTGGCTTGACGGGTTGACATTTTGATTTTTTCACCACCCCGGGTCAGGGTAACAAATTGATGAATCAGCACCCGAATCCGGTCGGTCTCGTAACCGAGCGCCTGCAGCCCGGCTAAAACATCGGGATAAGTAGCGTGGTGATCGGCGCCGAAAATATCAACGATCAGATCGTAACCGCGCTTGATTTTGGTCTCGTGATAGGCGATATCCGGCAGGCGGTAAGTGGCTTCATCCACAACACTTTTCCACAGCACCCGGTCGTCGCCGGCGCCATACTTGCCGGCTCGAAACCAGATAGCGCCCTCTTTTTCGTACGTTGCGCCGCGTTCCGCCAGACGCTTCAAAACATCATCAATCAAACCGTCTTCGTAAAGACTTTTTTCATTGTAATAGGAATTAAAAACGATATCCAGCTCTGCCAGAGTATCGCGGATATCGGTAAAAACCGCCTCCTCGGCGGATTGCCGAAAAATCGCATGATCCGATTGTCCGTCGTATTTGTCACCGTGCTGATCCAGTATGCTGCGGGCAATTTCCCGAATATATTCACCCTGATAATGCTCTTTTGTCAGCTCATCGTCATAGCCAAGCAGCTGCCGGTAGCGGATATAGACCGACTGTCCCAGAATCCGCATCTGCCGACCGGCGTCATTATAATAATATTCCCGGTCCACCACATAGCCGTTCCATTCCAGGATACGGGCAACGGTATCGCCCAGCACCGCCTGACGTCCATGCCCCACCGTCAGCGGTCCGGTGGGATTGGCGCTGACGAATTCCACCTGTGCTTTGCGCCCTCTACCGATGTCATTGCGACCAAAATTGTCCCCTTTTGCCAGAACCTGCGTGACAATTTTCTGGAATGCCGCCGGGGCAATAAAGAAATTGATAAATCCCGGGGGGGCAATTTCAATCTTCTCGATCAAATCCGGTTGCTCCGGAAATAAGTCGCGAATCTCAGTAGCAATCCGGAGCGGCGGCTTGCGCAGCCGGCTACTCAGAACCAACGCAATATTCGCGGTAAAATGACCGTGCTCCGGACGGCGCGCACGCTCCAGGACGATTTCATCATCATACTCGATCTTTAAATCGGTCAATGCCTGACTAATCAGCTTCTGTAAATATTCGATCATGTTCCTCTCAATCTTTTAGCGCTCTAATTTACGCCAATGCCGGCATTCTCGCAATGAAAGACAGGGCTGAGAATTTTCACAGTTTTAATTATAACGGACAAATGATGACACTGCACCAATAACGTCGGAAAACAGTTACAATCCGGCTCTCTTCGGTCGCTATCGGGTTATATTGCCCAGGGAAAATCCTGCGTTGAAATTTCGGGCAATGCCTTAAACCGCTAATGATTTTTAAAACCGGTTGCAGTGCTGCTGGTGATAATGACCTTCTTGTCATCGGGAACTGCATCAAACATAATGTACCTGACCATATCAACGACGACTACCTGGGAGTTTATCAATCGCTCGCCCTGCCTCACACTTGCCGATAGCCAGCCATCGGGCAGTGGTCGGCGGATCGTAATCGGATGGTTATAAATCTCATTTTTAAGGGTATCGGTTACCCGGACTGCAATGCGATTCTCCCGACATGCGGTCTCAATCACCGAAACAGCATTTCGCTCCCTGATATAACGTACCACATCAACAAAGGTGGCAACCCAAAAGGTATTGCGGTGGGCATCCAGATATTCCAGGCTCCGGCGCAATGCGTCTGAAGAGGTCGGCGACCAGCCGTCATTTTCGGTATCGAGACCGTGGATGAGATAGACGCACCAGCCGTTTACGGATGCTGCCTGGTCAGCACTGTCTTGAAAATCAGCGGCGGTTTTAACAAATCCCACCGAGCCGCAGATAATGGAACTGATATTCAGAAAGTTATCAGGATTATTCGATTCGATATAGCCCTGACATGCCCGCGCTGCGAGATAATATTCGGCGCAGATTGAATCGTCGCCCGCCACACAATAGGGGTAGGCGATAGTCAGACATTTCTGATTGGTCACCTGAGCATTGATCTCGTCCCGGGAATTTTTCAGTTCGGCGATTTGCGCCTCCTCATTTAGTTCATCAAGATGGGGGTGGCTGACGGTATGACTGGCAATCTCATGTCCCCGGGCGGCAGCTCGGCGCAGTGCATTCCAGTCGGGTGACCAATCGGTAACGGCAAACAGAGTAAGCGGAAATCCGAATTCATCAAACAGCGGAACGGCAATCGCCAATTGGTTGGGACAGCCGTCATCAAAGGTATAGCTAATCGCCGCCTTCCGAAAACCCCACCAGGTCGCGACTTCATAAGGCGCATCCACCGTTTGCGAAAAGAGCCATTGTCCGGCTACAACGGTAATGAAGATCAACCTTAATCGGATAACAGTAAGCCTGTTAAGAGTCTTCAGAACGAATTCTTTCCAGCGGTGCGTCCGCCCAGAGTCGTTCGATGTTATAATAATCACGGGTCTCTTTTTGAAAAACATGCACCACGAAATCCACATAATCCATCAGAACCCAGTGCAGATGCTGATAGCCTTCGATATGCCAGGGCTTGATGTCGCGCTTCAACTCCTTTTTAATCTCATCGGCAATGGCTTTGACGTGGACATCCACGTCACCGGAACAGATAATGAAGTAGTCGGTGACGGAGGTCAGCTCTTTCAGCGACAAAATGATGATATCCTCGGCTTTTTTATTTTGCGCCGCCAGCGCGGCTTTCTTAACCAGCGAATAGATATTATCCTGTGATTTTTTGGGTACCTTCGGCGTCATGCGGCTCAGTAGATTTCCCTCAGCGCCAGTACTTTCTGGTAAACCGGTAACCGACTGTAATCCTTGCCCAGGATCAGGGTCAGGTCTACATGTAAAGAGGGATCATGTTTTTCCTGAAGGCGTTCCGGGTGAAGTGCCAGCACATTGTTCACCTCACGAACCTTTTCAGTATTATCAACCCGCTCGATTAAAATCGTGTTCTGGTAATTCATATGATCAGCATTGCCGGTATAAATGACATCGAAACCTTCTGAGCGTAAATAATTGGTAAATTTCTGTGCCAAACCGGACGTCCCGCAGCCGTTCAAAACTTCCAGAACAATCCCCTGGTCTGGCACCAGTACCGGACTGACTTCATTGATCTGGCTCAGGACAACCTTATTGGGATTTTGAACCAGGCGTTTTCCCATAGAAAAGATGAATCCCAGAATGACGACCGAGAGGGAAAAAATCGCCAGATTCAGAAGCCATTTCTGGATGTCTGGATTGCGGACCGTTTTATTTTTTTTACGTTTCTTGATGGGTCGTTTTACTGTTCGCTTTGTCGCCACTCTTTATCCTGTTTAATAATACGAATAACCGTAGGGATAAAAGCCGCTGCGGTAATAATAGGGACTTTTATCGAAGCGGATATTGAACCGGACATTCTCTTTCGGCTGGTAGTTGAGATCGAAGCCGTAAATCAGATTGTCCATCAGATCGGTCGGTTGATTGGAATAGGCACCGATTCCCAGCGGATTGTGCATAAATCCGAGGCGTGCTCTCATCATCAGTTTGTCGGAAAACAGGTAGGACATCTGATTCTGATATATTCCCATAGAACTTCCGCCGCCGAAACTCGAATAACTCAGTGAATAGGATTGACTCATGAAAAAGCGATTGGGATCAATAAAACTCAAGACCGAACTGTTATTCGATCCCACTCCCGGAATCTGGATAGCCTCCTCAACAGCCAGCGGTCTGGGTAGCTGACTTTTTAATTGAGCATGGACAGGAAAAATGGCTCCGACCAGTATGACAATTGTTATGAAAGCCGTTAATTTTTGCATCGCTTAACTACCTTATCGTAACTTTTAGAACCACAACTCATTTTAAGGGATTTGCTGGAGTTTGTCAAGGATAAAGACCGCTAAATCTGCCCCCAATTTCTCATTTCTCAAAAATCCCGTACAATTGTAACCGGAATTAGATTAAAAAGTTCCGCTAAAAATCAGGGCGCCAGGTCCACATTGTCAATCAGGCGTGTCTTCCCGAACCAGACCGCCACCGCCAGAAAAGTGTCCGGTTCGATCTGTTCCACCGGTTTCAAATCCAACTCTCGGACGATTTCGATATATTCTATCCGGGCTAACGTTGCGGTTTCGATTATTTTCCGAACAGCCGCTTTAATTTCCTTCGACTTTACGACACCTTCAGCCGCCATCTCACGGGCGTGTTGTAACGCCTGGCAAATTACCGGCGCCTGTTTCCGCTCCACAGCAGACAGATAGGTATTCCGGGAACTCATCGCCAGTCCGTCGGGTTCCCGGACGATCGGTGCGGTGAGAATTTTTATTGGAAAATTCAAATCCGCGGTCATGCGCCGGATAATGATCGCCTGCTGGGCATCCTTTCTTCCGAAAACCGCCACATCGGGCTGCACGATGTTGAACAGCTTTGCCACTACCGTGGTCACCCCGCGAAAATGAACCGGTCGCGATTTTCCGCACAGTACCTGTGACAGCTTTTCGGTCACCACATAGGTAAAAAAGGGTTGGGGATACATTATTTCAGCATCAGGGTAATAGAGGAAATCCGCGCCCCGTTCCGCGGCGAGTCGCTCATCCCGCTTAAAGTCCCGGGGATAACGTTCCAGGTCCTCATTCGGTCCGAATTGTGTCGGATTGACAAACAGACTGACCACAATGATGTCCACATGTGGGCGAATATAATCAATTAAAGAAAGATGCCCTTCGTGAAAATAGCCCATTGTCGGCACCAGTCCGATCCGCTGCCCGGCTCTTTTCGCCGCGCTCAAAGTATTCCTGAGATCATCAATCGTTTTGACAACCTGCATTGTTGCTGTCCTAATAACTTTCCTCCTGTTTCGGAAAATTCACTTCGATAACGTCCTGACAGTACTGCTTGACGGCAGTACGAACCTGCTCGGCAAGATTGGTGTACTGCCGCACAAATTTGATGCGAACTTTATCGTACAGACCCAGCATATCGTAGGAGACCAGTATCTGACCGTCGCAATGTGGTCCGGCGCCGATGCCGATCGTGGGAATCGTCAGCATTTCCGAAATCTCCTTTGCCAGCTGCGCCGGTACTTTCTCGAGCACCAGGGCGAAAATTCCCGCATCCTGCAGCGCCAAGGCATCCCGTTTCATCTTTTCCGCCTCGGCAGAATCCCTGCCGCGAACCCCATATCCGCCAAATTCATGCACACTTTGCGGTGTAAATCCCAGATGTCCCATCACCGGAATTCCGACGGTCACCATCCGCTGCACCGTTTGACAGACCGGTTCGCCGCCTTCCACCTTGACCGCTTCAGCGCCACCCTCTTTCATCAATCGTCCGGCGTTCCGGAGCCCCTCGTCCAGCTGCTCCTGATAAGACATAAAGGGCATATCGGCAACCAGCAGAGCGCGTTTGACCCCCTGCCGTACAGAACGGGTATGATAAATCATCTCATCCATGGTCACCGGCAGGGTCGTCTCGTACCCGGCACAGACATTGCCACAGGAGTCACCTACCAGAATCACGTCCACTCCGGCTTCATCAATCAAATAGGCAAAAGTGTAATCGTAAGCCGTCAATGCGGTAATTTTTATTCCGTCGGTTTTACGTTTTAAAAGCGTTGATATTCGGACCTTTTTATTCATCATAATATTCACTCCGTCAACTTATCGGTTCAGTAACTTCAATGACGCCCCCCATGATCAGACGGTCACCCTGATATAGCACCGCTGACTGCCCCGGCGTTACCGCCCGCTGCGGCTCCTGAAACTCTACCAGATAGCGCCCCCCTTCAAACACCCTGGCGACTGCCGGAACACCCCGATGATTGTAACGAATTTTAATGGTTCCCGCAACCTTTTCTGTAGCCGGAGCACTCACCCAGTTGACATTTTTTAAATACATCCGGCGGCTGAATAGTTTTTCATTATCGGCAATAATTACCCGGTTGTTCAACACATCAATCTCCTTGACATATTTGCGCCCTGCAAAACCTTTGTGAAAACCCTTGCGCTGTCCGATAGTAAAATGGTAAAATCCGGCGTGCTGACCGAGGACCTTACCGGTTTCATCAACCAGCTCGCCACTCCCGATTGACGCCAGCCTTTGGGGAAATTCAGACAGCAGAAATTCGCGATAATCGTTAGCCGGCAAAAAACAGATGTCCTGGCTCTCTTTCTGATTGAAAAAACTTAATCCGATTCGTTCGGCAAGGGTCTTCACCTGCTCTTTTCGTAAATCCCCCAGAGGCAATAGCGTCCGGATTAGCGACTCCTGTGACAGTTGCCAGAGCATGTAGGTCTGGTCCTTGCGGGGATCGCTTCCCCTCTGGATTTCGAAACGACCGGTCTGCGAATTATAGGTGACTCGCCCATAGTGTCCGGTTGCAACCCGCGGAATTTCCAGCCGATCAGCAAACTCCAGCAGATACCGCCATTTCATCACCCGGTTACAGGAGACACAGGGATTCGGCGTAATGCCGGTCAGATAGTCGTCCACAAATTGCCGCACAACCGCCGCTTTAAATTCCTTCGCAAGGTCAAGTGTGTGATGCATAATACCCAACCTGGTGCAATTTTCCCGGGCTCTGTTGACTACGTCCTGGTAATGTTCAGTATCGCCGTAGCACCAGAAAATAAATGTCACCCCTTCGGGCTTGTAACCCTGCTCTTTCAATAAATAGACCGCCATGGTGCTGTCTACGCCGCCGCTCATGGCAACCAGTATACGTCTGTCAGCTGTTCCGTGCATTTCCTCTCTGCCAGGTATCAACTATTTCTTCATGAACCGGAAATACCATTCGCGGGCGTTTCGCCGGTGGATAAAAAACCGCCTCACTGACATCATCTCCGGGAATTAACTGTTCATCGCCGTTAATGGTTGCACTAAATCCGATAATCAAGACGTCTCCATAATACCCATTGAGGTGCGAACCCACTGAGAGTAGACGGGGCGCCGGAATTGTAATACCGATCTCTTCCTGCAACTCCCGAATAGCGGCGGTGGCGGCATTCTCGCCCATCTCAATAAATCCGCCCGGCAGACACCACTCCCCGATACCTGGTTCCACCTTGCGACGTACCAGTAGAATCCGCCCCCTCCGGTCGGAGAGTACCACCGCAACCGATGGAATCGGATTCTCGTACAGCACCAAACCGCATTTTTCGCAATACGAACGCTGGCGTCCTTCGATTGGCCGGTGAACTGTTTTGGTTCCGCAAATGTAGCAATAATTAAATTTCATCGCTTTAATTTACCAATGATTAAGGATATTGGAAACAAAAGCGAAATTTTGTATCTTCACTCGCAATATTGATAAGATAACAGCAGGATACTTATATGACCAATCCAATCCTTGTGGTCGGCTCCATCGCCTTCGACGATGTGGAAACACCCTTTGGAAAACGGCTTAATGCGCTGGGCGGCAGCGCATTCTACTTTGCTTTGGCGGCGGCACCCTTTACAGCATCCCGGATTGTCGGTGTAGCCGGACGGGACTATCCCGAAAACGCCGTTAAATTGCTGCGAACTCACCGGGTGGACACCCGCGGTCTGACCATTGTGGAGGGCAAAACCTTCCGCTGGGGCGGAGTCTATCATAGCGACGTCAACCAGCGCGACACCCTCTACACGGAACTGAACGTTTTTGCCGACTTCAAACCAGTTATCCCGCCCGAATTCCGCCAGACACCTTTTCTGTTCCTCGGCAATATTCAGCCTACTCTACAGCTGGCTGTGCTCAAACAGATGGATAATCCCAAATATGTCGCCCTGGACACCATGAATCTCTGGATCAATACCGCCCTGGATGAACTGCTAGCGGTCATTAAAAAGGTGGATTTGCTGATTATTAACGACAGTGAGCTGCTGCTCCTGACCCGGGAAACCAATCTGGCGACCGGACTCGAAAAACTGCACCAACTGGGACCGCAACATATCATTATCAAAAAAGGTGAACATGGCGCCTTTCTCAGTTGCAATGCGGAACTGTTCTATTCACCCGCCTTTCCTATCAGACAGGCTACCGATCCCACCGGCGCCGGGGACAGTTTTGCCGGTGGTCTCCTGGGCTATTTGAGCACCCAAAACACTACCGATTTTACGGCTCTCAAGAGAGCGCTGGTCTACGGTTGCGTAACCGGTTCCTTTGCGGTGGAAGCATTCAGCGCCGATGGTTTATTGAATTTGACGCTGGCAATCATCGAATCCCGGTACCAGGCTCTGCGCCGGCTGGTTACGATTTAGAGGAAATAAAACAATGATTCAACCCCTTTTCTGGGAAAATAGACAGCTGTTCATCGTAGATCAAACACGCCTGCCCAAAGAATATCGTCGCATCGAAATCAGCGACCATCTGGAGATGGCGAATGCTATTAAACGTCTGGCAATCCGGGGCGCACCGGCGATCGGGATTGCCGCCGCTGCTGGTCTGGTCGTCGGTTTGAAACCCTATATTCATCTGCAATCTGACCTGTTTATGGAGCAATTGAGTGAGGTTGCAGAGATCCTAAACGGAACCCGTCCCACCGCTGTGAATCTCGCCTGGGCACTCAGACGGATGAAATCGGTCGCCGAAAAAAACCGGAATCGTCCTGCCGCTGAGATTTGGGAATCCCTGTTTCACGAATGTCAGACGATCCACGCCGAAGATATCCAAATGTGTCAGGCGATTGGGCAAAACGGACAGCGACTGATTCCCGAAAATGCTCAGATCATTACCCATTGCAATAGCGGTGGTCTGGCGACCGGCGGGCTCGGTACCGCCCTTGGTGTGATTATAAGCGCCCATCAAGCCGGGAAGCGGATACATGTATTTGTAGACGAGACGCGTCCCCTTTTGCAAGGCGCCCGGTTGACCGCCTGGGAACTGGCGGAAGAAAAGGTGCCCTATACTCTGATCTGTGATAATATGGCAGCATACGTTATGAAAAAGAATAAGATTGATCTCGTAGTCGTCGGCGCCGACCGCATTGCCGCCAATGGCGATACCGCCAATAAAATCGGCACCTACGGACTGGCTGTTCTGGCTGCTTATCACAACATCCCCTTTTACGTAGTGGCGCCAACTTCGACAATTGACTGCGAGATTCCTTCGGGTAATCAAATCCCCATTGAAGAGCGGCAGGGGAATGAAGTCCGCAACATTTTCGGAATGCCCATCGCCCCGGCTCACAGTCCGGCTATTTCGCCGGCTTTCGATGTCACTCCCGCCGGACTCATCACCGGCATTATTACCGAAAAGAAAACTTACCATTATCCCTATGCTTTCCGCAGCCAATAACTTCCTTGGAAAGTCGCTGTCCAAATGATAAATTTTGGTGTTTATTAACGTATTAAGAGGAGTAATTGCATGAAATCCCGAATCCTTTTAAGCATTTTTGGTATGTTTTTGTTAGGTCTCTTTTTTCTGGCGTCCTGCCAGAGTCCCGAAGTCACCTCCGCCAAGGTGTATTTCCAGCAGAATAATATTCCTGCTGCCGAAGAGCAGCTGCTGATTGCTCTCGAAAAAGAACCAGCGAATCCCGAAGTCCCCTTCTTACTGGCGGTCAAAGTCTATATGGAGCAGAAGGAGTGGCTGAAAGCGAAAAAATACCTCGAAAAGGTGATTGAAATTGATCCCAATTACGTCTATCCGATTGGCAATGTCAAAGTTGATGACCAGCTGAAACGGCTCTGGGCTGAGGTCCATACCCAGGGTGCCAATCTCTTTAATGAAGCAATTAAAGCCATCCTGCCCATCGAAAAAGACTCGCTCCTGAATGAGGCGGCTGCCAGGTTTCAGTTAGCTCTGGATATTCGCGACACCGAATTAGCCACCTACAACGGACTGATCAAATGCTATTATATGATGCAGGAAAATGAGAAAATCATTGGGCTCGCTGAAAAAGCCCTTAACAAGGGTCTTTTCGATGAAGATGTTATGATGTACTATACCCAGGTTTTGTTTGACCAGGGTGAAAAAGAAAAAGCCGTGACGACCCTGAACGACATTTTAGCCGAA
Source organism: Fidelibacterota bacterium (assembly GCA_011046365.1). Classification (GTDB taxonomy): domain Bacteria; phylum Fidelibacterota; class UBA2242; order UBA2242; family UBA2242; genus B118-G9. Next base: position 11,771 of record DSAS01000151.1, read on the forward strand.
CACCACGACGCCATCAAATTGCAGGAGCAGCGAATCCAATTTCTCCTCAACATGGACCGTCTGGACGAAGCCCGGGAGATTGCCAAACAACTCACCTTAGAATATCCGACGGATGTGGATATCATGTACCTGCTCGCCTTTATCTATTATAAGCTTGGCGACTTTGAATCAGCCCAGTACGAGTTCAAGAAGGTACTCATCGAAAATCCTGACGATTACCAGGTGCTGCACAGCATCGCTAATTCCGCCTTCCAGGCGGAGGACTGGTACAGCAGCGAAGAGTACGCCCGGCGCATGGTGGAGCTGGATCCTGAAAATCCGGCGGGCTACCAGATACTCTGGAAAGCACTGTTCAATCAGGGACGCAGAGAAGAGGCTGAAGAATATCGCCAGATTGAGAAGAGTCTGCGCTAAGTCTTTTACATTTATTATCAAGAAAGCCGGTCTCAGGACCGGCTTTTTTTACCATTCAACAGATTACATCAGTTTTAAAATTATCCGATCCGGCTGCGCTTGCGCAGATATTCACTCAAAGCCAGGTCCAGATTCTGATCCGTTATTAAGGTCACATAATCAATATTGTTATTCCGGCACTGGATTTTGTAATGCTCGATAAATTGCCGGATCAAACCCTGATAGGCTTCCTGAATATGCCAGGGCTCTGTATTCATCCACTGGTCTGTCTCCAGGTCCACAAAGCGGGTCTGGCGGTGAAAGGCAAATTCAATTTCCTGGCGGTCAAGAATGTGAAACAGAATCACCTCATGCCGTTTATGTCGAAAATGTTTCAACGCGTGGATGACCTCATCCGGTTCATCCAGCAAATCGGAAATCAGGACGATCAGTCCCCGCTTTTTCAGCTTTTCCGCCAATTCATGCAGCTGCGGAGCGATCCGGGTCTCTGCACCGGCTTCCACCTTTTCCAGGGCTCCCAGCAACAGATTGAGATGCCCCTGTTTGGCAATCGGCGGGAGGTAATGACGCACCCGGTCATCAAACAGGGTCAGGCTGACCGCATCCTGCTGCTTCAGCATCAAATAAGCCAGCGCCGCCGCCAGATAGGAGGCATATGCCAACTTACTGACAGAGTTCGAGGAGTACTGCATGGAGCCGCTTTTATCCAGTAAAATATAGGATTTGAGGTTGGTTTCTTCTTCGAATTGCTTGATATAATAGCGATCGGTCTTGCCGTACAGTTTCCAGTCAATGTGCCGGATTTCATCACCCGGATTGTAAGGGCGGTGTTCGGCAAACTCCACCGAAAATCCATGGTAGGGGCTCTTGTGCAGTCCCAGAATAAACCCTTCCACCACCAGACGCGCCCGCAGCACCATATTGTCCAGACGGGCAATCGTCGCCGGATTCAAATATTTCAGCTTATCAATATTTTTTTCCTTCATCCCCGCTATTCCTGAAGATGGTCAATCAGTCTTTCAGTGACCATATCCGTATCTATACCTTCGGATTCGGCGTTGAAATTCAGAATGAGACGATGCCGTAAAACCGGCTTAGCCACCCGGACCACATCCTCAATACCGGGTGTCGGACGACCGTTTAAAATAGCGTTGGCTTTGGAACCCAGAATCAGATATTGCGACGCCCGCGGTCCGGCGCCCCACTCAATCCAGTTACCGATAAAATCCGGTGCCAGCTCCCCGTTCGGGCGGGTGGCGGTCACCATTTTCACCGCAAACTCAATCACATTGTCGGCAACCGGTACCCGTTTGACCAATTCCTGAAACCGCATGATCTCGTCCCGCGCCACCACCGTATCCACCCTCCAGGCGATGTCATAGGTAGTGGATTTGACGATGTCAATCTCCTCCTGAAACGTCGGATACTCTACATTGAGACTAAACATAAAGCGGTCGAGCTGGGCTTCGGGCAGCGGATAGGTTCCCTCCTGCTCAATCGGATTCTGAGTCGCCAGAACAAAAAAAGGTTCATCCAGTCGGTAAGTCTTCCCGGCGGCGGTGACATGATGCTCCTGCATCGCTTCCAGCAGCGCCGCCTGCGTCTTGGGCGGTGTCCGGTTAATTTCATCCGCCAGAATAATGTTGCCGAAAATCGGTCCCTGAAAAAAGCGGAATTCCCGCCTGCCGCTGCGTTTGTCTTCCTCAATGATTTCCGTGCCGGTAATGTCCGATGGCATCAGGTCCGGGGTAAACTGAATCCGTTTGAAACTCAAATCCAGCGCCTGCGCCAGAGTTTTGATCAACAGCGTCTTTGCCAGTCCCGGCACACCAATCAACAGACAATGTCCCTGGCAGAGCAGCGCGATCAGCAATTGATCAATAATTTCACGCTGCCCGATAATGACCTTGCCCAGCTCGGCATACAGGACTTCACGGGTTTTATACAATTGCTGTACCAGCTCAACATCACCAGTTTTTGTCTTATTCGTCATCATTTTTTTCCTCATTGTTTATCCTGAAAAATCCAAAAAATGTAAGATTAAATCCGACCAAGGGCAAGTTCATATAAGTCTGACCGTTTTTATTTCATTTCAAAACCCTTAACTTTGCCCGTTATTGAACACTCTTGTTGAAGTATAACTTTTAAGTATTGTTCCCTGCTACAAAGAAAAATGAAACGAAAAACATCAAGAGCCGCTACCTGGATTCTGAATATTTGCCTGTTAAAAGTCACTCCGGCTCAATATTCTGTTTACGATTTTGATCCGGTTGTGGTTACCGGCTGTCTTAATGAAATCCAATTGTCTGCATCTCCGAAACACGTTTTAGTTATTGATCAACAAACTATCCAATCAACACGAATTGAAAGCCTCGATCAATTGCTTCAAAAAATTGTAGAGCTTGATGTCCGCTCACAAGGACCGCTTAATATCCAATCGGATATTAGTATCCGGGGTGCCGGAGCAGAACAAACTCTAATCCTGATTGACGGAGTTAAAATTTCCGATCCCCAAACCGCACACCATAATCTGGACATTCCATTAAATCCCGAAAATATCAAACAGATCGAGATTATCAAAGGCGGCGCATCCAAACAATACGGCAGTACCGCCTACGCCGGAGTAATCAATTTTATCACCCGAAAAGTTGATAAACCGGAAGTCTCGATTGAAATCGCCGGTGGAGACAATTCATACTATCATGCAGCCAGCAGTCTTGCCTTTCAAAAGGATAATTTTTACAGTCACCTAACCGCGAAAATTCAACATTCAGACGGATACCGGTATAACACCGATTACGATAATCTTATTCTTTTTTTTAAAAACACATATCAGAACTCGGTTGGTAGGGTCCTTTTCTCCACCGGCTACCGAAAAAAGGATTTTGGCGCCAATCAGTTTTATTATGTCAACTATCAGAATCAACGGGAGGATACGGAAACGTTTTTCATGAACATAAACGGCTTTTTTAATAGACCAAATGGTTCCTTCACAGCGGGACTCAGTGGACGCCGCCATGCAGATCATTATCTGCTGGATTTTTCAAACCCATCTTTTTATGAGAACAACCACTTCACCAACACTATTCATTTAAACCTGAAAAGAACATTCCAAGCTACCCGCCGGACTCATAACATTGCCCTGGACGGAACCGTCGAGGCGATTCAAAGTAATAATCTGGGGTCGCATCAGAGACAAAATATCCGGATCGTTTATGAATATCAATGGCGTCCCAACAACCGCTTAGCGCTTCAATTGGGATCATCGGCAAATTTCTACTCGGAATGGAAAGGAGTGGTCGTACCCGGCATTGATTGTCAGTATCGGTTTTTACCAACATTGGTATGGCACGGTTCGATCAACAGCGCCTACCGAATTCCCACCTTTACCGAATTTTATTATCATAGCCCCGCTAACCGGGGCAACCCGGATTTAAAACCGGAAAAAGCCTGGACGATGGAACAAAATATCCTGTGGAAAAATGGTGCCCGGTCGGCGCAATTTGGAATATTCATCCGCGACGGTAAAGCCCAGATTGACTGGGTAAGAGAAAATACTGCCGAGCCCTGGCAGGTTAAAAATATCACCAGAATCGTAAATTCCGGCATTGAAACAACCCTTTCATTTCCAATGAAAAGTATTTTTATTAACTCCGTCTCGCTATCCTACTGCTATACCTACACAGATAAACACAACGCTCATTATGAATCAAAATACCTTCTGAGTTCGTTGACACATCAATTGATCTTAGATTTTCACCCGTTTGATATATTGGGTATACAGCAAAACTGGAATCTTCGCTTCGAAGACAGATTGAACCATCAAGAGAATACTGTCATTGATGTTCATATTACGAAAAATCTTCGCCATTTTACTTTCAGTTTATCAATTACAAATCTGCTGAATAGTCGTTATGCCGATTATTCCGGAATCCCAATGCCCGGACGCTGGATAACATTCGGCTTGAAATACAAGCTTATCTATGAATAATCTTTTCTGGTTCAAAATTCTACTCAGTTTCATCTCTGGTGGTATCTGGGTTACTCTGACGACCATCATAGCAGAAAAATTCGGCAGTAAAACCGGCGGGCTAATGGGCGGTCTGCCGTCAACAATCGTTGTGGCGTTGCTTTTCATCGGTTTGACCCAAAGCGCCGAAATCGCCGCTCAAGCCACCACCATTGTTCCCCTGGCGCATGGCTTCAATACCTTTTTTATCCTCACGTTTATCTGGGCTATACCCGGGGGATTAAAGCGGGCGGTGCCCTTTTCATTACTGGTCTGGTTTCTGTCGGCGGGCTTACTGGTCCTGTTAAATATCGAACGCTACTGGATATCCTTAAGTGGCTGGCTGGTCTTTTTAATAACGGCTTACTTGCTCCTGGAAAAAATACTCCGGATTCATTCTTATGTCAATATCTCCATCCGATACAGCCCAGGCCAGCTTCTGTTGCGCGCCTTTTTTAGCGGCAGCGTGATCGCCTTTGCTGTGGTTATGGGGAAGCTGGGCGGTCCGCTCCTGGGCGGTATTTTCGCCACTTTTCCGGCGATGTTTTTAACCACT
>DSAS01000150.1 GCA_011046365.1 Fidelibacterota bacterium
AAGTAAATACTGTGCAATAGAATGCTTCATAGCCTATTTTAACCCGAAATCTCCTATCTTTCAAGAGAACATTTTTCAAAACGGATAATTTCACAATTGATTGTAATTCAGGATTTCCTTATTTTAAACCTGCATGGACAGCAAGGAGGCAATGTTCCGAACATCCTACCAAAGATTCAAAAGCCCATTCTACGGGACGGCACTCCTGCTGCTGATGATTCTGCTGTCACCGGTCTCTGTCACCGGATTAAATCAGATTATTCAATTTGAAAATATTAAACTGTATAAAGGGCAGCAGCGAATTGATGTTCACGATATCCTTCAGGATTCGATCGGTTACATCTGGTTTGCCTCCACCAAAGGTCTCTTCCGTTATGACGGTTATCAATTTAAACGGTTTACCCCTGATGGAAATGACAGCACCAGCCTCCCCATGTTGAATGTCTTTAAACTGGCACTTGATCCCCAACAAAACCTCTGGCTGATCTGCCGCAATATTCTCTGTAAGTACGATCCGATCACCGAATCTTTCACCTGTTATCCGCACAATACACTTTACAATTTGGGTTTTTATTCGATCACGGCTGATGAACAATATGTCTGGTTAGGCGGGTATCAGGGGGAATTATACCGCTTCCATAAACAGTCCCGGCAATATGACTGCATACAACTGGTTGATACCCAGCGGTATCCAAGCAAGTCATTAATTATTCGAAACATGGCTGTAGCCGATTCCCTGTTATGGATCACCTCTTTTGTAGGTGTTTATACTCTTCATCTCAATACACTGCAGATTCGTCCATTGCATCAATATTTCCCGGAAATGGAACGAGACTATGTTCCCCGTGTTCTATTAATTAATAAAAACCGTGACATATTCTTTGGAGTCAATCAACTAATTCTTTACCAAATTAAAAATAATGAGTTGAACCACTACTGCTTTCTGGATCACTCCCGCTCTGATAAAACTCCTGAAGATTTATTTTATGAAAATATTAACTCCATCGCCGAGGATAATCAGGGCAATTTATGGATGGCAACCCCTTCGGAGGGCTTGATTTTTTTCAATATGAAAACAATGCGGTTCAAAACATCACGGTTGCACCCCCACATTTTATCCGGATTGCCGCACTTAAACTATACTGTTGTATTTGTTGATCGCTCGGGAACCATCTGGGTCAACCATGCCGGCGAGGGTCTCTATCGCAGTAATATCAATCCGTTTCGCATTCGAAATTATGAGCACATTTTTAATCCTCAGGACTCCTGTACCAATGATTTTATCACAAATATTGCTGAATTATCCGACGGACGCCTGTTTTTCACGATTAAAAATGATGGTTTGTTAATTTTTGATCCCCTTTATGAGACCTTTGAGTTTATAAAGAATTTTTATACAGATATTTACAATCAGTACGACAATACTGTTTATAACCTTCTTGCAGATAAAAACGATAACATCTGGCTCAGCGTTAGAAATGGTCTGATAGAGTACAATCTTCAAAGCAGCCAATTTTCTGTCTATGAATATGCACTATTTACCAAGCCTAAAGGAAATAAGATCGGATACATCACCTCCCTCCACATAAAGGATGATTCCACCATTTGGGTCGGTTGTGATGACGGTACCCTTTGTGAATTTAACACCCGTAAAAAAGAGGTCGTTGGCACTCACCATAATCACTATCGGCAACAAGATAAAAATAATCAGGGACGTAAAGCCATCTTCTGCATTGAAAAAGATCAAAACGGTCTGATTTGGTTAGGCACACCTCGGGCCGGAATTTTTCTGTTTGATCCCGCCAAAAGTGAATTCGTCCAACATTTTCCCCTGCATCTCCCAGATAATCGAGCCAACGACCAACCCATACCCGTTTTTGACATTATGAAATCCCGGGATGGAAGGATGTGGATCGCCACCGCCCGTAACGGATTGATATACTATGATGACCAGACTGGCGATTTCGTTCAGTTTAAAGATAAGGAAGGGATGCTCTCAAATAACATTCATACCATACTTGAAGACAATCTGGGGAATATTTGGACAGGCAACGCTCAGGGTATCTGCCTGTTCGACCGAAAAACAGAAATCTTTACACCCTTTTGCGAAAGTGAAAATGTTTTATTTCATCTCCTTGAAAAAAATAATGTAGATACCGAACCGGGCAAATCTGACCAGCCGCGGGAAAATACTAGGATAGTAAAACAAAAACTGTTCTATAGCGGACGGGCAACCGGATATATCACAAAAAATGGTCTGCTTTACTTCGGAGGAGCCAACGGATTTACTATCATTGATCCGCACTCATTTACAGATATCAGTGCCCAAAATCTCAGTCTGACCGCCTTTAAAATTTTCAACGAATCGGTGTTTTTCGATAAACCAATTTATGCCGTTAATGATATTCATTTAAGTTATAAAGATTATATCTTCTCCTTCGAATTCATGCTATCGGATTTTTGTAATATCAAAAATAACCAGTTCGCCTTCTGGTTGCAGGGTTTTGAAAAAGAGTGGAGCTATGTGGGCAATGTCAACAGACGCGAATATTACAACATTCGCCCCGGACAATACACCTTTTTAGCGAAAGCCCGCAACAGCAGCGGAATCTGGACCCCGGAGCCTGTAGCGATCCATCTGACCATCACACCGCCCTTTTGGAAAACCTGGTGGTTTTATCTGATCGTATTTATCTTTCTGACAAGCGCTGTCGGCTCCGGCATCCATCTGCGCTTCCGCTATCTGCAAAATCAACGCAAACTGCTGGAGAGCCAGGTGCAGCAGCGCACAAGAGAATTATCCAAAACCAACCAGCACCTTTTAAAAGAGATTCAGTATCGTCAAAAAGTCGAGGAAGAACTGCGGCAAAGCGAAGAGGAATACCGCGACCTGTTCGAAAATGCATATGATGTGATCTGGATTTCCGATATGGAGGGCAATATCCAGGCGGTTAATACCTATTTTCAAAAATTAATCGGCTATCCGAAAGATGAAATTATCGGTACAAATCTGCTGAATTATGTTTGCCCCGAACAGCGCTTCCGGGCAATTCGGTATTATCTGATATTCTGCCGCAACCACCTGCTGGAGTGTGAGCTGAATTTCAGAACAAAAAACAACGGGATTCGCATTCTGTGGCTAAAAAGTCGCGGAATTTACGAAAAGGGCAAAATCGTGGGAATTCACGTCATCGGCAGAGATTCCACCGATCTGAGAAAAGCGCAGACCGAGCTCCAAAAAGCCGAACAGGCAAAGCGAGACAGCATTAAGCAGCTGATCCTGAAAATCGCCCATGAAATTAAAAATCCCCTGAGCAGCATCACCAGCTCAGCGCAATTGGTAGCCTCTTCCAAGGATTACCGCAGTAACGAGAAGATTCAGCGCCACATGAATATCATCAATAAAAACGTCTTCTTCTGCAATCAGGTCATCCGTGATCTCTATCTGTTTACTCATCGGAAGGATTATACGTTTAAACCCTTCAGCATTAAAGAAATGATTAAAGCACTACGGGAATACGCCGAGAGTAAAATCGAAAGCGGCTCGCAAATTACCGTCAAAACTCACATTGCGGAATCTTTAGAGGATTTGATCGGCGATAAATTTCGGCTGGAGCAAGCCTTTATTAATCTGATCAACAATGCCATTGAAGCGATGTCAAACAAGGGAACCTTAACAATCAAAGCCTTTTCAGATAACGGTCAGGTCTGTATAGAGATAGCCGATACCGGTTGTGGCATTCCGGAAGAGACTCTACCGAATATCTACAAACCCTTTTATACCTCCAAAACCGACGGATTCGGACTGGGTTTACCAATCGTAAAAGATATCGTTGATGCTCACAGAGGAGATATCGCTGTCGTCAGTAAACATAATGCGGGTACCACCTTCACAATCCGATTGGATAAGGATTTCAATCCGGTTTCGCTTAATTAACGGAGTTATACAATGTCCTATACTATTTTAGTCGTTGATGATAACCGTGATACACGGGAAAATATTCGGGAGCTGCTGGATGACAATGGCTATCAGAGCATCGGAGCAGGGAATGGTAAAGTTGCCCTGGAAATGATTGAAAGCAAATCACCCGACGGTATCATTCTCGACATGAATTTACCGGAAATGAACGGCTGGAGACTGATCCGGCGGATCAAAGACAGAATCGCTCACGGTTTGCTGGTCATTATCATCACCGCATACGGCGACATCCAGATGGCGGTAGATGCCATTAAGGTCGGGGTGTACGATTTTTTTGAGAAACCTTTTAATAACGACAAACTGCTGATCAGTCTGAAAAACGGTTTGGAAAAATTTGAGATTCAGAAAGAACTTAACACACTCAAATCAAAGGGTCTTTCGAAAATTGTTACCGCTGACGACTTCGGTCTGAGCCGGATTATCAAAAAAGTACTGGATGATGCCAGGAAAGTTGCCCGGACAAATTTTTCCGTACTGATAGAAGGTCCCACCGGCAGCGGAAAAAATCTTTTAGCCCGGTATATTCACCAGCAGAGCGACCGGCGAAAGGGACCTTTCATCAATGTGGACTGCGGAACAATTTCAGGCACTCTGATCGAGAGTGAACTATTTGGACATGTTAAAGGCTCTTTTACCAATGCCTATTGTACCAAGGAGGGCAAATTTGTAGCTGCCCACGGCGGGACTCTCGTTCTCGACGAAATTGGTAATATTCCGCTGGAGCAGCAGGTAAAATTTCTGCGCGCCGTCGAGGATAAAAAGATTACTCCCATCGGTTCCAATCAGGAATATGACGTTGATTTCCGTCTCATTGTTGCCACCCTTGAGAACCTGGAAAAATTGATCGCGGCGGGTAAATTCCGTCAGGATTTATATTACCGCATTGCCGAATTTACGATAAAGGTACCGGCTCTCGTTGATCGTCAGGAGGATATCCTTTATCTGGCGCAAAGATTTATCCGTCATTCCAACCACAATCTGAACAAACAGGTTTCCACTGAAATAAATGAAAGTGTTAGCGAAAAACTGCTCTCGCATACCTGGCATGGCAATGTCCGGGAACTGCAACATGTAATCAGTACGGCGGTGCTGCTGTCAAAAAATGAAATCTCTTCCGAATATATAATATTCCGAAATCCCAGCAATCACAATTTCGGTATCACTGATCCTTTGAAAATCCCTTATCAAAAAGGTATTGCACTGAAAGAGGATATGATTAGCAATCTTGAAAGGATGGAACGGCTCTACCTGCTGAAAGCCCTGGAGCTGGCTGATCATAATAAATCAAAGGCAGCGGAAATTTTCGGAATTGACCGGAAAAATTTTTACCTGAAATTAGCCAAATACAATCTGAATTGAGACGTCTCCGGCGCTACTCTTTGGGTGTCTCCCAGATTTCCCGACCGAAGAAATCCCAGGGCAAACGCTTTTCGTCACACTCGTTGACGTCGGGACTGAATTTGCGATCAACCAGGTAGACAATGTTTGCCGGCTTCGATGAAACGTTCTTACATCCGTGAGCTATGCCGGGCGGAATTATTACCAATCGTGATTGACAATCACCCAGAACCAGTTTCATCATCACCCCAGCCGTTGGTGATTCCTTGCGCTGATCAACCAGGATCAGAATCAGCTTGTCGGTTGGTGGAACATACCAGATATCGGTCTGGAATTCGTGAATATGAAAGGCTTTAACTCCACCAGGTGCCAGTTCGCTGAAGTTTAACTGCGCAACCGAAAATGAATCAACACCATCCAGTTTTCCATCTGTCAGCCGCACCAGTTCGGTTAAGGCGCCGGTTTCGTCATTGAAACGACGCAAAGAAATCAATTTGACCCCGTCAATAGTCGGCTTAGGTGAATAGTCCTGAATCAGAAGAGAGCTCCGGGCATCGTCATTTAATTTCATGGATTCTTCCTTATCTAATTCCGGCTGATAACTTAATTCCATTAAAATAAAAACACAACTACTGCGTCATAACTCCAACCAGGCTTGACATTCCTTGTTATTGCTGCTAAATTTTTCCATTCTAAAATTGAGGAAAAAATATGATCAACAGTGATATGGAAGCATCCAAGCAACAGGACGCATCTCCCCAACATGATGGTTATCACCTTTTCTGGATTCTTTTTCAAGCCTATTGTCTGGTCACAATTCTGGTCCTGTTTCTGATGGGATATTTAATTGTGGAGGGGCACAGCATCCTAAAAATTCCTTTAACGATTTATGTCATTATCAATTCGGTCATATATTACCGGCTATTTACCAAAAATCCGGACCTCCGGCACCAAATGTCAAAAACCAATCAATAACGGTTCTTACTTGACCTGGCAATATCCGATAAAAATCAACTATCTGCTTTCCGATCAGAAAACCGCCCTCGGATTTACTCTCCGCTATTCGGATAATCGGATTGTTTCGATCGATCATTCGTTTATGGACCGGTTTCGGGATATCAAATTGGTTACCCGCTGCGGTCCCGAACAGGCGCTATTACCCTATGCCGATAATTTCAACAAATTGGAATTGCTGGATTTACACCTAATGCAATGCATCCTGATCGAGTCTCATTATCGCTGCCAGGTGCCCGAATATGCCCGTATGGTACGCTCTCTGCTGCTGGAACTGTACCGTCTGTTCAATCACTTCAACTTTTTTATTTCCCTCGCAAATGCCGTCCACTTTACAAAATTTGGCAGGGTATCCCACTCTTGCCGATCCATTGTTCAGCCATTATTGCAGCAGATTCAAGCGCCGCAGATTCCAGGTCACTATTTTATTCCTGGTGGTGTTAACAGTGATTTGCCGCCCGGCTTTCTGGAGAGAGTTATTCGTTCCCTGAATCCCCTAAAAACCGGTCTGAAATACCTTCAGGACCAGTTCCGGAAAAAAACCATATTGTCAGATCAACTGGAAAATATCGGCATCATCAGCCGGGAAAAGGCTACCTTATGGCATTTTTCCGGACCAAATCGGCGCGCTTCCGACCGCCATTATCAAACAGACTCAACAGCCATTGATACCTTAAATGTTGCTTCCGAGTCAGAGGAGATCAACTTCAGTAAGGGAACTGCCGGTGACGCCTGGCACCGGGGTTGGATTCGGTTGACAGAAGTCAAACTATCGCTGAATATCCTTGAGCAACTCGTCAAACAAATTTTTAAAACCGATGTCATGCTGTCAAACCCGGCTGAAATCAGCGGCAACAGTACTGATTTCGCTGCTCATTTTACCAGCGCCGAAGGTAACATCAAAGGGCAGATTACCGGCAATGCCAACGAAAAGTTTTTTACCGGCAAATACCAATACCCTGTGTTGAACGTTCTCACTCATCTCGGTCCAATTTTAACCGGTGAAAGGGTGTCGTCAATCGGCATCATCTTAAGCAGTCTCAATCTCAACCCTGTTAAATATCATTTTCACTAATGCTGACAGACTTTCAAAAATATCGCTGGTCAATTATTAAGGTTCATCTTCAAAATATTTTAAAAATCAGGTATAGTGATTTCCCTTTTGTCAACTTTCTGCTGTTCGTTACCACCGGCATCAATCTCGGTTTGATACTGCTCTTTCCGTTAAATCCGCAACCGACCGGATTGCGAGTGGATTATGGAGCATTAATTCTCATAGCTGGTCTCCTGTTAAATGTCATTATTCATTCCACAAATCGGTTTAATAAAAACCGGGCACAGGTCACCTCAGCGCTGATAAGCAGCCGTCAACTGAGTACCGTCATAATTCTGATCATTACCAGCCTGCTATCCGTCTGCTTAGTTCACCGAACGCTTAGTATCGAAAAGATCATCACAGAGCAGCAGCGCTCGTTATGGCATATTCCACCTGCCTGGAATGTCATCTGCCATCCACTGCTTTTCATCAATGCCCTGATCATTTTTGGATACTTCATTATCATCCTGCAGCTCCTGAATCAGACAACCCGGACCAATCCGCAAATACTCACTCATTCTTCAGAAAGACTGCCTGTATCCATTGATTACTCATATTTTAGAATTTGGTCCTTCAGCCTGTTAACATTGATCATGTTCATGTATATTGAATTTTTTTGGGGTGCAGGTTATTTCTGGGCTGGGAATCACGGATTATTTATAGTTTTATTGCTGAAGTTTCTAATTTTCTTCAGTCTGTCGGTTTGGTTTTATCACCGGATTCCGCATTTGGTTGAGGAGCAGCTGCTCCGCCTGAGTTATGGGTTTATTCTCCCGTTTCAGGTCGTTGCCATGGTATTAACTGTGCTGACAAGCAATCATTAAGGAGAGTTCAGTCTTGACTTTGCCGTCGGTTATAATTGAAGTGCCAATAATCATCTGTGCGATTGCCTGGCTGATTGCCCGCCAAAATCCTTTGAAAAACATACTATTCCTGGCAATAATCCTGCTGCTCGCGACCCTTTTCTGGAAAATTTCCAGCATCCTGTACGCCACTGTTTTTCTGCTGATCGGATTGATTATTACATTGATTTTAATGCAGTTATCCCCACACCAGGTCACTCCCCCGAGATTAGGCAAAAGGCTTACTCCAACCAACATCATTCTTATTGCTATTTCGATTGTTACAATCATCTTAACGCTAATCATCGTTAAGCTGGTAAATACCCAATTCGTCCCAGACCGCATACTTCAAGATTACAACGAGCAAAATACGTCAGTCATCTGGATTTTCCTGATCCTTTTAACACTCTTTTCCCTTCAATTTTATCTTTTAACTAAGAACAGAGGAAAATAACCCGATGCTCTATTTTCTTACATCATTCGGATTGATCGGTATTGGAGGGCTGGGTGTTATCATCCATCGCTCTGCGGTTTTCAAAATCCAGTCCATATTTTTGATAATTGCCGGAATTTCGATAGCCTATTTCCGGCTGGGCAGCCAATTTCGCCCATTGCGACAACTGGCATTATTCGCAGCAATAGTGGCATTTGTCTATCTCTTGCTGTTTCTGGCAGCGATAATCATTATCCATTTTTTAAAATCTGCAAACAATCAAACGGAAAGCACATTGGAATAGTTATGGCGACTATACTTCCGGTTTTTATTTCTCTGATATTAATCCTGATAATAATTAATAATCTTAAATCAAATCGGCAAAGAGTCGGGACAATCATTTATGCCGCACCGATTTTTCTGATTGCTCTGTATTTTTTCAGCCTGCTGTTCTATCAGTTAATTTCACGAAATCCGACTTTCGTTCAAAATATTTCGCTCAGTCGGCTGACGATTAACGCACTGCGTTCAGACGTCCGGTTGATCCTGAATAGTCAGACACTTATTATCGGCTCAATTCTGGTGCTTATTTATATCGTCCTGCTGCATTTTCACCTGGATCAAAAGGAAAATGCACCACCGCTCATCACGGTGGTTCATGAAATCAACTCGATTTATTTATTGTGCCTCGCCGGATTGATTTTACTGACAGCCGACAATCTTCTGTTGCTATTGTGCGGCGTGATTCTGGTAAGTGTAATTGTAATCTACCGCCGACTAATCATCAGTCAAAATGGCATTACCGGATGGATGCTCTGCGGATTTTTGTTTTTCGACCTCATATTTTCACTGGCGATGCTACTCCTCGGCAGCAGATATAATAATATCGGGACTCTGTCGGAAATTGCTTCAGCGGCAGAAGCCAGCCCGCCCATAATTGGCTTTTTACTGATTCTGCCAATTATTATTAAAATGATTCTGATTCCATTTTCCGTCCAAAACGGAGATACAGAGAACTTTCACGCCGCGGCTGTTTTTAACGTCGGCATCATAGCGACATTGATGCTTCTTCTACAGCGATTTTTACCTTTGCAATGCCACGGCTGTTTTTTATTCATGCTGATTTTGGGAATTGCCCTTGCGCTTTATACATCCCTGACATCGCTGGCATGTCGTCGTTCGGGGACGGCATACAAGTCACTTTTATTGGCTCAGATCGGGTTATTTCTGATCATCATCGGTCTCCAAAAACCGGTCAATTCGCTGTCGTATCTACACAGTTTTACCTTTTCAAATTTACTACTGCTTCTCAGTCGCGACTCCGTTCTGAAGGCAACCACAGCGGTAAAACGGCAGGCGTCACCTTATCGTTCGGTACATGTCTGGATATTTCTGTTTGCCGCACTTTGTATCAGCGGTTTAGTGCCTGCTTCCGGTTTTCCGGTAAAAAATTCCATGATTCTGAATATTTCCGAATTGGCAGCTTTCGCTCCCCTATATTATGTTCTGCTCAGCTTTGGTTACCTGGCATTATTGCTGATTGCTTTCGCCTCTTTCAAATACTTTTTTAATACCCTCGCCCACCTTAAAAGTGCTTCGTACCGCACGCCAGGCAAAACTTCGAATAACGGGTTAATAAGCCTGATTCTGATAATCCTGAATTTGTACCCGGTCATTTCACTACCCCATCTGAATCCGCTACGCTGTGATAGCTGGATTTATCAATTTACAGCAAATTCCGGGATAATCCCCGCGTCATTTTCTGAGCCATCCAATCCCTTCTCAATCGGCTTACTGGCACTACTGGCAGTGGGCTTCTCTTTTACTCTGCTTGTCTATCATTTCAATGTCATCAAGTTTGCCGCTCTCAATTCAGTTTCCAGTCTGGTAAACCGGTTCAACACCGCATTAATCAGACTCGAGCGTAAAATTACAGATTCACTTTCAAGATTGATCACAAAAATAGCGTCCGGGATAAATAATTTCGAAACCAGAATCATGCTGGCATTTCCGAAAAACGGCTCGGACCTCATTCATTCCGGTTTAGTAAAAATCGCCCGCCTGAATGGAAAAATACCGGTTTCTGACCACTATCACGCTCTCACTGCACGGATTGCCGGGCTCGGCATACGATTTTGGAAAAACCATGAATTAATTATTCCGCTCATGTTGCTTTTACTCATAACATTAATTATCATGTTAAGCATCCTTTAACCAATGAATGAAAGGTATAATATATGGATAATCACCTGCTCCTGACAATACTCGTGCTGCCAATAATCGGTACCCTGATCCTGATATTCATAAGGGAAAACAGAGTTTCGATTATCAAGTCTGTTGCAGCCATCATCTGTGGCTTGCAACTCTGGATCATTATCCAACTGCTCACTAGTTTTGACAAGACCGTGAGCTATCTGCAATTCGCTGAGCACATTAACTGGATTAATCTTCTGAATATTGATTTTATCATCGGCATCAACGGGATCAATCTGCTCTATCTGGCACTTGCGGGAATCGTTTTTTTTACGACCGTATTCATCAGCTGGCGAATCGAAAACCAGCAGAAATCCTTTTTTATATTATTACTATTATTAAATGGGGGAATCACCGGTGTATTAATTGCCTTTGATCTGTTTCTGTTTCTCATGTTCTACGGTTTGACCCTTTTCGCCATGTTCATCCTGGTAACCCTCTTTTCACCGCAATCAGCAAACTTTCAGACCGGGCATTTCGGAGTAAAAGCGCTGGTCTCCTTCTGCCTGATAATGATCGGCACCCTGATCGTCAACAATCAAAATCCTGGTTTCGGATTCAATCTGGTCACCTTTGCCCAAAATCCGGGGCTGCCTGCGAATGTCAGCAACGCCGGTTTTATTCTATTTCTAATTGGGTTTCTGATAATTGCACCGGTTTTCCCGTTTCATTCCTGGCTCGCAGCCGCCGTACATGAAACCATTACGCCGGTATCCATTTTGCTTCTGGCACTTTTTTCTCAAATCGGTATCTTTGGGATTTTACATATCCTTTTTCCCCTTTTCCCCGGACACGCCGTTCAGAGTGCAATCTTATTCGCCATACTGGGTCTGATCGGCGCTCTGTATTACGCATTCAGCGTTTTTAGTATCTCAAATTTTAAAAAGATAGTACTCTATTTCGCAGGCTACCTGAACGCCTTTGTCTTGCTGGGCTTATCAGCTCTCCTCGCGATAAAATTTCAGACCCCGGACGCCGCTTTTACCGGATTAAATGGCGCAATCATTCTTTCCACTGCCTCCGGCTTAATAACCCTGCTCCTGTTGCTCTTGCCAAAAGCTTATCAAAGCGTAATCAAAGATGACGCAATCAATGGCAACCGCTGGCAGCTGAAATTCATGATCTTACTGGTATTGCTAGCCGGTCTCGGGCTGCCGGGTTTTCTGATTTTCATTGGACAATATTTATGTCTGTCCGGAGCATTTTGCCAGATATCCACCCGAATAATCTCGATATTCGCACTCAGCGGACTGATTCTGATTGGGGTCCAATTTTTCAGAATCATCCGTGCTATTATCAGACCAGATAATCGTTTTGATTTTTTTGTCAAAACAACCGAAATCCAGAATGAAAAAATAATCATGCCAATGATCATCATTATCCTGTTATTACTCGGAATTTTTCCCGAAAGCATTCTAAAATATCTGAACCAGAGTATTGATAATCTCATGGAATTACTGACAATATTGAGATAGAATCCCATGAACAATTTCGACAGTCTGCCCTTCTTCATTCCTGAAATAATCCTGATCTTTAATGTATTTCTTCTGTTGCTCTTTCCCGATTTACGCAGGAAAAATATTCTCTTCCTCCTGAAAGTGTTTATTTTACTAAATCTGGCAATTGCATGCCTGGTTAATCTGGCATACATGCCCGGTATGCCGCTTGGACTGTTTTTTAATAATTTCGCCCGGGATCCATTCGCCGGTCTTTTTAGCAGTATTTTATTGGGGCTGTTTCTGATCCTCAATATTGATAAATTGCGGCGGCTGGAAGAACGAATAAATATTGACTGCCTGATCAACGAATTAATCTGCCTGACGGCTTCCATATTACTGGTAAAAGCCAATTCCATGACTGCTTTTTTCCTCTGTGTCGGGCTGATCTTTATATCTTACACCACGCATTATTACGTTTTTAATCGCAAAATTGCTGACAATTATGCAATTTTGGTGATTCAGGCGCTCATTTTCGGACTACTCTTTTTCGTCTTCTGGTTCATCTATGGACTGTTCGGTTCGCTTTATTTTAATTCAATTGATCCCGCTTCGGCATTACTCCGCCACAACCCGGCAACCGGCTGCTATATAATCCTGCTGTTGACCTTGGGATTCGGTCTGTACGGCATCGTTTTACCCTTCTATTTTTTACATCGCGGTAAGGAAATGCTGACCGAGTTTCGAAATTCGACCTACTTTATTGCGTTAATGGCGCTGTTCGGATCACTTATCCGCTTATCATACCGTCTGTTTTCTGAACAATCGAATGCCGTCGAGGTATCCCGGTTAATTGGGCTGTTTTCAGCCTGTTTGATGGTTTGCGTGATGATTGGCGCAAATCTTTATTACCTGAAGAAAAAAACAGCTGCGAATCTTATCATCACTGCGCTGATTATTCATTACTCAATGACGATCATCGCTATAATTGCAGATACCGCTGACACCGTTTCTGCAGCAATCTACCTGATGCTGAGCAGTGTGCTGATCTTTGCCGGTATTGCCAGCCTGCCTGACAATGAAAATGCCACAATCCTTAAAAAAGTTTTGCTAACCATTTTCTATCTCGGCTTGATTGGTCTGCCCGGGACTTCCGGATTTATCGCTCGGTTTCTGCTGATTAAGTCCTTAATTGATGCCGGCATTTCGCTCTGGATTATTACTTGCGCTTTATTGTTTTCATTGCCATTGACATTCTATTTCATGCGGGAAATTATTAACCTGCAAAAAAAGAGGATCATTCAGGTCAATACCCGTCAGCTCTATTGCATGCCAACTCTTCTGGCGCTGTATACTATTTTGTCAGGGATTTTCTGGGAACCTTTATTTGAATTAATCACTGAATCTATTGTATTTTTCAAATAAGGAGCAAATTCAATGGTAGCCATAGAGAAACGACCGCTTTTCTTCGATGTGGATACTCAGAGTGATTTCATCGAAAAATCCGGAGCGCTTTACGTTCCGGACGCCGAAACGCTGAAGCCTCATTTCAAACAGCTGATCCGCTATGCCCGCATCAATCATATTCCCATCTGGGGTAGCGTAGACGCCCACTGTCCCGAAGACGCCGAACTGAACCGGAATGATGGTCCTTTTCCCGACCACTGTATGCAGGGCAGTCCGGGGCAGCAAAAAATCGCCGAAACCATGCCCACCAATCCCACCTGGATTGAAAACAGACCCTATTCACAAAAACAACTGACCCGGATTTTACAGAATCCCGATGAAATCTACTTCCTGAAACAGTCCTTCGACATGTTCGACAATCCAAATTTGGAATTCATGGTCAAAGATTTTAATCCGGTCGTGGTCTTTGGAGTAGCCACCGATTATTGTGTTCGGACTGCGGTGACAGGATTTTTAAAGCGTAAAAAGACAGTTTATCTGGTTAAAGACGCCGTCAAAGCCGTCAATCCTGAAGATGGTCAAACAGCCCTGCAGCAGATGCAGACCAACGGTGGCATTTTGGTCACCACCGACGATATTGTCAACGGTTGTCTGGAATAATAATTCTGTCGTGACAAATATCACACCTTAATTTGAAACCAGCTGACCGGCGGGTATTTTGTGACAACAATTTTATTACTCCCTGATCAAAGTAAATGTTTTCAGAAAAACTAAACCGGAGATTAAAATGAGAGCCATTCAACGTAAAATTGGAATTATCTGCTTCTGCATCAGCCTGGTTTTTGGGATTTACGCGCTGAAATACCAGGACTATCCCTATCAAAACTCCTCTCCAGAAATCAGCATCACTCAGGACCGGAGCTAAATCCCCAGCTCTGATTCAGCATTAAGCTTTATAAAACCGGGCTGACGCTTCTCTGCAATCATCTTTTTCCATAAACTAACCAGATTCCGCAACCAGAATCTGGTTTCTATTTACTCATTATTCCTCTAAATTTACCTCTGAGAAAAGGGAGCCTGCATGGAAACGAATGACCTGATTTACTATTACAATAAATTCAAATACGGCGAAGACAGCTTTCACTATCTGATGGCGAACAAGGTGAAGGAAATCCTGCTGATCTCCACCTTCTATGACGCCTTTATATTCGAGCAGGACGGGCGTCTTTCGGAACAGATTTACGGCGAGTACCGGCAGCTCAACCTGAGCACCGCCCCGATGATCACCAGCGTCCCCACCGGTGAAGAGGCGCTACGCCAGTTAAAAACCAAAAAATTTGATCTCGTCATTTCCATGCTCCATATCGGCAAGACGACGGCTTTCGAAATTGCCAAAAAGATCAAAGAATTCGATACCGCACTGCCGATACTTCTGCTGCTGAATATGCAATCGGACCTGAGTTTACTGAAAAATTACGCCAACATGCTGCAATATTTTGACAATATTTTTCTCTGGCGCGGCGATGCCAAAATTTTCCTGGCAATGGTGAAATCCATCGAGGACTGGCGCAACCTGGAATACGATACGAAACACGGTCTGGTACGGGTTATTCTGCTTGTAGAGGATTCTATTCCCTTCTATTCGACTCTGCTGCCGCTGCTGTATGAAGAGATTGTCAAACAGACCCAGATTCTGATCCATGAAGAGCTGAACGACATCAACAAGCGTCTGCGCATGCGCGTCCGTCCCAAGGTTATTCTGGCACACAATTACGAAAAGGCGATGGAAATATACGAGAATTACACCGAATATATTATCGCCGTCATCTCGGATATCAGTTTCGATCGCAACAACCGGCTCGATCCCGACGCCGGTATCCGACTGATCTCCAAAGTGAAAGAGAATATCTATGACATCCCCACCATCCTGATGTCCTCGGATTCCAACAACCGCCGGAAAGCGGAAGAGATCGGAGCGATGTTTCTCGATAAAAATTCTAAGCACCTGCTCCGTGATCTGCGCCAGTTCATGCTGAATAATATCGGCTTCGGCGACTTCATATTTCGCGATGAAAACGGCGTTGAAATTGATCGCGCCCGCAGCCTTTATGAATTCGAAGAAAAATTGAAAAACATCCCCGACGATTCAATCATATATCACAGCCGCCGCAATCACTTCTCCGCCTGGCTTATGGCACGCGGCGAGACTCAAATCGCCAAACGAATCCGCCTGCTGACCGTTCAGGATTTCAAATCCACAGCCGATATGCGCCAACATCTCGAGAATACACTGCATGAAATCCGGAAAAACCGGACCAAGGGAAAAATCGTCAACTTCCACCCTGCCAGCCTCTATGAAACCGACGAGATCATCTGTCTCACAGAAGGATCACTGGGTGGTAAAGGGCGCGGACTGGCATTTCTGAACTCGCTGCTGGTCAGTATGGATTTTGACAAACGTTATACCGATGTCAATATCTGTCTCCCCAGCACCCAGATCATCGGCACCAATGAATTCGACGACTTCCTGCGCAATAATAAGATCAACGAAAAAATCAGCGACGGATTGAGCGACCGGGAAATTGATTAAATCTTCCAGTCAGGCAGGCTGTCCGACCAACTGGTCAATCATTTAAAAATTATACTGGAGCACCTGAAATATCCTTTGGCGGTGCGCTCTTCCGGCTTGCTGGAAGATTCCTTTTCGCAGCCCTTCGCCGGAATCTATCGAACCTATATGCTGCCCAATAATCACCTGGACCTGAAAACCCGCTTAAAGCAACTCACCGACGCAATCAAACTTGTTTTTGCCTCGGTCTATATTAAAAGTTCTAGGACTTACATCGAAAACCTCAATCATCAGATTGAAGAAGAAAAGATGGCGGTTATTATTCAGCAGGTAGTAGGTTCTCCGTTCGGCGATTATTACTATCCGCATAT
>DSAS01000019.1 GCA_011046365.1 Fidelibacterota bacterium
ATCGTGAAAAATTCCTGTTCTCTTTTCATTTGAGATTAAGAGACGAATATTTTATATTTACGCCTCGAGGGTTGGGAAAAACAATTGCAGAAAATTTATTTTAACATATAATAAAAGCCGATGAACGAACTCTGGAAATTTTTGTTGCTTTTCGCTGTCGGTTCCATTGCCGGATTTGTAAATGTCAATGCCGGCGGTGGTTCGACGATTACGCTGCCGACGATGATTTTTCTGGGATTAGATAGTACTTTAGCGAATGGTACCAATCGGGTCGCCATCCTGATTCAGAATATTTTTGCGGTTTCTTCATTTCGAAAACAGGAAGTGCATCAGTTTCGCGAGAGTCTTAAATTGTCCTATATCACTCTGCCGGGCGCTGTAGCCGGGGCGCTGATATCGGTCCGCATATCCGATGAGTGGTTCCAGCGTATTTTGGCGCTGGTTATGATTGCCGTCGTAGTCAGCATGTTTATTCCCCGAACACAGAAAATCTATACCGAGGAGATTTCCACCGCAGAACGCCGCTGGCTGATCTATGTTGCACTATTTTTTATTGGTTTTTACGGTGGATTTATCCAGGTAGGGGTCGGTTTTCTGTTCATGGCGGCGCTCTATCACATTCTGAAAATCAGCTTGGTGCATGTTAATATGCACAAAGTCTTCATCGTTCTGATTTATACGATTCCATCGCTGGCAGTATTTGCACTATCGGGAAAGGTGAACTGGATTGTCGGCATCTGTCTGGCTGCCGGGAATGCAGCAGGCGCCTGGTTCGGTGCCAAAGCCTCGGTCAAAGGGGGGGAGAAGCTGATCCGAGGCGTTCTGGCGCTGGCAGTTGTTCTGATGGCAGTAAAATTGCTATTTAAATAGCTGAAAAATGATATATTACCTAAGATAGTTAAAATCAATGGTGATGCTCAGTTTAATCAGGATAAAAAAATATGCTCAATGATATAAAGGAATCGGTACTGATGTCGCTGGACGGCAGAAACGTGGAGCTGTATCCCTACCTTCCCTATTTGCTGAAGGACTTGTGGGAACTGGGTTCCTCTGCCGATCAGGTCATTAAGCTGTTGGATCAGCAGGATATTGATTTTCAGCAGCGGGAATATAGGGTTCTCGATCTGGGTTGCGGAAAGGGTGCCGTGAGCATCCCGCTGGCAAAAAAGTACGGTTTTAAGGTGACTGGAATTGATGCGGTTTCCGAATTTGTTGAAGTTGCCAAAGAAAAGGCGAAGGAATGGAGCGTTGGCGAGTGGTGCCGCTTCGAAGTGGGCGATATTCGTGAGTATATTCAAAAATGCCCACCGGCTGATATCATTATTCTGGGTTCTATCGGACCGGTTTTTGGGAATGTCCAGCAGACGCTGAGGTCGCTCGTGCCGTGCCTTTTACCCCACGGAATGATAATTCTGGACGATGGCTACATACCGGACGGGAAAGACTTCTATCATAACGGTTATCTGCCTGAGGCTCAATATATGAGTCAAATCCGCCGCGCCGGATTTCGAATCATTGACTCCATTATTTACAGTCGGCTGGAAATCCTGAAATCAAACCGGGATATTTACGAACAGATTAGAAACCGCGCCAATGAACTGATCGCGATGTATCCGGGTCTGGATTATATCTTTCAGGACTATGTGCGATCGCAACATATTGAAAATGAGATTCTTGAAAATAGTGTGACGTGTGCCTTAATGTTAATCGGTGCAAATGTCAATCATGAGTAGAAACATTTGTGAATGAGGTCATCATGGCTGTTCAGATTAAGGAAGTTCTCTCCCGGCGTGATTTGAAGAAATTTGTAAAATTCCCGCTTTCTCTCTATCGGAACCACCCCTATTATGTTCCGACTCTGATTCAGGATGATATGAATACCCTTTCGGCGGGTAAAAATCCCGCCTTTGAATTTTGCGAAGTTAAAAAATGGCTGGCGTATAAAGAGGGACGGATTGTCGGCAGAATTACGGCGATTTTAAACGGTCGTCATGAAGAGAAGTGGGGTAAGCGACAGGTGCGTTTCGGCTGGATTGATTTCATTGATGACGAAGAGGTGTCAAAGGCGCTCCTGACGACGGTTGAAGAGTGGGCTCGTCAAAAAAAAGCGGAATCAGTACACGGTCCGCTAGGCTTTACCGATCTCGATCATGAGGGCATGCTGGTAGAAGGCTTTGAAGAGCTGGGCACTATGGCGACGATTTATAATTATCCCTACTATCCACAGCATCTGGAAAGATTAGGCTATCGCAAGGATGTGGACTGGGTGGAATTCCGCATTAAAGTGCCCGAGAAATTTCCCGAAGATGTTGCCTATTATGCCAAAATGGTTGAAAAAAAGTTCGGTTTCCGGCTTTTAAAAGCCAAATCCACAAAACGCGATATCTTACCCTACGCCTACCAGATATTCGATGTGCTGCAAATGGCATACAAAGACCTTTACGGCGTCGTTGAATTGTCACAGAAACAGGTAGAAGCCTATATCAAACAGTATTTGGGGTATATTACTCCCGAGCATATCGGGATCGTCTTGAATAATCAGAATCAGGTGATCGGATTCGGGATTACCATGCCCTCGCTATCCAGGGCATTGCAAAAGAGCAGAGGTCGTCTGTTTCCCTTTGGCATATTGCATTTATTGAAAGCCATCAAATGGAATGACGTCGTAGACCTTTACCTGATCGGCGTCAACCCGGAATACCAGAGCAAAGGGGTTGCCAGTATTATCCTCAGCAATATGGGGCAGCAGTTCATTAATAAGGGCTATAAGTACGCCGAATCCAATCCGCAGCTGGAATTTAATCACAAAATCCACCAGCAGTGGAAACATTTCGAAAAGCGCCAGCATCGTCGCCGTCGCTGTTTTATTAAGGAGTTATAGATGATC
This sequence comes from Fidelibacterota bacterium, assembly GCA_011046365.1. Classification (GTDB taxonomy): domain Bacteria; phylum Fidelibacterota; class UBA2242; order UBA2242; family UBA2242; genus B118-G9. Next base: position 2,888 of record DSAS01000019.1, read on the forward strand.
GGTGACCGTGCCGGCATGTTTATAAATGAGATATTGCTTTGTATTTATGGAGCTTACCGATGAGAATGCAAAAGGTACTACCGATTCTCTTGCTGGCGCTATTTCAGTTTGCCTGTTCTTCAATGCCGCGCCTGATCTGGAGGGAAAATGATGTTCTGCCGGTGAGACCGGAATCCGCGGCAACGATCCTGATCGCTTCGCGGCAGAGTGCATTCAAAGCGGCGGTGATTGAGACCGTTGCGGTAAACTATCAAACGACCAATATCGCGGTTAAGATCGTCGGGCTGGAGGCGCTGGAATCGGAAAACCCGGCAGATTATCAGGCAGTCGTTTTGATCAATACCTGTATGGCATGGAAAATGGACCCCGCGGTTGAGTTCTTTCTGAAACAGTATCCCGCTGCCGGTAATATTATTATTCTGACCACATCAGGGGATGGAGATTGGCTACCGAAGAACAGAAACGGGCAGTATGATGCCATCAGTGCAGCCTCGGAAATGGCGGACGTTGAAAAGACGGCTGCAAAAATTATTCAAAAAATTGATGTAAAAATAAAATAGGTACATCCTGCCGGAAATTTCATAACCTGCGGATCGCCAGGTTGTTATGCCTCCAGTTCTGTAAACTCACCCAGTATTCGGGTAAAAACATAAATCACAATAATTCCGATGACGAGATGAGCCGCCAGGCTGTACCAGATATATTCAGGGTGGTTGATGGTGTTGAAATATCCAAACAGGGTGGTATAGGTAACTCCGCTGAGCGCTCCGCCGAGACCGGTGGCGAGAAAATTGGAGCCCATATAAAGACCGGCTTTTTCCTTGGGAGCGATCCAGGTAATATATTCCTGAATGCGGGGCGATGATACCATTTCGCCGATAGCAAACAGTAAGATGCCCAGAAACACCAGCGCCGGGGCACCGATTTTGGCGATTCCCAGAACAATAAATCCGGCAGCCGACATGAACAGCCCGAACAGAAAAGTCGGCATGGCTTGAAATTTTTCCGCCCAGCGGGAGACGAAAATCTGACAGATCATGATAATGTAGCCGGTGTGGGAAATCGTTTCGCCCAGGATCCGCCAGACGCCTTTGTCATCAACGTGTGAAAATATACCGGTGAATCCGGCGCCGAAAATACTTTTGATGTTCTGATAAAGCAGGGCGGTATCAATATGACGGTCAATGTAGACCGGCACCAAATTGAAAAACGCCCAGAACGGCAGCCAGAAGAAGATGCCGAGAATAATAATGAAAAAAGTGAATTTCATGTCGGAAAATACAATGCCAATATCAACGAACTTCTGTTTAAGCGTTGTCCCTTCAATTTCACGCTGCGGTTCCTTGTAGAAGAAGAGGGTGATGAGAAACATAACGCCGATGCCGATAGCCGCGACGATGAAGGCGTAATTCCAGGAAATGGCGCGCAGCTTGCCGGCAACGATGGGTCCGAACGAGGCACCGACATTGACCATGGCGTAAAAGATACCAAAACCCAGGGTTTTGTTGGTTTTATCGGTCACCGCCCGGACGGTTCCGGAGATCAGCGGCTTGAAAATTCCCGCCGCCAGCGCGATGCTGAGCATGGTCAGCGCGATACCTGAGAAGGATTTGGTCAGAATCAGTAATAAAATTGACGGCAGATAAGCCAGGTAAGATATCAGCAATACCTTTTTAAAGCCGAAGCGGTCGGCGAATGTCCCGGAAATGAGCGGTACGGTGTAGGAAAAGAGTAAAAAGAGACTCTGCACTATGCCCAACTGGGCTTTGGTATAGCCGAGGTATTCCATATAGATTCCAAAACCCATGTAAATTCCATAGTAGGCAAAGCGCTCCAGCACTTCGATGGAATTAGCTACCCAGAAGACCGGTGGAAATACAGTCCGATTTTTCATGATTACCTCACATTTGATGAGACCGACCTGAGATTCTACGAAAGTCCCGTCTAAATAGCAAGGGCTGCGGGAATCAGTCCTGCCGAATCCTTACCATAGCTTTGGAACCAGCCGGTATTTTACCTTTTGTTGGTATTCTGAATAACCATCGAGTTCTTGCAGCAGCATTTTTTCCTCATTACGGATGCGCCGTGCCAAAATAAACGGAATAAAAATTGCCGGAATAATACCGACCAGTGAACCCAGTGTTATCGGAATACTGAAACTCATGATGATTGCCGCCGAGTACATGGGATGTAGCACCAGGGAGTAGGGTCCGGTGCTAATAACCTTCTGGTCTTCATGGATCAGGAGTCCTTTTGATGCAAAGGAATTCTCCCGCATGACATAAAATATCAGCAGGAGGGCAATGATAAGCCCGGCAAAGCCGAGCCAAGACACAAAAAGCGGCAGCCGGCTCCAGCCGAACCGGTAGTCAAAAGCAGGCAGCTGAAGCAGTGCCAGAAAAATCAATCCCATCAACCCAAGAATGAGAAAATCTCCTCCTTCAGTAGAAAGTTTACTTCGTTTTACCAGAGTGGCAGGGTCTTTGACTAAAAAGTAAATGAAAACCAGCAACAGGTAAAAAACCAGCAAAGCGGTCAGCATCCAGCCGTTCAGCCAGTTTAAATCACCGGCGGGAAGCAACAGCAGTACACCAAGAAATGCCACGACGAATACGATACTGAAAAACATAACTGCAACGAGTTCGAGACGGGTTGGGTTTTTACTTTGCCTGAAGATTTTTTTCATAATTGTAAATAATAATCAAAGCCATGTAAAATAGCAATTGAGATTTTAAATACAATCGCATATTTTCCTTTGTGATTTTTATCATAAAATGCAAACCTTTTTTTTTGATTGACAACTTAAAACCGTGAATTAGGTCTATAAGATGTAGAATTTTTAAAACCGGGGATTGATAATGAAGAAATTCAAAATTATTGGGCTTATTGTTATACTTATCGGGCTGGGTGTTATATCCAGGCAGCTCCTCAGTCGTAAAAAACCCAATAACGGCAAGGGCTATAAAACATTGCAATTGACCCGTGCGACGATTGTGGAGGAGGCGCTTGCCATTGGCACCATTACGCCGGAGAATGAGATTCAGGTAAAATCAAAAATTCCTGGTATTGTGGTGAAGCGCTTTGTGGAAGTCGGCGATGAGGTTCGGAAAGGCGACCTGATGGTCCAGATTTCACCCGACCCGACGCCTATTGAATTGACTGAAGCCCGGCGCGACCTTGAGATGAAGGAAATTGCCCTAAAAAATGCCGTGCTGCAGTACGAGCGCAATGTGGAGTTACTGAGCAAAAATCTGGTCTCCAAAGAGGAATTTGAAAATATTAAGCTCAAATACGATCAGGCGAAACTGCAGCGCGACCTGAGCAGAGATCGCTTGTCATTAATTGAAAAAGGACAGACCGGAAAAGTGGAATCGGTGGTCAAGTCGCCGATTGACGGTATGGTCCTGGAAAAATTTGTCAATATCGGCGATCCGGTGGTGCCACTGACCTCCTACCAGCAGGGTACTCCGCTCTTTACGTTGGCTGATATGTCCAGTCTGATTTTCCGCGGTACGATTGATGAAATTGACGTCGGTAAAGTCAGCGTCGGAGTACCGGCGGAGCTGGAAATCGGCGCCCTGCCGGGTCAATCTGTTTTGGGTGAAGTGATCCGGATTTCGCCGAAAGCACGTAAAGAAAACAACGCCACGGTTTTTGATATTGAGATTAAAATTGTAGACATCCGCGGTGTTAATTTAAGAGCCGGCTATTCCGCTAATGCGAAAATTATACTGAACAAGGTGACAGATGTCCTTACCATTCCAGAAAGGCTGTTGATATTTGAAAGCGATTCGGTCTTTGTGGAGGTGGAGGACAGCATCTCCGGTGGGGTGTTAAAGCGTCCCGTTACCATTGGACTGAGTGACGGGATCAGTGCGGAAGTCAAAGCCGGGGTAACAATTGACGACCTTTTGGTGGAACGTCCGCCGAAAGAGATTCAGTAAGGGGAACGGCTGTGCTGCTGAAAAACCTGCGCATGATTTTCCGGGAGCTGAGTAAGCAAAAACTCCGCACCATACTGACCCTGTTCGGAATATTCTGGGGGACCACCTCCGTCATATTGCTGCTGACTTTCGGTATGGCGGTAAAATCCAGAACCTCCAAGACCATGCACGGAATGGGTGAGGCGATCTGTGTCATCTGGTCAGGGAAAACCAGTATCAGCTATGGCGGATTTCCCAAGGGTCGCCAGCTGAGTTTCTTTAACGGTGACGCCGAATACCTGCGCCAGCAGGTGCCACTGATCGGTGAAATCTCCCCTCAATATGCCCGTTATGACGTGCCGGTTAATGTCAATGGTAAAAAGCAGAACTTTACAATCAATGCGGTCTGGCCGGAGTTTCAGGATATGCGCAATATGGTGCCCCGGGAGGGCAGCCGCTTCATCAGTCCGCTGGACATGGAAGAGCGGCGGAGGGTGGTTTTTATCGGCAACGAGGTGGAAAAGACAATGTTCGGATCGGAAGATGCGGTGGGCAAGCTGATGTACATTGACGCCCTTCCCTATCGGGTAATCGGTGTGATTGTTGAAAAACAGCAGGATGGCAGTTATAACGGGCAGGATAAAAATGCTATTTTCATGCCGACTACCACATATCTCGGTATTTATGGCGATCGCTATATTGACAATCTGGTCGCCCGGGCGAAAGATGTTCATAAAACCCCTCAAATGAAAGCCGCAATTGTAACCGCCATGGCGAAAAAATATCGTTTTTCGCCGGAAGACACCCAGGCATTGCCGATCTGGGACACCACGGAGTATGACCAATTTCTGAGTACCTTTTTTAACGGTTTTACCATTTTTCTCGGCGTTGTCGGTGTCATGACATTGATTGTCGGGGGCATCGGCGTTGCCAATATTATGTATGTCATTGTAGAAGAACGCACCTCGGAGATCGGTGTCAAACGAGCCATCGGGGCGAAAAAGCGGGTAATTTTAAGCCAGTATCTGATAGAAACCTTTTTCATTTCCATGGTGGGCACGATTTCTGGATTTCTCTTTGCGGTACTGTTGATAGTCATTATCAATCAGGCACCCATCGAAGATTTCGTGGGTGTGCTGATTCTGAAACCGAGCATAGCGATTATTACCATTATCATTATTTCGATGATTACATTAATTGCCGGCTGGGGTCCGGCGAAACGTGCCGCCACTTTGGACCCGGTGGTTGCCATTAATAGTTAAGAGACAGAAGAATATGGTCAAAAAGATCAACACCTTGATTAAAAATCTACTGCTGGTGCGGCTGTTTGTCCGGGAGTTAAAGAAAGAGCGGCGCAAGATATTTTTAACCGTTGCCGGCATTGCGTGGGGGACTTTGACCATTATTCTGCTCCTCTCCTTCGGGCAGGGGCTGACCACACAGATGCTGAGAGGGCAGCGAGGCTTGGGGCATAATATTGTGATTCTTTTTGGCGGACAAACCAGCATCGAATACAAAGGTTTGCCCCAGGGGCGGCGCATCCGTTTGTTGGAAGAGGATTGTGATTTGCTGAAAAGCAGCATTCCGGAAATTGATCGGATTGCCGGCGAGTACGATGCCTGGGGCATTACCTATAAGTACGGTGAAAATGTGGTCAATGAGCGTGTTCGGGGCGTCAGCTCCATCGGCTATGAAGACATGCGCTCCCAGTTTCCGCAACCAGGCGGGCGTTTTATCAATGAAAATGATTTGCGGCTGTGCCGCCGGGTAGTATTTTTGGGGTGTGATCTGAAAAAGAGGCTGATGGGCGACGAAGATGCCGTCGGAAAAATCGTTTTTTTAAATAATATCCCCTTTACCGTGATCGGGATTATGCAGAAGAAGATGCAGATGGGTATGTACGGTGGACCGGATGCCGATGCGGCGGTGATTCCGGCTTCGACCTTTCGGGGGATTTTCAGTAATATTTACGTAAACCGGATCATTTATCAGGTGAATGACATATACAAGTCGGATTTTGTCAATCAGCGGGTGCGGCAGGTTTTAGCGCGTAAATACCGCTATCATCCTGATGACAATAATGCGCTTCACTACTGGGATGTGATCAGAAATTCACGGGAGACCAGAAAAGCCTTTACCGGAATCACCATTTTTCTGGGCGTTATCGGCGCCATGACGCTGATTATTGCCAGTGTGGGAGTGGCGAATATCATGTTCGTGACCGTCCGGAAGCGTACCCGGGAAATCGGCATCAAGCGCGCCATCGGCGCCAAAAAATCGCTGATCAAGATTCAGTTTGTCATCGAGGCATTGCTGATTGATTTGACCGGCGGTTTCATCGGGGGCGGGATCGCTTATGCCATCATTCGGTTGGTGCAGAATATCCCCCAGGAAGATGCCGATTTCGGCAAAAATATGGCGCTGCAGATTCTGTCCAATCCCGAATTTTCCTGGACAATTGCTATCGGTACGGGTACCGTTTTGGGAATTGTGGGGCTGCTGTCCGGCTACTTCCCAGCCCGCCGGGCGGCGGCAATTGATCCGATCAAAGCCTTGCATTACGAATAGAACCGGAGAAGTAGTATGATTAAAATGGAAAAAATCAGAAAAGTATACAATACCGGGAAAATAGAGGTCGAAGCTCTGCGCGGTATTGACCTGCACATTAGAAAGGGTGATTTCCTGACGGTGATCGGTCCGTCCGGTTCCGGGAAATCCACTCTGATGAATATTATCGGGTGTCTGGATAAACCGACCTCCGGGGACTTCACCCTCAATGGACGCAATATTAAACAGATGGACGATAACACATTGTCGGAATTACGTAATAAAGAGATCGGCTTTGTGTTTCAGAATTTCAATTTGCTGCCCTATGCCTCGGCTTATGAAAATGTTGAAATGCCGCTGCTCTTCGCCGGTGTCGGCGGGAAAAAACGCCGCGAGAGGGTTACCTCGATTCTCACCAGGGTTGGACTGGCGGATCGGATGCATCACCGACCCAACGAGCTTTCCGGCGGTCAAAAGCAACGGGTGGCGATTGCCCGGGCGCTGGTGAATTCGCCCAGTATCGTTCTCGCCGACGAGCCCACCGGTAATCTTGATTCCCAGTCCGGACAGGAGATTATGGAACTCTTTGTGGAATTGTGGCAAGATGGCAACACCATCGTAATGATTACCCACGATCCCCGGGCGAAGGATTATACGAATAATTTTATCACCCTTACCGATGGAATGATCCAGTCGTAGTCTCTTAACCACCAAGACACTAAGACACGCAGAATTTTCATTCATAAAATCTACCGGACGGAAGCTGAATCATCATGCTGATTAACTCGTGGATCAGAGATCCCGTTAAAATTTCACAATATTAATCCAGTACGACCTACCTTCCGTATGATCCGGATTTGCTGTTTGGTTTCATTTCCTAATCCTTTAAATTTGCGTTAATGAATCAGCGGGAAAACAATGTATAATCTCATTAAACAGCTCTGGCTGATTACCGGCTTAATTCTGGCAGCGTCCTTTATTCTGTTAATGTCAGACCGGGAGCAGCGAATCGGGCATGCTGAGCGCAAGGCGAAATCATTACCATCCATTGCAATTATGCAGATTTCGTCCACGACGCTGCTGGATGCGCATGTAGCGGGTGTACTTGAGCGATTGAGGGAAGCGGGATATCTGGCGGCGGACGGAAAGAATGTCCACATTTATAATCCTCAGGGGGATTACGCCACCGCCAACGCCATTGCCCGGGAAATGGTCAACAGTCCTTACGACATCCTGATCACATCCAGCACGCTGGCGCTGTAGATTGTATCCAAAGCCAATACATCAGTTCAGAAAACGCATATCTTCGGCGCTGTGACCGATCCCTACGGTGCCGGTGTGGGTATCACCGGACCCGAGCCGGATCAGCATCCGCCGTACCTGGCTGGAGTCGGTACGTTTCAGCCGGTTGAGAGCAGTATTCGCATAGCCTTTGAAATGAATCCCAATCTCAAGCGCCTCGGAGTGGTGTGGAATCCCGGTGAACAGTGTTCCGAAGCCTGTCTGAAGGAAGCTCACAAAATATGCCGGGAGCTCGGTATCGAGCTGGTGGAAGCCATCGCAACCAATACCTCCGAGGTATTCGAAGCGGCGCGCTCCCTGATAGCGAAAAATATTGACGCCATCTGGATCGGCGGTGATACTGTCGCGATGGCTTCGATCGGGCTAATTATCAATCTGGCGAATCAGGCGGGTATTCCCGTATTTACCAATGATCCCATGGATGCGGAAAAGGGTGCGCTGTTCGGGCTCGGCGCCGATTACTATACCGTGGGACAATATACAGCAGACATTGCGATCGCCATTCTGGAAGGGCGGCAAGCCGCGACTTTTCGCATTGAAAATATAATCCCGGAGCAGCTGGGTTTCAACGAGATGGTTTTTGCCAATTTGAAAGAGCACTGGACAATGACTTCAACCGTACAGAAAATGCTGGCGGAGCAAAACGCGGCGGCTCCGAAAAAACCGCTTGTCCTCCAGCCGGGCAGGACCTATCGGATCGGCTTGAGTTATATTGTGCCGGCTCCGGTTTTCGAAATTGCGATTGACGGTTTTCGGGATGGGTTGCGGGAATTGGGCTTTATCGAAGGGGAAAATTTGGAGCTGGTCCTGCAACACGCTAACGGCGATATGTCCTTTCTGCCTCAGGCGACGGCTAATCTGGTGCGTCGGAATCCCGACCTTCTCGTGGCGATGTCCACGCCCTGTCTGAGCAGCGCCATTGCTCATTCCGAAGGAATCAATATTGCTTTTGGTATCGTCTCTGCACCCCTCGAAGCCGGAGCAGGAAAGAGTTTCCATGAGCATTTGCCCCATGTCACCGGAATTGTTCAGCTTATTCCCGCTGAGGAACTTTTTGACTGGGCAACAACCCTTTTACCGAAGGTAAAACGGATCGGCGCTCTCTATAACCCATCGGAAGCCAACTCGGCGAAAGAGATACTCGATCTGGAAAAAATCCTCACACAACGCAACTTGACCCTGGTAAAGGTGGCGGTCTATAATACCAGCGAGATTCCGGAAAATATCCGGGCGCTGTTGGCAAAGAATGTGGACATGGTGTTTGCTATGGCGGATAACACGGTAGCCAACGGGATGCCGGCTATGACGAAAGCCTGTGAACAACAGGGTGTTTCGATTATTGCTGAAGATATCGCCCTCATGGGAACAGGAGCACTCATCTCCTGTGCACCCGGTCCTTACAGTGACGGGCGCGATCTTGCCGAACTGTCCGTTCGGATAATGCTTGGTGAATCGCCCGCCGGTATTCCCATTACACCCGGAAAAAAGAATGAATTGCCCCTTGACCTTTCAGCCTTAAAAAGGGCGTCCATTACGCCACCGGTTGAATTGCTGAAACGTGCCGATGTCTTTTTTAATCTTGAACCGGAGACCGCCAAGCCGGCGAAAGTCGTGTTGGTCAACCTTGTGGAAAATGCGGCACTGCTACAGGCTGTCGCCGGGGTGGAGAGCGCTTTCAAAGAGATGGGGCTGGTGGCAGGCAGGGATTTTACCCTGAAAAAATACTGTGCTCAGGGTGAGATGACGCAGCTAACCCAGGTATTGGATCAGGTTCAGCGCGAAAAACCGGCGGCGCTGATCACAGTCACGACGCCGGTGTTTATTGCGGCGGCAAAACGGAATTTTGATTTTCCGCTGATCTTTACCGTCGCCAGCGATCCGAAAAAACTGGGTCTGTTCCAAAACGGTCGCCCGGAAAATATCTGCGGCGTACACGACGATCCGGCGGTGGATCAGGTGCTGAAAATGGCGCGTGAACATGATTCAACCCTGGAGGCGGTGGGGATTATCTACGATCCTTCCCAAATGAACTCGTTGATTTCTGTCGAAAAGCTGCGACAAGCCGGTCTGGATCAGCGGGTGAAAATTCTGGATGCCACCGCTGCCACGACTTCTGATCTGCCGATGGCGACCCAGTCGGTCATTCAGCGCGGCGCCCGGGCGTTGATCCTTTCGGCGGACAATCTCGTCACCACCGGTTTTCCAACGATCCATAAAGTCGCTAAGGAAGCCGGAATACCCATTTACGTCACCGAAATGGATTTAATTGAAAAGAGGGCTGACGGCGGTATCGGTGATAGCTTTTTCGAATGGGGAAAACAGTCAGGGCAGCTGGCGGTCAGGGTCCTGGCGGGAGTGCCGCCGGCGTTGTTGCCGATTTCACCGACGGAAAAAACCATTCGTGTCGAGCCCAGAACCGGAGCCGCTTTCGGATTCCGGACGGAACCGTTTCAATTGCGTCTGGTGCTTTACAGCGAAACGGAGTTTGCCGAGCGTTGCCGCGACGGTCTGATTGATGGCATCCAGCAGGCTGGCTTTGTGGAGGGACGGGATTATCAACTGACGAGTTACAACGCCCAGGGCGATATGTCCACCCTCTCCAGCATTATGACGACAATCAAATCCGACCGCGTGGATTTGCTGATGGTGGTTTCAACACCGACCCTTCAGGCGGCGCTTCGGCAGGCGGGCGAGTGGACGAAGATTGTCTTTACCGGTGTGGGCGACGGTGTCGGGGCGGGCGCCGGGAAAAGTGAGACCGACCATCTGCCGAATGTGACAGGAATAAGTACGCGTTCGCCCTTCGATGGCATGGCACGGATAATTTGGGAAACAGTACCGGAAGTAAAGCGCGTCGGGACCCTTTTTTCACCGGGTGAAATTAACAGTGTCCTCTATAAAGATTGGTTCAAGGAGGCATTGGAAAAGCGAGGCTTGGAACTAGTCGCCATTCCGGTCAGTTCCAGCGCGGATGTCGCCCAGGCGGCAATTGAACTCTGTGCCAAGGACGTTGATGTCGTCGGTCAGATTGTGGACAATCTGACCCGTCCGGGATTCGCCCTGATTGCGCGCAAAGCAATGGAGAACAATCTCCCGGTGTATGTTTTCGACAGTGACCAGATGAAAAACGGCGGCGTGATCTGCCTCGCCCGGGATTATTATGATGCCGGGCTGGAGGCAGCCGCAAAAGCCGTCCGAATCCTGAAGGGCGAACATCCCGGTGATATTCCCTTTAACAATACGCAATCGGAAAAGTTGATTCTGAACCTGCGACTGGCGGAAAAATATAATCTCCGGCTTTCGGAAAAATTAAAACAAACTGCGACGATTTATACGATTAACGAATAACGGGAACTACCATGCAACTCGAACATGAACAGCACGGAAAATATCTGCTAATTCGGGCAAAAGGGCGGCTGGATGCAGCCTGGGCAGACTATTTTACCGCTGAACTTTTTGAATTTATCCGCAACGGACTACATCATATTGTGATTGACGCGGGGGAGATGGCGTTTCTCAGCTCCGCCGGAATCCGGGCACTACTGCAGATATATAAAGAGCTGAACACGGTCCGGGGCAGTTTTTTGATTGTCAATGCTACGGATTTCGTGACTGAAACGCTGCACGCAACCCGTTTCGACATGTGGCTGGGCAAGGACTTGCCCGCCGATATGCCGGCGGTCTGTGCCGGTGATGAAGCGGAAAAAAGCGGACTGAAGTATTTTCTGTTAAATGACAAAGCCTTCCTAACTGTGATCGAACAACTTGATTGGCAGCCCTGGCAGGCTGTTGATGAGGGTCTGGTGCAGCGGGTTAGTTTCCCGGCGGACAGGCTGGCGTTGGGCATCGGCAGTTCGGCGGAGACTATTTCGCAGGCTCGTGATGCATTTGGAGAGTTTTTAGCTGTTGTGGGGAATGTCGTCTATCAGCCGCCGGAAGAGCAGGGGCATCCGGATTACCTGATTGCCGAAAAACAGTATGTTCCGCAGATGCAATGCCTGCAGCTCCTGAGTTGCAGCGGAGAGATGGGTTGGTTGCAGCGCTTTACTCCGACGGAGGAGATGCCATTTTATTCCATTTCGGTACTATTGAAAGATATGCTAATTCAGACGGGGCAAAAGGCGATTGCTTTTGTGATTTTGGGAGAAATCGAAGGGCTGGTGGGATGTTTCCTGATTCGTTCGCCCGGCACACTAGTTGGCGGCGCATATTCATAGCGCGGTATTTCCCTATCAGCCGTTACAGACCGGGCGTATTGAACTGTCTGCGACAATCCAAAAAATCTTCAACGGACCTGCGCCGCTGGCAGTCATGCATCTGGTGACTGATGACCGTCCGGTTATTGGGCTGGGAGAGAGTGCCCTGGTGCGGGGTGCGGCTTGGTTTGGGGTATTGCAAAATCCGGAGGTGTTGACATGAGTTTGGTTCTGGGTGCATTTACGATGGGACTGATTCTGGCACTGCTGTCGTTGGGTATGCTGATCAGTTTCCGCATGATCAAATTTACCGATATTACCGTAGACGGCTCGATTACGTTGGGAGCTGCGATTTCAGCCGTATTCATTGTGCGGGGCTGGTTGCCCTGGCAGGTAACACTGCTCTCCTTTGGCGCGGGAGCCTGCGCCGGGATGATTACCGGGCTGCTGCACACCCGCTTCAAAATTCAGGAGATTCTTTCCGGTATTCTGGTGATGACGGCGCTGTATTCGATTAATTTGCGGATCATGGGCAGAAGCAATATCCCCCTGCTGGATGTCAATACGGTTTCGAGCGGCATGGAAGGGTGTCTGGGGAAAATCGCCGGTGGTGCCGCCCGGATGAATATTCTGGGTTGGCGGGTTCCCACCGGTGATCTGGCGGTCTTTATCACCTGTTGTCTAATTACCGTCGTTATTGCCATTATTTTGGGTGTTTTTTTATTGACTCACTTCGGAACGGCTTTACGTGCCGCCGGTTATAATCCCCAGATGGTTCGGGCGCAGGGCATTAATAACAACACGATGGTGGTTGTCGGACTTGCACTGGCAAACGGGCTGGTGGGTTTGTCCGGTTCGCTACTGGCGCAATATCAGGGCTTTGCGGATGTTCAGATGGGGATCGGGATGATGGTCTGGGGGCTTGCCAGTATTATCATTGGTGAGGTTCTGGTGGGACGTGACAGCATCGGTCTGAGTATTGTTGGTGTCATTCTGGGGACTATTCTCTTTCGCCTGCTCATTGCAATTGCCTTGCGCTGGGGACTGAATCCCAACGATCTCAAACTGGTGACAGCGCTCTTTGTATTTATCGCGCTGGTGGCACCGGTTCTGTTTAAATCCTTCGGAAATAAGTTCAGCGGGGGATTGCGCCATGCTGAAAATTGAATCACTTTCCAAGACGTTTCACGCCCATACCGTCAATGAGGTTCGGGCGCTGCAGAATGTCAACCTCACCGTCGCAAACGGCAGTTTTACCGCCATTATTGGTACCAACGGATCGGGTAAAAGCACCCTGCTCAACGCCGTGGCGGGGACTTTCGAACCCGATGCAGGACGGATTTTTCTGGATGGGCAGGAGATCAGCCGCTGGTCTGAATACAGACGGGCGGCGTACATCGGGCGGGTTTTTCAGAATCCCTTTGCCGGGACGGTGGCGGAGATGAC
>DSAS01000105.1 GCA_011046365.1 Fidelibacterota bacterium
ACGCCCTCGGAGATGGAATAAGGGCTGTCTTTGCGCGTAGCCCCTGTTCTATTACTAAGTTGATTAAAAATACTCAAAATTCTAAACAACTTGCTTTCTTCTAAAATTTTGGGGGAAGTCCTGCTGAACTATGCCTTGACTATAAAAGAAGTAAATGGTGGTTCTATCAGCATACCGAACGTTAAATTGACCGGAGAGATAAAAAAGAATGCAATATTTTACGATTTTCAGATTAAGGATGCGCAAGATAAATTGCATTATCAGATGACCGGAAGTATTGCCACTCAAGGTAATAAAATGACATTCGCCCTTGATCCCAGTACCTTACTTTTAGATTATAACTCCTGGGAAATTCCGAATAACAATACAATAGTTCTGGCGGCAGATGGAATTCTGGCTACCAATTTTGAATTAAGTTATCTGCAGAACGCAATAACAATTAACTCACAAAACCAAAAATTTAATGCTCCTTTAGAGATAGGATTCCGCAATTTCAACATAGAAACGATTACTAAAATGACATCCGGCGATACCCTCCTTGCCGGAGGAGTCATCAATGGGCAGGTCATTGTGAAAGCGAAGTGGTGCTAACCGGTTTTGACAATCAAATGAATTTTGATGGTTTTTATGATACTAAAAATAGTGCGTTAGATTATACCCTCGATATAAAACAGCTAAAACTACAAAGTTTAGAAGGTTTTACTTCTGATAATCTTACCGAAAGTTCGGGCTTTTTTTCGGGTAACTTGAAAATAACCGGGAGTATCGAACAGCCCCGCTTAGCCGGCGACTTGAAATTTAATGATATAGCGTTCAGAATAACGCCATTAAATGCCAGTTTTAAGCGATTAGATGATATTATTCACTTTAGTCAGCAGGGTATCCGGTTTGATAAGTTTTCTCTTTCCGATATAAATAATAACCGGCTTACGGTAAATGGTTCGATACTTACGACAAATTATACTGACTTTTCCTTTGGCTTGACTATTCATGCTGATAATTTTAAGGCATTGAGTTCCACTGCCGCAGATAATGATTTATACTATGGATATTTGTTTCTAAACACAAATCTACAAATTCGGGGCACAATGGAAAGTCCCCCGATAACGGGTTCGGTTTTCATAAATGAACGCACAAAACTTACCCTGGTGTTGCCCCAGGTAAATCCATCAATAGCAGACCGAAAGGGAGTCGTAGAGTTTGTTGATGAAACCAGCCTGGAACTGAAAAAAGCGAAACAGATTAAGGATGATTTTGCATCCACCGAATTGCGGGGGATGACCATGTCTGTTAACGTTTCTATAGATCCCAGGGCGGCATTTAAAGTAATCATTGACGAGGCAAATGAAGATAACCTGAACTTAAAAGGTAACGCGCAGCTAAGTTTTGGAATAGACCCTTCGGGAAATACCTCTCTGACCGGCAGGTATGAATTTACGGAAGGAGCCTACGAGATGTCGTTTAATTTTATAAAAAGAAGGTTTGAAATAGAAAAAGGTGGTTTTATTCTATGGTCTGGCGACCCCACTTCTCCAGCCATTAACATCACGGCAGTATACGAAACCAGAGCTTCTCCGATTGATTTAGTGGGCAACCAGATAGGTCCCTTACCGGTTCAGCAAGAAATATCTATAAACAACCCCTGCCCTTCCAGACTTTATTACAGATGAAAGGAACATTGTTACAGCCAGAAATAATCTTTGATATTCGCATACCGGAAAGGAACTACAACATACCCCCGGAAGTACTAAGCAATTCAAGAGCAAAATTAGCCCAGCTTCGCCAACAGCCCGCGGAATTGAACAAACAAGTTTTTGCCCTGTTGATTCTTAACCGGTTTATTGGCGAAAATCCATTTGTAAGTGAAGCCGGCGGAATAAATACCGAGACATTTGCACGGCAAAATGTCAGCAAAATACTTTCACAACAGCTAAACAATTTAGCGTCGGATTTAATCGCGGGAGTAGATTTGGAATTCGATTTAGAATCTTCAGCAGCATACTCGACCGGGCAGCCTGAAAACAGAACAGACCTGAACGTCGGGCTTTCCAAACAGCTTTTAAATGACAGATTAAAAGTAACTATCGGCAGCTCTTTCGAATTAGAAGGCTCCCAAAACAATAACGAAAATGCTAATAATATTGCCGGTGATATTATGGTAGATTACCTATTATCTAAAGACGGTAGATATAGTATCCAAGTATTTAGAAAAAATGAATATCAGGTAGCCCTGCAAGGTCAAATTATCGAAACCGGGGTCGCGTTTATTATCACAATGGAGTATGATACATTTAAAGAATTTTTCCAAAGGAAACCAAACGAGTAGGTCAGAATATAGTTATTATGCAGAGAATAAATGTATTATTGTATTTAGTTATCATAGTTCTACTGGCAACTTGCAGTAACATAAACTACCTGCCGAAGGACGAAATGCTATATGTAGGCAGCGAAGTGTCGGTACATTCTGATAGCATTGGCAGAAGTAAACGAAACCAATTGGAAAGCACTCTTGAAAAACTGCTTCGTCCCGCTACCAATAGTAGGTTTTTAGGACTAAAAACGAAGTTGTTTTTTTATAATTTGATAGGACAACCAAAACGAGATAAAGGTTTAAGACACTGGATGCGAACTAAAATAGGAGAACCACCGGTTCTATACAGCCAGGTGAACTTAGAGCATAACACCAATATCTTTAATAATTATCTGGAAAATAAAGGCTATTTCAATGTCTATACCGCAGCAAACGCTATTTCAAAAAAACGGAAAGCCAGAGCTTTTTACGACATAACATTAGGCAGCCAATACCATATTAAAAATGTAGTCTATCCGACAGACTCTTCCGTAATTTCCAGAGCAATTTTCAAATCCAAAGAATTTAGTACTTTACATCCAGGCAATCCGTACGATTTAGATGTAATTAAAGCCGAAAGAGTTCGCATAAATGCCTATTTAAAAGAAATAGGTAACGTTTACGTTTATCCAAATTATACTATTAGTGATGATTCTCTCACTTCTCTGCATGGTAAACCGGTTGTTTATGAAAATATATATATTTTCGACTCCGAACAAAGATTTAAACCGCAAATATTTAGGCGTTCATTACTATTTAACGAAGGCGAATTATTTAATCGCACCAACCATAACAAATCATTAAGCCGATTGACAAGTTTGGGAGCCTTTAAGTTTGTAACTATACAATTTATACATAATACCAGTTTCGATAACAGATTAGATGCCTATTACTATTTAACTCCCCTTCCTGAAAAATCCATTCGTTTAGAAGTTTTGGGCAAAACCACTTCGGCAAACTTTTTAGGATCGGAAATAAGCCTCAACTGGATCAATCGAAATACTTTTAGAGGAGCCGAGCAACTCACTATTTCCGCTTTCGCCGGGTTTGATATCCAAATTTCCGGACAGAAAGAGTATAAAATGTATAATATGGACCGATACGGTACTGACGCAACTCTGCAATGGCCCAAATTACTTACCCTTTTAAAGTAAAATCTTCAAGCGCCTATGTGCCGCACACCCAGGCTAAGATCGGCTATGAAAAACAGACCCGTATCGAACTTTATTCGTTGAATTCACTCAAGTCATCGTTTGGTTATCTATGGAAACAGAATGTGCATAAAGAACATGGATTAAGTGTTGTAAATATTCACTATGTCAGGTCCTCAAATATAACAGACGAATATCAAAAGCAGATAGACAGCAACCCGACTTTAGCCAGAGTAACCGAAAAGCAATTCATTTTTGGACCGAGCTATACATATACCTACACGAATACAATGGAGCAGGAAATGAAAAATACCATCTATTTCCAGGGTGGTATAGATATTGCCGGAAATCTGGTCGGACTTATTACGGGAGCAAATCTAAATACAGGAAACCAACGGGAGTTGCTGGGGGTCGCTTTTAGTCAGTATGTAAAGTTAGAGTCCGATTTTAGACATTATCTGAAATTAGGGCGAAAATCTCAATTAGCAAGTCGTCTCATTCTGGGCGCCGGACTGCCTTATGGCAACTCGGATCAGCTACCTTTTATCAAGCAGTTTTTTGCCGGAGGCATCAATGGCTTACGAGCGTTCAATGCTCGTTCGGTCGGTCCGGGATCTTATGTCCCGCCGATAGATTCCACTTCATTCTTACTTGATCAATCGGGCGATTTGAAGTTAGAAATGAGTGCCGAGTTAAGAACTAAGTTATTTAGTATAGTGCAGGGAGCATTGTTTGTAGATGCGGGAAATATCTGGCTATTAAATGAAAACGCAGATAAACCGGGGGCGGCAATATCTAAAAACTTCCTTAAAGAAATTGCCGTTGGCGTTGGAACAGGTTTACGTTTTGATTTCTCGTTTTTAATTTTAAGATTCGATTTAGCATTTCCTATCAGAAATCCAAACTCCGACGGAAACCGCTGGGTGATCAATCAAATAGATCTTGGAAACAAACAGTGGCGCAGTGACAATCTCGTATTAAACCTCGCAATCGGGTATCCATTTTAAAAACTTACACAATTTTGAGATGAGATTCGGAGTATATTCGGCTGTTTGAAAGGCGGGCGGATTCCCGGAGTTTTTTTCTTTTCATATTATTGAAATTTTACAGAAATTAACCGTTGCCGTGACAGTCTTAGCAAATAAAATTACAGCGATGCGACCATTGATGAACAAAAATCAGCGATACGGTGACCATGCATAGCCTCCTGTATCTACCGATAATACTTCTGATTTTAACGGTATTTTTCTTAATCCGGGCGGAGTACCGTAAGAATAAATTACACATCAGTATCTTTAAACCGGCTTTGACAATCCTGGTCATAGCGGTTGTTGTGACGGCGATGCTGTCCGGCGATCAGATGTCACCGGCGTATTCGGTTTTTATTCTGTTGGCGCTGCTCTTTTCTCTGGGGGGTGATATTGCGCTCATATTTCAGGAAAATCAAAAAGCCTTTCGGCTCGGGCTGCTACTCTTTTTAATTACTCATATCATCTACGCCTCTGCGTTTGTCAGATTTTCCGGGCTGGCAGTTGCATCGCTCGCCGGTACGGTGACCCTGGCGGTGCTTGCGGCAGTTGTTTATATGGTTTTATATCCGCAGCTGGGCAGTCTGAAAATCCCCGTCCTGATTTACATTCTGATCATCAGCTACATGCTGAACCGGGCGATTGCGACGCATATCAGCCCGGTCTTCAGTAGTCTGCAAGCCTGGCGGATCAGTATTGGGGCAGCGCTGTTTTACCTTTCCGATCTGATGCTGGCACTGAACCGATTTGGCTATCCCTTTAAATCGAACCGCCTCAGTTTGGTACTTTATTACGGTGGGCAGTTGGGCATTGCGCTGAGCACTTTTGGACAGTGAAGTCTGTTTAGCGCTGTGTTTATTTATATTTGAAAACATTCATTATTTAGGAGTCGAATATGATTTACCATCAAGGTTCTTTCCGAAATTATGACGGTGAAGAGCTGTTTGAGCAAGCCTGGATGCCGGAAGACAATCCCAGAGCCGTTTTGCTGCTGATTCACGGTCTGGGCGAGCACAGCGGTCGGTATGAACACGTAGCGGAGTTTTTTACTGCACAAGGAATCGGAATTGAAACATACGACCTGCGGGGACACGGCAAGTCCGAAGGAAGGCGGGCTTATGTAAACGCCTTTGACGATTACCTGCGGGATATGGATATCTTTTACAAACGGTTTCTGGAACGGCATGCCGAAAGATTGGTCTTTCTCTACGGTCATAGCATGGGGGCAACGATCGCATCCCTGTTTGCGATTACACGGAAACCGGAATTTCGCGGAATGATTCTGTCCGGTGCTCTGCTGAGGATGGGGGCAGACATTTCACCGCTGTTAATAAAAATGTCAGGTATTATCGGGAAATATGCTCCGAAGATGAAGACTACCAGGCTGGATTCCGCTTCGCTTTCCCGGGATCCCCAGGTAGTCAAGGATTACGATGCGGATCCGTTGAATTACCGGGCGGGCTTTCCGGCACGAACCGGCTATGAATTGATTATCGCTATGCAGCGCATTCAAGCGCAAATAGAGCAGATTACTTTGCCGATCCTGATTATGCACGGTTCCGCCGATAAGATTACTAATCCGGAAGGTAGTCAAATACTGTATAATACGGTAGGCTCAAAAGATAAAACCATCAAATTTTACAACGGTTTTTATCATGAAATTCATAACGAACCGGAAAGGCAAACGGTCTTTTCCGATATGCTCGATTGGATCGGTACGCATGTGTGAGCAACTGTGAATACTGCTCAGACGTTGCGCCAGATCGGGAATAACACTTCATCAAAAGGAATGCTCATGTATATCCTCGCCATTGATCAGGGGACTACGGGAACCCGTTCGATTCTATTTGATCACGACGGTAAAATCGTTGATTCCCGCTATAAAGAATTTACCCAGATTTTTCCGAAGCCGGGTTGGGTAGAACACAATCCGCAGGAAATCTGGCAGTCGGTTCAGGAGACAGCGACTGAGCTGTGTGCCGATTATAAAGGAAAAATTGCCGCAGTGGGCATTACCAATCAGCGGGAAACGACAGTGGTGTGGGATCGCAAAACCGGGCAGCCGGTCTATAACGCTATCGTCTGGCAATGCCGGCGAACGTCGGAAATGTGTAATAAGTTGAAGCCCTACGAACCGATCTTCAGGGACAAGACCGGTTTGCCCGTGGACGCCTATTTCAGCGGCACGAAAATCCGCTGGATTCTGGAGCACATTGATGGTCATCGGCTGGAAGACCTGCTTTTCGGAACGATTGATACCTGGCTGATCTGGAAGCTGACAAAAGCTCAGGTGCACGCCACGGATTTTACGAATGCCTCGCGGACGTTGCTCTATAATATCCGCGAGCAACGCTGGGATGCAGAATGTTTGAAAATTATCGGTATTCCGGCGTCATTGCTGCCGGTGGTGCAGAACTCCAAGGCTGATTATGGGAGGGTGACAGCAATTGACTGTTTACAAGGGGTGCCAATTAGTGGTGTAGCCGGGGACCAGCAGGCGGCGCTCTTTGGTCAGGGCTGTGTCGAGACCGGCAGTGTTAAGAATACCTACGGTACCGGCTGCTTCGCCATGCTGAATATCGGTGAGGAATTCCAACTTTCGGAAAAGGGTTTGCTGACAACCCTGGCAATCAATAAGCAGGGTCAACCCTGTTATGCTTTTGAAGGCTCAATCTTCATCGCCGGGGCAGTGATTCAGTGGCTGCGGGATGAATTGCAGTTGATTGACAACGCTGCTGAGAGTGAAGAGGCGGCGTTAACAGTTGATAACAACCACGGCGTTTACATAGTACCGGCTTTTGTCGGACTGGGTGCTCCGCACTGGGACATGGACGCCCGCGGGATCATCTGCGGTCTGACCCGGGGCACGAACCGCAGGCATATCATCCGGGCTGCGCTGGAATCGATTGCTTACCAGAGTAATGATGTGCTAATGCTGATGGAAAAGGAGAGCGGGATTCAGATGCGGGAACTGGTAGTGGACGGTGGGGCAGTCGCCAACAATTTTCTGATGCAATTTCAGGCGGACATGCTGAACCGTCCGGTATTGCGACCGGCAGTGCGGGAGTCAACGTCGCTGGGCGCGGCTTATCTGGCGGGATTACAGACCGGATTCTGGGCAGATATTGAGGAATTGCTGAAACGGAAACAGATTGACCGACGCTTCGAGCCGAATATAGCCCCCCGTCTCCGCCGAGAATACCTGGCTGGCTGGCAGAAAGCCCTGCGCCAGACGCTGACGAAATAGGTTAAACACTCTGCGTTTTTCACTTTGTCCTGGAGAAATTTACGGTAAGGATAATCACTCAGCCGTGTGAAATTTAATCACCCGAATGATGGATTGTTGACAGACCGGGCAGAAATCCACGAGACTTTTTGAGAACATTTTACAGTCAAGATAGGGGCGGTACTGTCCCGTTGAAACATAACCGGCGCCTTCGAAGGCACCGACCTTGTCCCAGTATTCCTGCTGACGGAGAAATCGGCTCCGTGCCTCTTGATTTTTATAGGGAATGGCGTCAAATTCCGCCTTGTCCCACGGCGTTGGAACCGGCGTGCCGGGCTCAATGAAGGCTTTCCATTTAATTGTTTTGGGATTTGCATTAGGCGTAATATTCGGCTCCCAGGGCTCCACATCCAGTGGATAGAATTCGTTGTAAGCGACGTCGGAGCTGTAATATTCGTCGGCAAGTCCGCCGAAAGCGTGCCCGAATTCATGGACGAACACATAATCAGACCACCAGGCGTTTTCGTCGGCGGAATCGTGCGTGTAGCAGGTGGAATAGAGGTTGTATATCCCGCCGCCGCCGTATTTCTTGCTATTGACGATAAAATAGAGCTGATCATAAGGGGCGTTGGCGGCGATATCGCGAATCCGTTTATTATCCAAAGCTAGGATATAGCGATCGGAATCAAAAGAATTATAGGTCAGACCGAAGGCTGATTTGACGAAGACGCTTTCCCGGGGATTGTCAATCCCCGACTCTTCGGAAGGTACTTCGAGGTACCAGACATTGAAGCAGTTGCGATACTCGTTAAAAGGTGGTGCCTCAAACAGAACATTAATGTAATGTTTTACATCATTTCGGAATTGACGTAGCTCCTTCTTAGTGTAGCCCTCGGGCAGGAGCAGAATATCAACTTTTTCATGGGGTGAACCGTTTTCAATAAAGGCTTTGCGTTTGAAGCCGGAGGGAGGCTGATCGCGCCGGATAGTGCGGGAGTCGGGGTCAATCGTGGTCTCAAATTCCGCTTCGAATTCACACCGGCGGTTACGGGAAAGATGAAGAAAGCGAATTGGTTTTTTCGGATAAGGAATCAGCACTGACGCCGAAAAGGTGCGGTAATTACCGGCAGTGGCTTCATCGGTTGTCTGCCATTCCTGGAACAGGCTGCTGAAACCCCTGGAGAAAATCAGGGTATTGGTACTTTTATCGTAGATTTCGACCTTGTGATTTCCGTAATTCAGAGTGTCAATCAGATTATGTAAATTCCCAGCCCAGATCGGTTCCTCTTTGATCTGGTCGAGTGAAATGATTGTTTCACCTTTGATTCCGGTGAAATAGTAGTCAATCCGCATTGTTTTAATGAGGAAATATTGGTGAAAATCGGGACCGGTTTTGGCAACCAGCGAAACACAGACTGCCCCGATTAAAAAAAGAACTCGTTTCATTCCTGCTCCAGTTAATCCACTGGAAGATAGGTAATTAACGGATGATTTTCAAGAAATTACAGCCCTCAATTTGCCATTCATAATAAATGGTGACATTCAATTCGCAGCAATTCCTTGTTTGAACAGCCTCTGTTTAATAAATTTGGTAAACAGAATAGATTATGATTTCCTTTATCAATGTCACATGCAGTTTCCGAAAGAATGCCGGGGTCAAAGACCTGAATTTCAGCATAGATGACGGTGAGTTTGTATTTCTGACAGGACCATCGGGAGCGGGGAAATCAACCCTGCTACGTCTGATCTATATGGACCTGTTTCCGGAAAAGGGCAAAGTCCTGATTCGCGATTTTGACAGCAGTCGGATGAGAGATAGGCAAATCCCCTACCTGCGCAGGAAAGTGGGTATGATTTTTCAGGATTTTCAGCTGCTCAAAGACCGTAATGTCTACCAGAATGTCGCCATCGCGCTATACGCCTCGCATTATAAAACTCGGGAGATCAAGAGCCGGGTTTACGATATTCTCAATCAGGTCGGCTTGGGACATCGGGTGCATCATAAAGCCACGGAGCTGTCCGGCGGCGAGCAGCAGCGGGTCGCCATCGCCCGGGCGCTGGTGAAGGAGCCGATGGTTCTGCTGGCGGATGAACCGACGGGTAACCTGGACCCCCGGGTGAGTATTGAACTGATCAATTTGCTGAACAAAATTAATAAAAAGGGCACGGCTGTTATTGTAGCTACTCATAACTACAGCCTGATCAAGCGGGTGCCAGGTGCCCGGCTGATTCAGATGAATGAAGGGGAGATTACGAGCATCACATGACGATCTTTTGGTTTTTATTTAAAGAGGGCTTCAAAGGATTACTGCGTTCGAAATATTCCGGCGCCTTCTCGATTATTATAATTGCGGTTTCCATCATCATGGTGGGATTCGGCTATGTGATTGCCCGTGATACGCTGTTTGCGGTTGGAAATATCCGCTCCCAGTTTGACGTGGACATCTTTATCGTGGCAACTGCCGGACCGCAGGATATCGAGGATTTTCATCAAAAATTACGCAGCATGAATGAGATTGATCAGATCCTGTATATCTCGCCTGAAATGGCGGCAGAAAAGTTCAAAAAAGAGTTCGGTGAAGATATCTTTGATATTCTGGATTACAATCCCTTGCCGCCGTCTTTTACGATCAGTTTAAAATCCATTTACCGAAATTTAATGAGCGTGGAGGCGATTGCTAGCATTCTGCAGCGCGATTCAATCGTAGACGAGGTCAAATACCGCAAAAATTTTCTCATCATTCTGGAAAAATACCAGCGCGTTATTCTGGTGGTTGTTCTGGTGGTATTTGCCGTACTGACAATCATTTCGATTATCTTGACATCCAATTCGATCAAGATGACGATTTTTGCACGACGGGATATTATTTCTACCCTGAAGTTAATTGGTGCTACAAACCGCTTTGTAAAAATGCCCTTTGTCATTGAGGGTACGCTGGAAGGGGGACTGGGTGCACTCCTTGCCGGGCTGATCATATATGGTGTTATTTACGTTCAGAATAACTATCTGCAATCCTTTTTTGATTATCGGTTAAATGTCAGTTTGCGCTACTATATTGCCCTGTTTGTGCTGGGGCTGTTTCTGGGCTGGGTTGGCAGCCGACGGGCGATTCGGCGGTTTTTATAATTTCCTTTCGGAGAGTATCGAATTCCTTCCGACCTTTTTGCTTTGATAAGCAGGGTGGGTCTGCTATATTTTAAGGCTTTGTGTTATTATGCTGAATGTCAGAATGGCTGAACGGTAGTAACCAGGAGGAACGATTCATTTTGATGGTCGGTCATTTTGAAACGCTTTTCCAAATGGTATCATTATTGCAAAAATCAGGCAGTCTGGTGTTTTAAGTTAGTAAAAAAATAAGGAGTGATCATACCTTGGCGAAAGAAGAGACCAAAACGTCAGCTAAAAAAACCGGCGCTTGTAAACCCAAAAAGACCGGTCATGATAAGGAAATTGCAAAGCTGCAAGGTAAAATCAAGGAATATGAAGAAAAATTGGCTGAAACCAGTGAGAAATATATCCGACTGGCGGCTGAATTTGATAATTACCGTAAACGCACTCAGAAAGAAATGGGTGACATTATTGAATATGCCGGCGAGAAGGTATTGCGGAATATTCTGCCGATCCTGGACGACTTCGAACGAGCGCTGAACAGTCATGATGACGATGACTCCTCCGGTGATTCACTGCATCAGGGGCTTGAGATGATTTTTAAAAAATTCAGTAAAACCTTAGCGGATATGGATGTCCGACCGATAGAATCGTTGGATAAGCCCTTTGATCCGGACCTGCATCATGCCGTGATGGCAAAAGAGGTCGAAGGTGTTGAACCGGATATTGTCGTCGAAGAATTTGAAAAGGGATACACTTATAAACAGCATGTATTGCGTCATTCGAAAGTGGTGGTAAGTAAATAATTATGGCTAGAGACTATTATGAGATATTGGGTATTTCCAAGAATGCTTCTACTGACGAGGTAAAGAAAGCCTATCGCAAGATGGCGATGAAATATCACCCCGATAAAAATCCGGGTGATAAAACCGCCGAGGAAAAATTCAAAGAAGCCGCTGAAGCCTATTCCGTCCTTACCGATCCGCAAAAGCGTCAGATGTATGACCAATATGGGCATGCCGGTGTTAAGGGGAACGGATTTGGCAGATCGTCAGGATTCAGCGGTGGCGGATTCGGCGGTTTTGACCCTTTTGATATTTTCCGGGAAGTTTTCGGGAATAGCGGATTCGGTGGTTTTGAAGATTTCTTCGGGGGCGGCGGTAGTAGCCGCCGTTCGCGTACATCTGCCTCAACCCGGACCGGAAGCGATTTGAAGATCAGACTTCCACTCACTCTGGAGGAGATTAATAAAGGTGTTACCAAGAAGATAAAAATCAAACGTCTGGATACCTGCAAAGCCTGCGATGGTTCAGGCAGCAAATCGGGTACCTCCCGAAAAACCTGTCCGGTCTGCCATGGTTCCGGTGAAATCCGGGAGATGACCCGCTCACTTTTTGGACAGATGGTCAATGTTCGGGTCTGCTCGAACTGTAATGGCGAGGGCTCGGTCGCCGAACAGCGCTGCCCGGTCTGTGGCGGAGACGGTCGTGTGAAGGGTGCCCGGGAAATCTCAGTCCAGGTTCCACCCGGTGTCAGTAACGGGCATTATATGACGATGACCGGTGAAGGCAATGTGGGACAGCGCAAAGGATCGCGGGGCGACCTGATCGTTATTTTTGAAGAGCTCGAACATGATGTGTTTATCCGGAATGAAGATAATATTTTTGTGAATTTGCACATTTCACCGGCGGAGGCTGTGCTGGGTACCGAGCTCGAAATTCCCACGTTGAATGGTCGGGTGAAGCTGGTTGTCCCACCCGGCACCCAAACCGGGAAGATGCTGCGTCTGAAACAGAAAGGGATTCCCCATTTGCATCAACATGGCAGGGGTGACCAGATTGTCCGGATTCTGGTAGACCTACCCAAGAATCCGAGTAGTGAAGAGCGTAAGATCTACCGTGATTTGCTGAATGTGGAGAAAAAGCGGGGTTGTGTATCCCACCGGTTTAGCAAGATTGAATAGCCCCGGTTGAGAATTTGGAGTTGGCGATAAATAGATTTTTATTTATATTCTAAAATGCTAAATTTGACACGCCAGGAAAGATTAGTATTACAGTTTCTGGCATTGTTCTTTGTGATTGGAATTGCGATTCATCTGATCAGAGAAAGAGCCGGTGTCGCTGAGGGGATTTCTATATCAGATTCCAACCAAGAAGCCCGGAATTTCCGAGCCCAGGGTGAAAAGGTGGATTCAACCTATTTTGCCGCTCGGAAAAAAGAAAAAGAGGAATCAGCCGCACCGGTTGCTGCCACTGAAAAGCAGAGAATCAATCTCAATTCGGCTACGCAAGAAGACTTGATGACATTACCAAAAATCGGAGAGGTAACGGCAAAACGCATTATTGAGTATCGGGCAACCCACGGTGGATTCAAAAGCATCGAAGAATTAATAAATATCAAAGGTATTGGCGCAAAGACATTGGAACGCATAAAAAACGAGGTTAGCATTGAGTAAAGAGGTTGAAGAGTATGTTGATGATACTCCGATATTCAAACCGGCACTGGTTAAAGCGTTAAATTATATAGCTCTGCTTTTAGCACTTATCCTGATCATTGTCATCTATGTTCCGACTGTTATTTGGGAGGAAGAAGCCGCCTTCCGCAGAGAAGGTCGCCGGAGGATGATAATTGTAAATAATGTTGAACAATTCTATCATCAGCTCACCGGCACCTACCAGGAAAACCCGCTTAAAGCCATGCAGATTGTTACGGCAGTCCGGGACAGCACGAGAGCCGACAGTAACTATCACGGTCAACAAAAACTGGTCTTCGATGACAGTATCTATAAAGTAAATGTTCCTAAGAATTTCTATACCTATTTCGATACAACCTTTGCGTTTTCCTATCGGAAAAAAGATACGCTGATTGATACGACCTATAAGGTCACCAAGTGGAATAACGAACTGTTTACCTGGGATACCCTGTTTATTTTAGCCAACCGATGGCGAACCGTTCAATCGGATTCAGCCTATGGCAGCGTGGTCGGTGTGGAATATTCCGAACGAATTATGGAGAACACCTATTACCGACCCTATTATCTTACCGAAAAACATGCTACCAGTCCGTTAATTGGTGAATTATACCGGATCACCGTTGATTCCAGCGGGTATAAGATTAAAGATCCCTTGGAGGACGAGTATCGCGAAAGACGCTATTTTTTCTTTACCTTTAAAGACACCTGCCATGGCTGGATTGAAAACAGTCAAAAGAGCTGGGATAACTAAACGGTAGAACCAGGAACTTTTTATGATATGTATTAGCTTCTCTGACGAGTATGTCCGCTACGGACAATTGGTGAAAAATGGAGAAGAATACATCATCGAAGTTGTCAATAAATTTCCCTTATCCACACCCTTCAGTCCTGAAAATGTTGCCCGACCGGAATTAGCCGGTTCTCTGGAAAAGGCATTCCTGGATATCCGCGCAGACCTTATGAAACCGGATGATTACGCCGCTATAACGCTGCCTTCAGTTTGGTTTGATATCAGTACCGAGACGATGGATACGGATATCACTGAGGATGACCTGGAAGAAGCGTTGAATTGGAAGATAGCCAAGCGGCTGGGTGAGGTAATGGATCAGAAATTTGTCCAGTATTACCCCCTGCCCGATAAGTCCGGCTCAAAGCGATCCTTTTTGGCGGTCTCTTACTTCAAGGAATTGGGTAAACTGTTCCTCAGAGCGTCACAGGCGGCGGATTTCAATATTCACATTATGGATATTAATCTGTTTAGCGCTGCCCTGGCTCTCGAGCATCTGGAGGATATCGGAAGCAAAGAGAAGTGGGCTGTCTGGTTGGTTAATGAGCCGGTACATGACATGCTGGTCATCGAAGCGGGGACATTCAGCCAGCTCTGCCGGTTTGAATTTCCCGATATGGAAAATTATAAAATTCTCCATAAAAGTTCAGCCAGCGACCTCGGAGAGAAAATAGTCGCCAATATCAACGGAATCCGTACCTTTGAACTGGAGCAATTCAGTGCCGTTGACCGGATTTACTATTACAGCTCTACCGTTGATTCGGAATTTTTTAATATGTTGCTGACCTATGATATTGAAAATTTCAATACGATTGACACTTTTGCCAATCAAAAACCGGTCAGGCTTTTCGAGGATGACGGGAATGGTATCGGCGCAATGTGCCAGTTTATTGATTTGTTGGGTCTGATGTTTCGCAAGATTCCGAAGGAAAACCGATGATTCGCCTAAATATGACCAATCAACCGGGACTTCAGGTTGTTGATGAAGCGGAAATATTCGATCTTGAGGGATTGATTCTCAAAAAGTCCGCTGAAGAGACAGCGAGTGGAGAACCTGAATCCGAAGGCACTAAGCAGGCTCCTGATGAGAGCATTAAGGTGCCGGATATCGAAGATATTCCCGATATGCCGCTGGAACCGTCGCTCCCCAAAGAAAGTGACGATCAGGGCATTGACGAAGACCTGTTTAAACTGGCTGAAGCCAATCTGGACCTGATTGAGCAGGCGGAGGAGGAAGAAACCGGCTCCAAAGCGAAAGTTAAAAAGGCGCCTGAAGCGCCAGTAAAAGACAAAAAGAGACCTAAAAAATTCCCCCTATTACGCTACGGAATTATTGTTGGCGGATTCCTCGTTCTGCTGTTCCTTTTTTGGCTGTACAGTAATGGAAAACTGACCCGCAGCAAAGTTAATGAAGTAACCCGTGATGTGGCGGAAACAGTGACTGAGAAGGCAACTCAGACTGCCGAGAGAATTCCCGATGCAACCCGGCAGCTGACATCTGAAGTCAAGGATGTCACGGAAAAGGTATCCTCAGAAGTTTCCACCTCCCGGGAACGGGTAGCAACAAGGTTGAGCCGGTCGGCGGCGGGCACCTACCAATACGGGCAAAGTGATTTATCCGATAATGTGATTCAGGTAGTTCAACGCGGGCAGGCGAAATTGTCGCTGGTTACCGATGTTTTGGCGCAATTCCCTGCCGATGCGCGGATTTTGTATTTACGGTTAAAAGATGATAAACTTAGCTTCATACTGTATGTCCGCAGCCATCAGGTTGCTGAACAGATACGGGGATATTTTACGGGACAAAGCCGTTTTTTATCACCGGAAGTATTCTTTACTGAAAACACCGGAAAATATCCCGAAAATCCCGTTGAGATCATGGCAATCGTTCGTTTTCGGGTAAAGGGCTCCGATGATCGGCGGGGATACAAATATCTGACCGATCGGCAACTGTCGCAATATATCTGGCAAGCAGCCGTGGAATCGGGCGCCCGGATGAATCCGCTGAAGATATCAAGCCGCGATGTATCGTCAGTCCGGAGTGCCGAAATAGTTGGAAATGGCAAAATAGTTGATATCATTGCCCTGTTGCAGGAGTTAGCGATTCAGCGC
>DSAS01000104.1 GCA_011046365.1 Fidelibacterota bacterium
CTTTTCTGCTGAAAATTCAGCCCTTCGTCCAGCTCCTCCGAATGACTGTACACATTCGACCGCCCTTCGATAGCCCGGAACAGATGGGCGAACTCCAAAATGAATCCCTCTGATACATCCACCTGCTTGTCCTGCGAGAGTTTGTACAGCATTTCCAGATTACTGATACCCGCCTCTTTTTCACTGGATTTGGAAATAATTATTTTGAAAGTTGTAATCGCTTCCAGGATAATAGCTCTCTCCAGCGGATGATAACAATCACTACTGTTCAGAATGTTTTCTTCCCTGATATGCAAATACTCGAACAGCTTTTTCCGGGCAATTATGACGTTGCCGGAATCCCGCAAGATGGTATGGATGCCCGGATTTAACCGCCAAAGGGCATCAAATTTATGCACCTTTCTGCTCTTCTGCCCAGCGATGATCGGAACTTCGTCGCCCGTATGGCTTATGGGTAATTCAGGATTCATTAAATAGTTAAAAATATTCTGCATGGTCTTTCCTGTTTTTTTATAGTATAAAAGGGCTGAACCACAATTCCAAATCGCCGATCACCGTGTCAAATTGGACTCTCTGGTCTATCTACCTACTCCGGAGAAAAAATTTTGTTCCGCTTGTAAAATATTTTTGTATATTAGGAGGGCAAATTTGGATATTCACCGGTTTTGGATTGATTTGCCCGGCTGAAACATCGGTTTTTTGAATAATTGGATTCTACGAGGAGGATGATCCATAATGTGAAACTGCTGGCGCGATTGCCCGGCATTTCCATCCAATTAATTCCCTCCATCCATGGGAACTTCTCCCTTACCCGGGTCATTCTCCTCAATCCTTTCCCGGACGATTCCGCCAATCATCATTTATACATTATGAAAGACGAAATATTTTTCAAAGAAAAGACGCTGGAGTCGCAGCAGGTATTTTCCGGTCGTCTCTTAAATGTCTTCCGGGATAGTGTGCTGTTACCTGACGGCAAGGAAACCAGTCGTGAATACATCAAACATCCCGGCGCCGCAGTCGTGATTCCTTATCTCGACGACAATAAAATCGTGATGGTTAAGCAGTTTCGCTATCCCATTGGAGCAGTGATGCTGGAGTTGCCTGCCGGGAAGATTGATCCCGGCGAATCACCTGCCGAAACGATTCGGCGCGAGCTGGCTGAAGAAACCGGCTACCAGGCGGGCAAATTGCTGCCGGTTTGCCGCATCCATACCTGTGTCGGATACAGCGACGAACTGCTGCATCTTTTTTGGGCAGGAAACCTGAAACCGTGTCAGCAAAATGCCGATGATGACGAAACGCTGGAAATCGTGTCCTTACCGACCGACACTGTCATAGCCCTCATGCTCGCCGGTAAAATCACCGACGCCAAAACCCTGATCGGACTGTTTTGGTTAAAAGAGATTCTCCAGAATTCCGATCGTAAAAAAAACTTTATCGAATAAATTCTTTTTATTCCCCGGCAATTTCAAGCCCGTAGCCCCGCTCATAATTTACTCGTTCCGGTTCTGCGGTCATCAAACCCGGGAAACGTCGGTAGAGGCTCTCGGCAAACATAAAATCCAGATGGGCACTATCTTCTGGTGCACGTCCTAAAACCTCGCGCCAGACAAGCGGGCTTTCCATGCAAAAATAGAGAAAGGGCGGAGAAAAAGCCGATTTTAGCTTTTGATAAATAAAACGGTACATCGGCACGCGTAAAGGACGCGGATAACGCAGCTTCCCGTCCATTCCCCGCACCATCTCCCCAAAGGCAACCGCCGATCCGGGATACCGTGCCGCAATCTGCTCTTTCATTGAGGGCGGAAAACGCAAGGAACCCATACTGATCCAAACAATCCGGGATGGGTCAATCTGAAGATACAGTTCGTCAAGCAGCTCACCGTAGAGTTTAGCCCAATCCTGTACATGTAAAATCGGATCGAAGTGAAAAGCCAACAGGTAACCCGCCTCTGCCGCTCGTCGGGCTGCTGCTAAACGGGGCATCAGGTGTGCGGTTTTATGTTCCTCCTGATCAATGATAGCTTGCGGATTGA
Organism: Fidelibacterota bacterium; assembly: GCA_011046365.1. Classification (GTDB taxonomy): domain Bacteria; phylum Fidelibacterota; class UBA2242; order UBA2242; family UBA2242; genus B118-G9. Next base: position 2,037 of record DSAS01000104.1, read on the forward strand.
GTGACCAAGCCAGCACGGTACGCCCCCCATGTTCCAAATCCAGCAAATCGTCAATCGCCACCGATTTGGTTTTCAGCTCCAGCAGTGCATTCGGTATACTGGTAAACATTTCGATAGCCTGCCTGACAAAATAAACCGAGCCGGCAACCGCCAGACTGTCGCCCAGCTCACCGGTGCCGATCCGAAAAAAGCGCCGCGGCTGACGGCGTACTTTCCTGTGTAATTCTGCCAAAATTTCAGCAAAATTGGTATAAACGACCGTAGCCGGCTGATTTAAATAATATTGCAGAATGCAGTAACTGCAGCACATGGGACAGTTCAGGGTCTGGTTGATAACCTGATATCTACAACATAAATACTGCTCGGCAGTCCCGGGGCAGCTTTTGACGACATCACCCTTTGAGCGGGTGAGCCACAAAACGGTTTTCGGGTCCATTCCAGCAGTCTTGCCGACAATGTCATAATCATCGGGAATCACCTGCTGAATGCGGCGCGGATATTTACTGCAAATCGCCGCGGTTGATTCGTCCCGGAGAGCCGATTTGGAAATATAAATTCGCCGATAAAAATTATTATGGTTCATTTAAATCGTATCAAGCAGCTGCCGCAGTTTTTCAATTGTCTCGGCGGAATAAAATCGCTGTATGTTCAACAGGTCATTCTCGGTGGTCAGCGTCCAGACCAGCCGCAGCTCCTGCTTTTCAAAGGTATCGTCGTAATACAGCGCGGCATTAGCGGGAAGAGAAATGTTGTCAAGGCATTCCCGCACTTTTTCCCGCTGAGCCGACAATGCCGGATAGCGGCGCCGGAAAACCGCCGCCCGGATTTCCTGTAACCGCTCCGGGGGAGCCTGGTTTTCTGCCTGTAAAATTTCCTGCCAGCGGAGCTGGGTAAACAGCTTTTCCGGGGAACGGTGCTCCCGCCGGCTTGTTTCGTATACGTGAATGATCAATTCCTCAAAAAGGCTCAGCGTCGGGCGCAAAGCAATCAGCATTTCCAGATCAGGCTGGGCATTCCGGTACTGTTTCGCCACCAGCTGCCAGGTCTTTAGCGGTGCTTTTTTTGTAATTAAATATTGCGTAACCGGCTCGCCGATAAACGCTAAGTCACGATACTGTTTGATGATTTTGGGGTCCTTCCGAAAACCAAACGCCGGGCACAGCGCCTCGACAATCTCGGTATCGCTTCGGTTCTGACCGGCGGCAAACCGGAAAATCCTGGAGATTTCGACAGGCAATAGCGGACGCCGACTCTGTTTAATAAAAACAAGCTTTTGTAAAATATCAAGCCCCGCCGCATCCGGCGGGAAAACAATCGCCGGGAATTGCCGGTCGGCGGGTAAACCGGCGGTCAGAATTTCAAAGCCGTCTAGGATGCGGTATTTCTTTTCTGTTTGCTGCACTAAAATCGTCTGCGTAATAGCGTATCCCTGCCGGTCAGGCAGAAACAGATCAAAGCGGCGATCCGCACGATCAAGCTGTTCGGTGGTCAGGATGACCGGTTTTCCGAAAATCTTCAAGTTTGCTCCGATACTCACTGAGTTTGCCGGCGAAAATATTGGGCAGATCGTGGCGTTTCCGGCGACCGCTCTCCAGCACAGTAAGTTTTTTGATAATCTCTTTCAGCACCATTTCATACTGTTCGTCACTGATATCCTTGGTCAAAATCTTTTCCAGCGCCGTTATCCGGTAGCGGTCCATGCCCCAGTACTGCCGGGAGAGCTGGTCCGGGTGCCCGCCGGTTTTGACAATCAGCTTTTCTTCAATCAGCCCGATCGGGTATTTATAGGCGATTCGCAGCCACAAATCGTAATCCTCGCACACCGGCAGGTCCTCATCAAAAACTCCCACATCGTTAAACACCCGCTGGTGAACCATGACCGCCGACGGACTGACGATGCAAAGCGGCAGACATTGTTTGAAAATCCAGCCGCCGTATTTACGGTGCTTCTGCATGGAATTGACAAATTTGCCGCGGCGGATCCACTTTTCGTCGGTCTGCACGATCAGGAATTCCGGATTTTGCCGGACAAATTCGATTTGGCGTTCCAGCTTTTCCGGCATCCAGTAGTCATCCGAGTCCAGAAATGCGACCCAGCTGCCTTCGGATTTTTCCAGTCCGAAATTACGGCTGGAAGAAACCCCACCGTGCAGTTTGGAATAGTAGCGGATTTTATGACCGTATTTCTGCAGAATGCGATGAGTGTTATCCGTGGAACCGTCATCCACCACGATAATTTCATAGTTTTGATAGGTCTGGTTCAGGACCGATTTGATCGCCTGTTCCAGGACTGCACCCCGATTATAAGTGGGAATGATTACCGATACTCTGCCCGGATCATCCATTGAGTAACAAGCACTCCCGGTTTTCCTGCAGGATTCTGACTAAAATGACCAACTGCTCGCATAAAATTTCAACCGCCTTCCCCAGATTCTTTTTAAATTTAAGTAAAGTTTCCGAATCTGCCGTATCGGAAATCACTTTCAGCGAAAGAAAGGGCATTTTTTTTTGCCGGCAGTAACGGGCAATGGTAAAAGCCTCCATATCCACTGCGGCTGCCCCACATTCTGCCCGGATGCGTTCCTTCTCCCGCACGGATAGGACAGGCTCCGAAGCAGTAAAAAGACCAACTCGTATCCATCTGTCCGGCACACATGTCAGCAAATCTTCGTAATTATGGAATAATTCGGTTTGGAAAAGCCGTTCCATGCAGCTATTTATGAGGTATGGCGCAAATACAATTTGAAAGGGTTCTAAATTCTCCGCAATGGCGCCCGCCGTTCCGACATTTATAACGACATCACCGGTGACGGTATTTTGAATGTTATCAAACCGTTGCGCACCACGTCCGATTTGCCGGAAATTTAGCCGGATATCCCCGTTCCGGTCGAAAACAGCCGCCAGATGGCTGCGGACAGGCAGCATCTCTCTGTGCAATGCGGCTAAGATGGTAAAATTCAATAATACCCGGTATTAATCAATATCGTCTTCGTTTATCTGGCTGTTTTCAGTAATTGCCTGCTTCCAGGATTCGGCGTCCAGCAGTTCATACCACCCACACCCGTTACAGATTTTAAAATAGGTTTTTTTTCCAAAGTATGAGCTGCTCCGGTAGACAATATTGCCGGAGCACTTTTCACACTTTTCATCAATTTTGGCATCGAAGGGCAGTTTGGTCTTTTTCTTGCTGATATTGAATTTGTCGGTCATTTAAAATCTCTCCGGTCGGTATTCACCTTAAAATTTAATTGACTGCGTCTGTTGGTTCACATTGTCCGAATAGAAAACATTGCTTTATATCCGTGTAAAATTCATAGCTAAATTTGGAATTGTCAAGAGTTTCTTTGCGGCTGGAAAGAGATTCCATCATCCAACCATCCCGGGAACCGGAACAAATCTCGACAACCTTTCCCAATTAATTTATAAAAGACTAAAAAATCTCCCCCATCAGATGCTATTAATCCGATGTTCCGATCACTTTCCTGATTTTGAATTGTGAACCAATAGGGTTACTGGTTCATGGACTTGAGAAATTCGCGGTTGCTGTTAACCCGCTTCATCCGTTCCAGCAGAAATTCCATTGCCTCCACCGGATTCATCTCACTGAGCAGTTTACGCAGCACCCAGACCCGAGCCAGTTCAGCGGAGGACATCAATAATTCCTCTTTCCGGGTACCGGAGCGGTTCACATCCATTGATGGAAACACCCGGCGGTCACTCAGGCGCCGATCCAGCACCAGTTCCATATTGCCGGTGCCTTTGAATTCCTCAAAAATCACGTCGTCCATCCGGCTGCCGGTATCAATCAGAGCCGTCGCGATAATCGTCAGACTGCCGCCCTCTTCGATATTCCGCGCCGAGCCAAAAAACCGTTTCGGACGGTGCAGTGCATTGGCATCAATACCTCCGGATAAAATCTTGCCGCTGTGGGGCACGACGGCGTTGTGCGCCCGGGCGAGCCGCGTTATACTGTCCAGCAGGATGACCACATGAAAGCCCAACTCCACCATGCGCTTGGCTTTCTCCAGGACCATATCAGCCACCTGAACATGGCGTTCCGGCGGTTCATCGAAAGTGGAACTGACCACCTCCGCTTTAACCGATCTTTCCATATCCGTCACCTCTTCCGGTCGCTCATCAATCAGCAAAACAATCAGAATAATTTCGGGATGGTTCGTGGTAATACTGTTGGCAATCTGCTGCAGTAGAATCGTTTTTCCGGTTTTCGGCTGCGCCACAATCAAGCCGCGCTGACCTTTGCCGATCGGACACAACAGGTCCATTACCCGCATGGAGAGATTCTTGTGGTCGGTCTCCAGCTGAATCCGGCTCTCGGGATAAAGCGGCGTGAGGGAATCGAAAGGTCTTTTCGATTTGACCTCTTCGGGGTCCATCATGTTCACCGCATCCACCCGCAGCAACGCAAAAAATTTCTCGTTGTCCTTGGGCGGTCGGATTTGTCCGGAGACGACATGTCCAGTCCGCAAACCGAACCGCTTGATCTGAGAGGGCGAGATATAGACATCATCGGGACCGGACAAATAGCTGAATTCCTCCGACCGTAAAAAGCCGTAGCCTTCATCCATTACCTGTAAAACACCCTGGGAAAAAATCCGACCGTCCTTTTTGGCGCTGGCTTCCAGAATCTTGTAAATCAGGTCCATTTTCTTTAAACCGGTATGCTCGGGAATTTCCAGCTTAACCGCCAGATCGGTCAGGTCTTTAATCCGCATTGCTTGAAGCGACGCAATCGTCAGTTCTTTTTCCATTATTAATTTCCTATAATTAATAGAATTAATTCAAAAATTGATTTTCATACAATTGGTAGGTCTAAAACGTGGCCTAAATTCTCACAACTGAAAATATAATCACTATTCTGTTATTGTCAAACATTTATTTTATAGAAATCATAAATTACCGGTGCAAGATAATGACTGCCCAGAACAACCAGGTGATCCTCACCGCCAAGCTGCCGCAGCACCGCCGGAAACAGTTGTTTAAAATCGGTCCCGGCGATGACATTTACATCCGGCAGGTCCCGTTTCAAAATTCCACCCAGTTTTCCGGCAGGGATTGATTTTTTCTCCGGTGTTTCGGAAACATATACCATAGCAGCGATTCTCCCGATTGTTTTTCCCAGAAGATCGGTTTTTTTATGCTCCCCCAAAGCGATTAAAAATCTGAATTTTTCACCGGGAAAAGTGCTCTCCAGTGCCTGCACAACCTGACGGATTCCGTGTAAATTGTGCCCAACATCGTAATAGACCAGCGGTTTTCGGGACAACAGCTCCAGGCGACCGTGCCATCGGGCAGCAGTGATACCCGCTGCCACCGCCGCACCGGAAAGGGGAGTAGCCGTCAAATGGTTTAATGCCGTAATGACCGTATTCAGGTTGGTAATCTGATGATCCCCCAGAAAGGGAAAATCCAGTTCATCAAAACAAAACTCCCGTGAACGGATATTGACAATCTGCCGGTCAGGATACCGGGTCATCACCGTTGTATCACAATGATCGGGCGCATAGATAAAAGGGCTCTTCTGTGACAGTGTTGCGTCTCTGAGAAATTCCCGAATCCGGGGTCTTTGTTTGGCAACAACGACCGGAATATCGCTTTTAATGATACCGGCTTTTTCGCCGGCAATTTTCTCCAGGGTATCTCCCAGAAATTCTTCGTGATCCTTACCGATGGGCGTAATTATTGACATCAGCGGTGTGGTGACATTGGTGGCATCGTACCGACCGCCCATACCGGTTTCCAGAATGGCGACATCCACAGCCCGGTCTGCAAAATGTTCCAGTGCCATTGCCGTGGTGGTTTCAAAAAAGGTGGTCTCCAGCGCCTCAATAAGCGCCTGGTGTCTGTCTATAAATGCGACAATTTCACCGTCGCTGATTTGATCCCAATTAATGCGAATTCGCTCATTGAATCTGACGAGATGGGGGGATGTATACAACCCGACCCGCAGACCGGCTGCCTGCAACACAGATGCAAGCATTGCACAGATACTGCCCTTGCCATTGGTTCCGGCGACATGGATAGTCTTTAATCTGGACTCCGGGTTCCCAATTCTGTCCAGAAACTCCTGAATACGTTTCAAGCCCGGCTTGATCCCTTTGCCATCCAGGGCATACAGACAGTTCAGCCGTCGCTGAAGATTGGGATATGTGTCTGAAGTCGGGGTCATCGGGAGCGGTCATCCAGCGCAATCCGCCGGACATTGCTCAGCGACTGACCGAGCAGACGCTGCGCAATCTCTTCAAATTTCTGGGGAAAATCACTGACATAAAACCGATATTCCGCCGGCTTTCCGGAATCACACGCCAGCTTGTGCGCTAAAATCACCCGGCGGACCTCCAGTGCGGTCTGAACGGCGCTGTCTACAATTTCAATATTTCCATCAATGGTTTTCTTGATTATATCCTTAATGATCGGATAGTGCGTACAACCCAGAATCAACGTGTCTATGGATTGCTTGACCAGTGGTTCCAGGTAAATCCGGGCAACCGACTCCGTCACTTCCGAATCAATCCAGCCCTCTTCAACCAGAGGCACAAACAGGGGACAGGCTTGCGAAAAGACCCGGATGCCGGGGTCCATTGACCTGAGTAGCGCAGTATATTTTCCGGCTGAAATCGTGGCACTCGTACCGATCACACCGATTCGCTTACTGAGACTGTTCTTCAGCGCTGCCCGGACACCCGGTTCGATTACCCCAACCACTGGGACCGAACTGACCAGCATCACATTATCCATCGCAACGCTGGAGACGGTGTTACAGGCTACCACAATCAGTTTCACACCCTGCGCCTGCAGATAGCGGGTAATTTCCACGGCATAATTCCGGATTGTCGCGGGGCTCTTGGTGCCGTAGGGTACCCTGGCGGTATCACCGAAATAGAGAATTGACTCCCCGGGCAGCTGCTGCATGAGCTGCTTGACCACCGTTAAACCGCCCAGACCGGAATCAAAAACACCGATCGGTCGGCAATTCAAATCTGCATTATCCGGAAATTGACCTGTCACTGATCTCCTTAAATTCGAGGATGCTGCGGTAAATCGCTTCGGCTATTTTCTGGCGGTGCTTGGCACTGTTTAGCTTCCGGGCTTCCTCTTTATTGGTGTTGTAACCCAGTTCGCAGAGCAGTTTGGGCATATCAGCACCAACCAGCACATAAAAGCCGGCTTGCTTGATGCCCCGGTTCTTCTGCGGCACCATTTTGGTAAAATTTCGGGACAGGATACTGGCAATCAGCTCGCTGTCCTTCATGTTAGTCGAATGAACCATATTAGCCAGAATATTGGTAATATCATCATAACCCTGGTACTTCAGTTTGTCCTCTTCATCTTCCAGGTGAATGACGGAATTTTCCGCCTCGGCAATTTTAATCGCCTCTTCAGACCTCCCGGGAAGCAGCAGATAAAATTCCAAGCCCTCGGCTGCGGACACTTTCGAAGTGGCATTGACATGCAGACTGACAAAGAGTTTGCCACCCATTTTATTGGCAATTTCAGCCCGTTTCCAGAGAGGTACAAATTCGTCGGTTTTACGGGTATAAACCACCTTGATATTACTGTTTTTCTCCAGCAGACGCCCCACTCGTAATGCCACGTCCAGGACGATATCTTTCTCATGCATGTAGCCCCAACGTCCGGGCGTACCGCCATCTTTGCCGCCATGTCCGGGATCCAGCACGATTGTATCAATAATCCAGGCGGTCTTAGCCTCTTCGATTTTGCGCTTGATATCACGATTCAGAGGTAAGAACAGCGAAATTAAAATCTCATTCCTGCGCAGATCGAAATGAACATCCGCCGATTTAAACTGGCGGTTCAGCTGAAATCCAAGCTGAACCGAAGAACCGGTGGGTATGGCAATCACCCGCTGAAAAGAATTGGTGGGATAGAGGGAGGACAGGCTGGCGGAATCGCAATCGGCGCCGTTGACGGTCAAATAAAACCAGCTGTCACCTTTAAAAAAGCTGGAAAAATCCGAATCGGTAAAGGTGCCCAGTGACTTTATCCGCACCTCGACGCCGTTGGCTTTCTCCTCAAACCGAATATCGGTCAGGCTGATCAGTCCACCGGAGACTGCCGGCGTTCGAAATGCATGTTTCACATGGGAGACCCGGTTTGCATTGACAAAGATCGAACCTGCCGTCTCCACAATCGAATAGTGCAGATCGGGCAAGGTGTGCTGCTGGAGCAGGGTCAGGAAGGAGGTAGCTGGAGCGTAGATTTCGTCATTGATCAGCAGTGCCGGACCGGACATTTGCAAGACCTGGGCGTCTACCATCAAAAAGCTGTTGTTCGCCGTCAATTTGACCTTGCTCTTGTCAAAAAAGAGCACAATTTTTCCGGTCTCCTTCCGATAATAGGTCCGGACGGCTAAAGCGTCGGCAAAATCCTGGGCAGAGACGTAGCGGGTCTCGCTAATCGTTACAACGGCAATATCCTGCCCCGGATTTTTCGGAGCCGGGCGGCTGAGCAGCAGCTTCTCCGGTACCGCTCCGGACATTAATCCGGACAATGCTGTCATCAATAAAAAAATTCTTATCTTCATTACAATCCGGCAGGAAATTACGAACTCCCGGTTCATAAATCAACCACCATCTGGAATTCGAGCAGAAATGTGTTGTCGGTTCGTGTTTCTGAAATCAGCCGGCGTCTTTGGGTTTTTAATGCCGTAGCCGCCGTAATACCGTTTTTAAACCGGCTCTGTAATACTCCAAAATACCGTCTGCCACTACCCGACAGCGTGACCATATTGAAACGCAGTGGAATACCAGCCTCGTACAGATAAATGCGCGTGTCAAACACCGGCGAATAGAAGTGTGTTGTCCCCAGGGTCAACGCCACACCCTTCCACTCCTTTAGGGTGCCGGAAACGCTGGCGGCGAAGGATTGTTTTCGGTCAATCTCATTCAAAACTCCCCGGAATGTCAGATAGGCGTCCCGCCGAAGATAGGATTGTCCAATAACCGATATCTGGTATTTAGCGGTAGCTGTTTCGGTCACTTTTCGTTTTAGACGCAGTCGCAGGCTATGCTGCCCCGACCAATTCCGGTCCAGAAAAGCAACCGCTTCCGTCCCCCGGTCCGGTGCAAGTCCTTTCTTGAACGAGCGATGTTGTGAGAAAAAATCAATATATCCACCGGTCTTGAACCCCCTTTTTATGCGGCACTCCGCTCCCAGATAAAGTCCCTGCTCATTTCCACCGGCACTCGTATACTCCTTCATAACCGTTGACAGGCGAGTGGCAAACCGGTCGGAAAAATAGCGGTATTGAGCACCCAGAGAAATGTTTTCGGTTCGGCAGACAAAGCCCTGAACGACCGCGAAATTTTCCGGGCTGAGCAGCGCCAGTTCGCCGGAAAACCGCCAGTCGTTCCGCTGAAATTTCTGGTAAAGTGAAATGCCTCGCTGCCGGCGCCGACTCTGGTAAACCCTGACCGGTAGGGGATAGCCGGTCTGGAAAACCAGCAAGCCCAGCCGATTCTGCTCTTTGGTAAAAACCATTCCGCCGCTTACTGTATGTTCCAGCAGCGCATTTTTCGCCGCCAGTTCGGAATCCGTACGGTGAATTCCGGTTTCACGAAATGACTGCACCAGCGAATCTTCAATCGTCGCATCGAGCCGCTGTCTGGACACAAAGGAAAAAAGGGTCAGACGGCGTCCCTGCCGATGCAGATACGCCCCCTGCAAATAACGGTTTTCGTCAGAGCCGGTATAGGCACTGAAGCGGGGTGTGCCCGCCAGAACCGTTCCACCGACCGAAGTCCCCTTAAATGCAAGATTGCTGCGGGAAAATAAAAGCCCGTGCCCCCAGTCGAATGTGTAGGCAGCCAGCCCAACGGTATAGGCATCCGCAAATGGCTGGGTAATGAGGCTGATATTCCGGTAATCGAACAGCTGTTTTTCACCCTGATCCCTTTCGGCGATAAATCCCACCTCTATTTGACGATTGAGAGCGAACCTTCCACACAACTGGCTTCTATTTAGGTCCACATTCTCTTTTTGATTTATCGAAACATAATTCTTTAAATGAACATCTCTTTCAAAACGGTCACCCATGATTTTGAAAAACAGTTTTACCATCTCAAGACTTAATTGATCCAGCTGCGCCGCCGCCTGAAACTGCTGCCAATCGTCAAACTCCAGGTGTCGCTTTTTCAGGGCAAGCAGCCGGTCAATCAATTCGTCATTCAGCGGCAGACTTTCAATATCAGCCGGCTGTGTACGGTTCCAATCCAGCGGATTGTTGATAAAATCCTCCAGATAGTTTTCCAGATTCTCCTCTGAAATATGCTCCTGTAATAATGAGAAATCAATATTTCCTATGCCGGATTCATTGCCGGTTATGATAATCGGGAGGGCGCCGATAATCATCCACAAAAGTGCGGCTTTCATTAGAAACCGTATCCAATCCCGTAATACAGGGTATAGGGCAGTACCTGGTGGTGCTGATAGGCAAAATCCAGGTAAATTCCCTTCAGATAGAGGGAAATTCCACCCGCATAGCGGTCGGGATTCAGCTGTGCCCCAAGTTTCAATTCCACAAACGGAAGCGGGCGAATGATTGTCCCCATCCGGAAAGAAAAGGGAAATTCCGTGTCTTTAAACAACTCACCGCAAAGGTCAATTTTTGAAACCGGCGTATAACGAATGCCCAGCAGAAAACATTCTGGCAATGGATCGTATTGCCCGTAAATTGCCGGGCTGTTGACATTCTGCAATAGCATACCCACCTGAATATCGTCATCCAAATCCCACACCGAACCAAGACTCAGACCTAGGGCAGTGGAATTTTGACAACCGGTAATCGCAACGTTATACAGCTGAACGGACAGCCCCAGTGCCAGCAGGTTTTTCAGCTGATGACCATAGCAGATACCGAGAGTTTTTTCCTGGTAAATCCGGTTGCCGAAGTTCTTAAAACCAATTCCAAGCTGTCGCTGTTCCCGGAATTTCCAGAGCCCTTTTGCCTGATAGTAATCCAGACCCGTCAAGCCGAACAGGCGAGTATAATCAACCCGCAGGTACAGAGTCTCATCGGTTAAGAAACAGGCGGGGTTTGAGGAGCCCGCATAGAGTGAGGCGATCGAACCCAGGGCAACCGCCGAGGCATTGAGTGTCTGCACCTCAAAAGCAGCCGGGCTGGTCACCGACAGGAGCATGATCAAACTGATAAATTTCCAGTTCATGGCTTACATATCACCCTGTATCCTGACATACATTGACAGCCACCGACTCACTGAAATCAACAAACGAAGGACACTGCCAAAGCAGTATCAATCATTTTATTTTTTTATGTTTTGGTCGTTCAGATGAGGTCAGAAGAAAACCTCGTCCGACGAACCAGATTACTTGCTATTTTTTCTTCTTTTTGACTTTATTCGAATTTTCCGCCTGGCGCTCGCTGCTGGGTACAAAGGTGTTCAGCTTTTCCCGAACAATCATGGGGTGATCGCGATTATGCAGACAGATGATACCCTCGATCATGAACTCTTTCATCATAATCTCTTCATCGGAGCGGCGTTTCAATTTGCCGCCGATGGGGATAAACACCAAATTTGCCAGCACCAGACCGTAAAAAGTCGTCAACAAAGCCAGTCCCATACCGCCCAGCAGCTCCTTAAATTTGCTGGCAACGTCAAATTCAAAGGAGCTCGCCGCGGCACCGATACCCATTCCGCCACCGGTAAAATTTTTCATCATTACAATGAGTCCGACAATCGTGCCAACCATTCCAAAGGCGGGGGCATAGGTACCCATATAGAAAAAGATTTCCTGACCGATGGTATGGCGCTTCTCCATGTTAGCCAATTCCAGGTTCAGGTAATTGCGCAGCCGGTCCTGATCTTTTTCGTTGATGGCAAGTTCAACGCCGGCACGCATGAAGCGGTCTTCCACCTTTTTCAATTCGCCCTCAAGTGCCATCAGACTCTGCTTCCGGGCAATTGCCGACAGGTCGGTGAACTGGTCAATAATGTTCTGATAACCGCCTTTTGTCCGTCGAAAGGCGTTCTTCAGCACTTTGAATACGCCCAGCACATTCTTCATCGGATAGTTGACAAAGGTTGCCGCCAATGTGCCGCCCAGTACGAGCAAGAGCGCCGGTAAATTCCAGAAAAACTCCGCCGAACCGCCCTTTGCCGTGATAGAATAAATAACTAGTGCGATTCCCGTAGCTAATCCAAAGAGAGTGGCGACATCCATAAAATTTTCTCTATGATTCACATACCGTGCATATGTCGCTTGAAAATTACAATAAATTTCCGATAAAGCAACATCAATTTTTCGACGGTTTTTCGATCACCCGGAAAACCTTCTCACCCTTTTTCGCCATCCGGTATTTTTCACGCGCCAATTTTTCAATATATGCCAGGTCCGATTCCAGACGGTTCCGCTCCGCCTGCAGCGAATCTTGTGCCATTTTTAACTCAGTGATATGATTTTCCAGATGACGTTTTTGTTTATTCAATAAATAAATCTGATACAGACCATAATCGCCAATAACGAAAAAAATGATAAAAAGGGTAATCAGCGACAGGACCCCCAGAATCCAGTACAAGCGCCGGATATTTGCGGCTTCGGGCTTTTGCCGGTACCGGATTCTGGATGCCTTCTTTGCCATTATTTTATAACGTCGAGACCCCAGAAAAGCGCTTCGTCTTCCAGTTCCTCTTCGATCCGCAACAACTGATTATATTTGCAGATGCGATCAGTGCGACAGGCGGAACCGGTTTTGATCTGACCGGCGTTGACCGCCACCGCCAGATCGGCGATGGTGGTGTCTTCAGTCTCACCGGAGCGATGGGAAATCACCGTGGTAAAGCCGGCACGATGCGCCATGCTGATGGCATTCAACGTCTCTGTCAGGGTGCCGATCTGGTTCAGCTTGATCAAAACCGAGTTGATCGCTTTCTCTTCAATCGCCCGCCCAATTCGATCAACATTGGTAACAATCAGATCATCGCCGACAATCTGGATTTTATTGCCCAGCTCCTTCACCATGTATTTCCAGCCGTCCCAGTCGTCTTCCGCCAGACCATCCTCGATAGAAACCACCGGATATTTCATCACAATATCCTTGTAATAATGCACCATCTCTTGTGAGGTCAGGGCACGCTTCTCGGACTTCAGCTCGTATTTTTTAGTCTCTTTATTGTAAAATTCCGATGACGCCGGGTCCAGAGCAATGAACAGCTCCTCACCGATTTTATAGGCGGTCTTTTCTGCCGCTTCGAGAATCACCTCAATGGCTTCGATATTGGAGCGCAGGTTTGGTGCGAATCCGCCCTCGTCACCGACAGAGGTATTCAGCCCCTTCTTCTTTAATACGGCTTTCAGGTGATGAAAAGTCTCCACGCCCATCTGTAACGCCTCGCGGAAGGATTTGGCACCGCAGGGAAAGATCATGAATTCCTGCAGGTCTACATTGTTGTCCGCGTGGCTGCCGCCATTGAGAATATTCATCATGGGAACCGGCAGGACCCGGGCGTTGGTTCCGCCGATGTAGCGATATAGCGGCAGACCGATCACATTGGCGCCGGCTTTGGCAACCGCCAGAGAGACACCGAGGGTGGCATTGGCACCCAGCTTGCTCTTATTGGGCGTACCGTCAATTTCCAGCAGAATATTATCCAGATAAGCCTGATCGAGAACATCTTCGCCTATGATTTCCGGCGCGATAATCTCATTGACATTCTGGACGGCTTTCAGGACACCCTTGCCCATAAAGCGGCTCTTGTCGCCGTCCCGCAGCTCCAAGGCTTCATGCTCGCCGGTGGAAGCTCCGGAGGGAATGGCGGCGCTGCCGTAAAATCCGCTTTCAGTCCACAATTCCACTTCAATGGTAGGATTTCCCCGCGAATCCAGAATCTCACGGGCATTCACGTCAATTATCGTACTCATGTTACACTCCTTTTATGGTTAGCCGGTTTTCGAAAAATCCGGTTGAATTTACAGATTCACAAACACTTTATCAATGGCAGGCGCTTTTTTGAATTGAATCCCGGAACAGATGATTAAAAGAGATCGCCCCTCAAGGGGTAGGCTTTCGCAATATTATGGGACCTAACCCTACTTCACCAGCACCACTTTCTGATTCAATTGGTGTTCCGTGGAACGATACACGATGAAGTAAACACCGGTGGTTACGATTGAGCCGGAATTAGTCCGCCCGTCCCA
>DSAS01000078.1 GCA_011046365.1 Fidelibacterota bacterium
CAACACTGGCATTTAAACGCCGCGTGCTGACTAAGGAGTACAAGACTCAAAAGAACGCCAGATAAATAGGGAAAATAGACGCTGAGGGACGCAGATGAATTATGAACCAAAAAAATTGTTTCATTAAAACGAATGGTTCGGTGAAAAACCAATTTTGAGAATGCGAATGTTTCATAGAGTAATTATTGATTCTCACCTGTATTTCAAATAAAATGATGGAGAAACAATGCTCAGAGAAATAATCAATTTTACCAAGTCATTGAGCCCGGAATCATTCAAAAGAGGTTTACCGCTAACAGATGGCCTGCACATTCAGCTAACCCTCAATGAGGCAGGTAAACTGCAAAAGCACGAAAAAGCCTTCTTTCGAGAAGGAGACGAGTTGTCTCCCTTTTTGCAGGATTGCCTTAATAAAGAGATCAATACTATATTCGTCACCATCAACAAAGCCCTGGATTCAAAAAAGAAAATACACAGTTGCTCACCTTTCTGTGTCGCCTTCAAGAAAAAGACTATGGCTGAAGCACTGGTGCGGCTTGAGGACTACTTCAATGCAGCAATAGAGTATTGCGAGTCGGATGCACATCGTCAATGGGCGGAAAGATTTAAGGACTATTGCATCGAGCACCTTGAAGATTTGCTGGAGCAAGCCATTCATGAAATCGAAATGAACAAAGTGGATGGTAAAAGCGTCAAGATTTCGGATAATCAGTACATTTACGTCTATCTGGCGAATGTGTCGCCACAGGATTACCAACAGATACATCAAAATTACGTCCGCCCCAAAGCTTTCAATAAAGATGATTTTAATTGCGAGATCAACGGCACGCTCTTTGGCGTCAGTGATTATCTGAATGTTTATAATACCAAAAAGCCTTTTCTGCAACATCTCAGCGCCACCTTCGATGTGAACGAGCGTGTGACTGCCGACGACGCGGTTTGGCTGTTCAAGTTCAAGCAATTGAAAGCCAACAAGCAGCTTCCCAATCCCCTGCCAATTTTTATCGAAAAGGAAGAGTTGAATGACGAAGTCGTCAGGATCTTTCATCGGAATGAAGATAAAAAGCCCGGCTATGCTGAGATGATTCGGCAGGTGTATGAAAGAGAAAACGACCTGGGCAATTACTATCTCCTCAACATGCGGGGAAATGATGTCAAGGATTATGACTTCGTTTCCTCATTCCAGTTCAAGATCGCCCCCCAAATTCGCATCGAGAACTTTTTTGGAATTAGTGGAGAATTGTACGAGCAGAAAATAGATGATATATTCGATTTCGAACGCAAAATCGTCAGCCGGATATTCGAAGGGCAACTGGTTCGTAAGCGCGATGACGGCTGGCGGTTGCGCTATTTTGACGACATCGACAACAAGCCTCAGTATATCCGTCCGGTAATGTTTCAACTCATCATGAAATACCGCAAATCGTTTTACGACTACATCTACAAAAGCAAACGCGAAACCATTACCGTGCAGATGTTCCACGACATCATGCAAACGGGAATCCTCGATAATTTGCGCCAGGATGAATATCGGGAAAATAAGCACACCAGAGAGTATCCCATAAAAGAAAAGCTGAATATCTGGTTTAGCTTGTATGAGTTTTTCGGAGATCAAAATAAACAAATTGGAGGTTTAAAAATGGCAAATCAAATTCAACAACTGCATCAGCGGATGCAGGAAATCGTCAGTGATACCGATTGGCATCTGGAAAATGATGCCGAGTTTGCTTACGCTGCCGGGCAGGTGATCTACTATTTACTGAGCTGCAGCGAAGCCAGTAACAAATCGCACGCCTTGCTCGAGCCATACCTGCAGAAGACCGATGCAGAGCAGTTTAAGCTGGCGATCTCGCGCACCTTTGCTCAGTACAAGCATGCTATCTTTTTTAGTCAGAAACGTTTCAACAAGATTATGGCAGAAGTGCTTAGTTTTCAGCCAGAAGCTAATTTGAAATCATTGCTTCCCATGATTCTAGCAGGCTATTTTTCGGAGAATGTGATTTATCAGAAACGCGAAAAAGAAACCGTTGAAGCTTAACTTAGCAAATCGTTACAAATCTAAAACTATGAGGAGTCTTACTATGAACGAATTCACCAACCGCGTTTTTGGCTGTGCAATCGTCAAAGCCATCAATGCCAATTACAATGCCGATTTCACCCACCAGCCACGCACTTTGCCGGACGGCACGGTCTACGCCACCGATAAGGCGTTCAAGTACAGCATTCGGCACTATCTGAAGAACCATTATCCCGAGGAAAAAATCCTGTTCTACAAGAGATTGAACAAGGATATGAATCCGTTTACCCTCGCTGAGACTTACGATGCGGTTTTGGGTAGCCTGGAAAGTGATTCCAAGCCGGTGGTGTTGAAAAATTTGCTCTCCTGTCTCGATGTAAGGTTTTTCGGGGCGACGTTTGCTGCCAAAGGGAAATCGAAAAAGGTCAACGTCTCTGTTCACGGACCGGTACAGGTCAATCACGCCATGAACCGCTTTCCTAGCGGGGAAATCTATTCCGAACAGATCATGTCGCCCTTCCGGAATCCGGAAGCGGAGGGAAGAGAAGAACGGGAAGCATCTACTCTTGGTCAACAATCCAAACTACGGGAAGGGCATTACGTGCACCATTTTTCCATCAATCCACAAAATCTGTCTGCTGTGCGCAGGCTCGCTGAAAATGGACCACGCTTGACCGATGAAGATATCACTAAGCTCAAGGAAGCCATGCGCAGCGGCGTCACCTATTACGATTCCGCTTCCAAAGCCGGTACCGATAATGAGCTGTTGCTCTGGGTACAGCTAAAAGAAGGTTCGCGCAAGGTACTACCGGTCTTTACCGAATTTATCAGTGTCTCCCGGGATAATGGCAATGTCGTGATCGACTTTGGGGAAATCAGGCAGGTGATCAACAATGTTTCCGAGCAGATTGATCGGATCGAAGTGTACTACAATCCGGAAAACACCCGACTTGAGGGACTGCCAGATAATGTTCACAAATATCATCTGACTACTGCAAAAGCGCTGTAATCGCCATGAAAAAGCTCATTTCAATTGACCTGAAAACCGACCTCGGTTTTCTCAAAAAACCCGACATCAACGAAGGCATCTTCCTGACCTACAACATGCTGCACAAACCGGTGCTGTTGGGAATCCTCGGCGCTATCGTCGGTTTGGAGGGCTATCGGGAAAAAAGCAAATTACCGGAGTACTATATTCAACTCAAGAATATTCAGATAGGCATTCAACCCTTGCGAACCACCAATGGTAATTTCCTTAAGTCAGTTGTAGAATACAACAACGGCGTGGGGTATGCCAGCCAGGAAGCCGGTGGCAATCTCATCGTCAGAGAGCAAATGTTGATTCGACCGGCATTTTGCTGCTTTGTCGAGCTGGATACGGGTGATCCTGTGCAGTTAAGGCTGCTGGAGTCACTCCAACACGGCGAAGCCGATTATCTGCCCTATTTCGGCAAGAATGAATTCTCTCTCTGGTGGGATGAGTTCCGTGAGTACAACTATCAACCTTTTGACTTTTCAGAAAATTATGAAGTGGCAACGATATTTATGAAGTCGAAAGAAGTGATCAAAGAGATGGTGCAGAAGAAGATCATGGCACCTTTCGCCATGAATGGCGGCGAGCCGAAATTCATGATCTTCGAAGAACTGCCGGTGGGATTCGATGAACAACTGCTGCAATACGAAAAACAGCCGTTCGTTTATACCAACTTCACCCTGAGCAAGGAGCTGCAGCTGGAAGGATTATTCAGAGTACAAGATCATCATGGACTCGTCCAACTCTTTTAGGTCGTTTAGTGAATTGCTGACAGCAAACCAGCCCCTGGAAGATCGGCTGCCTGGTCATAAAAGGTATCATGCGCATATACACCCGCACAAAAAGCCAGAGATTCTCGCTGAGCATGTAATTCGGGTGAATAAATACGCACTTTGTTTAATCGATGCCCACCGTCTGGATTTGGTGGTGGATCGCCTGATCATGCCACTGACGCAACATGCGTACGTCACAGACGCTGAAGTTGTTGGCAACTTCATCAAGCGCTTGTTTCTGAACACCATCGTCTTTCATGATTATGGCAAGATAAACGAGAATTTTCAGATCGAACGCATGGGCAATCCACAGTTTCGGAGTAATCATCACAATGGTATCGGGTCGCAGCATTCTATGCTGAGTGCATTTTTGTATGTCGTTGAGCATTTGCATGAGGTCAATTCTACATCGCACTTCAATGGCGAAACGCAGGCGGCAATGTATGCGCTGACCTTTTGGTTTTCAAACACCATTCTCAAACACCACGCATCTTATATCGAGAATGATCTCAAGTACGATCCCGACATCATCAAGAGGCTGATGCCTTATTTACAAGCCATCGGAATCGCTGTTGACAAGGCGTTCTTGCAAGCAGCATTCGACAACTTTGAAAGAAAAATCAAGGAATACTCGGATATCTGTTTTTCCGAGAATTCCCACTTTCCTATTTATGCGCTGCTCAAGCTTAATTTTTCTCTGCTGACCGGTGCCGACTATTATGCCACCTCGGCTTTCATGATGGATATCGAAGCGGAAGATTTTGGTGTGCTTTCACATGAGGACACCACATCTTTTTCGCAGAAATTCCGATCGACCAAAGAGTACAACCGTCTGTTCTTCGAGCGTCGGAAATATTTCTCCGAATATCCTGATGACCGGCTACATGCATGTAATCAGGAAAATCTCAATATTCTTCGCCAGAAACTGTTAGGCGAAGTACTCGACACCATCAATAAAAACCTGGATAGAAACATCTTTTATCTCGAGGCACCGACCGGTTCGGGGAAAACCAATATCTCGTTGGCAGCTGCCTTGCGCTTTCTCGAAATTCATCCTAAACTAAACAAGATCTTTTATGTGTTTCCATTTACCACGCTCATTACACAAACCGCTAAAACCATTCGGGATACGCTGGACTTGACCGCTGCAAAAATGGTGCAGTTGCACTCGCGCACCGGCTTTCATTCAAAACGCGAGGAGGCTGAAGACGGGCACTATGGTGTGCAGCGTTTGAATTACATCGACAATCTTTTCATCAACTATCCGGTTACCTTGCTCACCCACGTCAAGTTTTTCGATATTCTGAAAGGCAACGGCAAGGATACAACCTACCTTTTTCACCGGTTTGCCAATTCCGTGGTGATCATCGACGAGCTGCAATCATACCCGCCCCGGGAATGGGACAAGGTCGCCTACTTCGTCACCCACGCGGCGCACTATTTCAACATCAAGTTCATTCTGATGTCGGCAACGCTGCCCAAGATCGACGACCTGAAAGTCGGCAATTTGCCGCACGAATTCTGTGCGTTGATCAAAAACAAGAATCGCTATTTTCACAATCCCAATTTCAGGAACCGCGTGCAATTCGACTTTTCGTTGATGGCGGTAAAACCCGATCTCGAGGCGTTGGCGGAAATTATCATGCAAAGATGTGAAAAATACGCGGAAAACCATCACGGGACGGTGAAAGCGATCATCGAATTCATCTACAAACGGACGGCAACGGAGTTTTACAAAATCGTCGTTTATGAAGCGCGAGCCGCCGGCTATGAAGTTTTCGTGCTGTCGGGTACCATTCTCGAACCGAGGCGAAAGGAGATCATCGAGTTTATAAAATCAGCAGATCAGAACGACGGTGGCTCACAGAAAATCCTGTTGATCTCGACGCAGGTGGTTGAGGCAGGGGTTGACATCGATATGGATATCGGTTTCAAAGACAGCTCGCTCATCGACAGTGATGAGCAACTAGCCGGGCGAGTCAATCGCAACGCACGACCCAAACCGGCAACGGTTTACATCTTCAAACTCGATAAGGCCTACCAAATTTATGGCGGAGATCTGCGCTACCGCATTACCCGGGATCTGATTCCACAACCTGAGTACGAGCAAATCTTGCTGAACAAAGCTTTTGATTTTCTTTACAGCAGAGTCTGCGAACAGATCAATCGGGAAAACGAAGACGAGTTTCTGGTGAATTTCAACGAATATAAAAACAAGATCAGACGACTCGAGTTTTCTAAAATCGATTGGGAGTTTAAGCTCATTGATCAACGAAACGTGAGCATTTATGTGCCGTTACCGATTCCTGCGGAATATTTCTCAGAACAAGACCTGACATTCCTGCGGGCATTGGGGGCGTACGATGGAAAAGGCAATGTAGAGGGAAAGCAGGTTTGGCAGTCCTATCTGAACATCGTCCACAACCGGAATGAAGATTTCATCAAGCAGAGGATCGAGCTGAAGAAGATCTATGGCATCATGTCTCAGTTCATGTTTTCGATTTATGCGCATTCGAATCAATTAAACGAACTCCTGCGTTTCTCTGATGGTGAAAGCCATAAAAATTACGAGATGTTGTATTTGGAAGAGTGGCAAAAGGTTTATGATTACCACAGCGGGATAAGAGATGAAGAATTTAATAACACGATTTTTTTCTAACATTTTATAAACAGATTGTTGTCAAATGTTTGTATCCGGAACCCAGATCGAATACTATTTCTTCTGTAAACGTCAGCTCTGGCTCTTCTCCCACCAGCTCAACCGCGAGCACGAATCCGACATCGTCAAGATGGGTAGGCTCATCCATGACGAAAGTTATGAACGGGAAAAGAAAGAGATACGCATCGGCGAAAACCTGGTGCTGGATTTCGCCGATGTCCAGGCGCGGGTGATCCACGAAGTCAAGAAGTCGAATAAAATGGAAAAAGCCCATGAGTGGCAGTTGAAGTATTATTTGTACTGTTTGAAAGAATTGGGCATTGACGATTTCACCGGCGAATTGAATTACCCCAAATTGCGAAAAACGATGAAGGTGAAACTGACCGAAGCGGATATCGGATGGTTGAATGAAGTTATTGCAGATATAGAAAAAATCAACAACGGTCCTGCCCCTCAACCGGTGAAGATCAAACCCTGCCTGAAATGCGCGTACTATGAGTACTGTTTTGTATGAATTTGCCACAGAGGACACAGAGATCACAGAGAATGTATAATTGTTTAAAAAATCACAGATGGTTATACGCTTGAATAGTAATGAATAAAAATCCGATGGAAAAAAATAAACAAAACTTCGTGCTCTCAGTGCCCTCTGTGGTGAAAAAAGGAGACATTATGATCAAGAAAGAAGTTCAATTTGAAACCATCACACCGCTCTTTACCGGCGATGTGAAACGTGAAATGACCGAGATCAAACCCGCCAGCATCATGGGCTCGCTACGCTTCTGGTTTGAGGTGATATGCCACTTTTCTGGAAGATTCAATACCGAAAAATACTCAAAGGAAGAGTTTGATTATAATAAATACGAGAGACTTGTTGAAAAAAATCCAAGTGCGGCAGATGATGAAATCTGTGAGCAGCTACAATTATCACCAGTTGCACGGTATTTTGGCTGTACCGGCTGGAAAAGCAAGATCGGATTCGAGAAAATATATCTGGGTAAGGATGAAAATAAGTTTATTTATCCCCAAAATAAAAAATTAGTAAGTGGGAAAAATTGGTATTTACCGAATCGCTATTTTGAAGGTAAATTCACAGTTGTTTTTACCACAGAGAGCACAGAGATCGCAGAGAATATTTTATGGCCTTTATTGAATTTCATTCAGGAATACGGCTTTCTGGGGGTGAAGAATAATATTGGATTTGGGAGAGTAAGAATTATATGTGATGGATTAGAGTCTTATCAAGAATTAAAAATCGATGGTAAAAATTTTTATCCATCCCAAATCGTAAATGAAGTTAACCAAAAATATAAAATGATCAATTTTAATACGATCTGCTATTATAAACTGGAAAATGTTAAGAGTGAGTATTTTGTTGCAATAAAGAAATTGTTAAGTGATAAATCAAGACAAAGGTCCAATGAAAAATCCTGGCAAAAACGACACTATATATTTGGCTCAATTAACAATGACAGTTTTTCTAATAAAATTGGTGTAAAAACGGATGAAGCCAAGGGGCCTAATGCAACTAAAATAATACCATTAATTCGTAATAAAGATATCGGATTCCTAGGAATTCCCGGGATCATTCATTTACCGGAGGTTTGAAATGAATAAATACTATGATTACTTTGCAGAAGTTCAAGAAAAGCGGATAAAACTTAATAATTACAATCGTCTTAAATATTCACATTTAGATTTAAAAAAGAAGCCCATGAAAGATTGGGGCGATTCTATTCACCCGGATGTATCAGCTTGTCAGTCAATTTCCGGTATTACTGACAAAGAGGTTATCCATAACATGCTGGATTTACATTTACCATGTTCTTTCGCTATCCACGGAAAGTTCTGGATGCAATCGCCCTACTACTCCGCCGATGATGACCACTATTACATTATCGACAATCCGGTTTTGAAAGAGAAGGTCTTTAAAATTCCTATGATGCGCGGGAGCAGCTGGAAAGGGGTGTTGGCAAGCGCTATTCGGAGAATAATGCAGAAGAATAAAAAGGACTTGTTCGATAACTATCTGAGTTTTGTAAGGTTATTCGGAGCGGGATCGGAGGAATTCAGAAAATTGATTGATCTGGTTTCTGAAAAAGAAATCAAGAATAATGATTTTCAGAAAAAATTAAGATGGTATGCACTCACGAAATTAGGTAAAACGATTAATTTGACTGATAATAATCTTGATAAAAAGATTTGGGATGGAATTAAGCAAAAATCCCTTCAAGTCCAACGCGGGCGCCTGATATTTTATCCAACTTATTTCGATAAACTCGGGCTGGAAATGATCAATCCGCACAAACGCCGCACCAAAGCCGGAACAAAGCCGGTCTATTATGAGGTTGCTCCCAAAGACGCTCAGGGTGTCTTCCAATTACTCTACATTCCGGCTGATGGAATCACAAAAAGTAATGGAAATCTTCAGAAAGAAGTTCAAAAGGATCTCGATTTGCTGACTGCCGGGTTGCAGCGTATCTTTCAGGAAAACGGAAACAATGCCCAGGTCAAGATCGGCGCTAAAACCAAACTGGGCTGGGGCAGAGTCAGAGCCGATCACCTCGATTTTATAACGCGTAAAGGTGATTCTCTGAATTCTCCTGATTCATCCTTCCTGAAATTATACACCGGAGGTGCAAAATGACTGATATATTGAAGAACCATCGCGAAGATTTACTTAAAGCTGAAATTGCAACTCTACTTTTTAATTTAGGCAAAACTCATGCGGGAATCAGTAACTGGAAGGACTATATTTCCGGCGTTACTCCACAATTCAGCAGTTATAAAGATTACTTTAAAAATAGTCATTTTATTGATGAGCTAAACAATGTGGATTCAACGGGCAAATTAAAATATTTTTTCGAGAATAATTCTTTCGTTACTCCGGATAAGACCGGAAAGTTCGAATCTGTTTCACTGATTAGTTGTATGCAGGCTGGAGAATCCGATACAGAATTCGTTAAAAGAGTCATGTTCCGCGGCTGCGAAAACATCAATTCCGGCATTGACAAGGGCGCTCTGCCTGATACTCAGCAGATCAAAGGTGAACTCTACATCAGCAATGCGTTTGGAACGCATAAAGAAGATGTCGATCGGAAATGGTTTGATAAAAAGCGACTTTGCTTTTTCCAGCGCCTGCACCAGGAAATGCTGAATAAAGATTGCTACGACAATCCTGACTGGATCAGAATCCGTAACTTCATATTCAATGAGATCAGATCCTGGTACTCCCATCTGCTCAGTGACAATCGCTTTCCTGCCAACGATGTCACTCTCTGGGATCAGGCGTATATGACCGCTTCCATGTTCAAAGCCGTGCTGGCGGAAATGTATATGGGACACAACCAGGAAAATTATATTAACAATCCGCAAAAAATTCGGTGGCAGATTCTGGGGATTCAATACGACAAACTCGCCCTGGCGGAAAAGGGCGCCAAACCGGCTTTTATTCACTGGTACCGCGAAAAGACAAACGAACTGGATAATAAAATTAAGAATTATTTTGAAACGGAGCTGGCTATCGCCAATGAAATTTACCGCGACGAAACCGGTATCTATTTTCTGTTTCCGAATAATTCCGGTGAGAAGTTTAAACACAAAGAAAATCAACAGGTTTTGAAAAAAGACTTTCCCGATCTTGAAACAACCATAATTAATTTATTTTATAAGCATTTCCCTGGTGAGATTTATCCGGCGATCTTTCTGACCAAACCCTGCCGCGGCCTGATGAATCTGACGCAATTACTGACTGAAGCCAAAGATAATTTCCTCTATGCGCCTTACTTTCTGAATCGCAATGATCAATTCGTTTTCAAAAATATAACGGGCTCACCAAAAAAGTCGGCGGTCTATCCCCAAATTTGCCATGTCTGCCGCATGAGAATGGCGGAATCCGCTGAATCCGGTAAAACGGAAGACGATTTGCATTTTTGCGAAATCTGTAAAAAGCGTAAGGAGGGACGTCTATCGGAATGGTTAAACAATCGAAATTGCGAAACCATCTGGCTGGATGAATTGCAGGATAAAAACAGTCGCATCGCCCTGATCACCCTACGCTTCGAACTAAACGAATGGCTGAATGGGAATATGCTGAGTACATGTATAACGCAATTATTTCAAGAAGGGGATAATTTCAAATCGCTTTTGGATAATTTATCCCGGGAACTTAAAAATTCTAGAACCAAAAATATCAACAAATCATGTATAAAAAAATATAGAGGTGATATTCCTAATCAATCGATTGAAGAGTTATTATATAGTTTCCTGTTTGATCGGGCAGAAGGGAGTAGATGGGAAGGGTTAATTGAAGAAATACTCAACAATTACTCAACAAGAAAGAAAATCAATTTTGATGAAAACCTGATCAATTGGGATGAATTAACTCAGGATGATATTCGCTTTCTCTCAGTGATTCTGCACCAATTCCTCCTCCGCAAGAATCCTTCGCCGCCCCGCCTGCGCCGCATCTGGGAGAGTACACAAAAATTTGCAGATGATCTACAAAGGGAAATTTCAGAAAAGCAACAAACAAAGCGGTTGGTTTTTAATGTTGATAATTGGCGAGCGGAATGGGAAGAAGAGGAAGAAAATGTGGGCGGATTGCTTTATTATTTTCATAAAGAAAAAGCCTACTTACTGACCAGTTTACAAAAAGCCTGGTTGCGGATCCGAAAAAATTCTGGTAAAAAGTATTCGGATTTTAAAAAGGAAGGATTCAATAACTGGGAAGATTGGATCCAACGAATCCCACAAATTAATACCGATACACTAGGAAAAATACAATTATCGAATCAACACCTTGAGGACTATACTCAAATATTTTCCATCATTGATCCCACCCCAATCTCCTGGCAGTTCGCCGTCCCCGCTGAAGCGGTCCCGGAAATTATTGAAAAGGTACAGGAATCCTATCAAAAAGAATTCAAATATGTTCACGGCAAGTTGCCGCTGCATATCGGCTTCGTTGTCCAGAATTATAAATCTCCGCTTTATGTCGGTCTCAACGCGCTGCGCAATATCCGCCGCGAACTGGATGACTGGGAAGATATTAAAAAGACGCTGAAGGCAACAGAATTCCCAGAAGAATATGAATATGGCAAAACTGACGATGAAAGAATAAACAATCCACCTGATTACTATGCCCTGTTTCAGCATAATGGAGAAGGCGAATATTCTTTCTACTTTCCTTCTGAAAAAGAGACGGTTTCCGTCTCAAAACTTGAACCTGATAAAGAATATCGTTATTACCCCAATACAATCGATTTCGAGTATCTGGACTGCAACACCCGTCGCAATGACATTTATTATAAAAAAGGCAAACGGACGGCTCCCTGGCGTGAAAAACGTCCCTATGACTGGCGTTATTGGGAAAGATTCGAAAAATTTCGTGAATTGTTCGGCGACAGCCAATCCAACCAGCTGCATAACCTGATTACGTTGCTTTATTCTCTACTTGAAGATTGGAAAGGCGAAAGTGAATCTATTCAAAAACTGGCGGGATCGGCAATTATCAATACCCTGAAGCCAAAGAATATGAAAGCCGCTGATCAGGAAAGGCTTTCAGATATATTTGGAGTAGATAAGTGGAATGAAATAAGAGAGAAAATAACTGTCGATTTACTCTATGAATTCATCGACATGTATGACTTTTATCATAAAACATTGAAGGAGGTTTAAATGGAAACCTATGTAAACTCTTATCCATTGTTTGCCACGGCGACTGATCCTGTCTATATCGGCACCGGCGGCTACACCATCGGACGGGTGGATAATACGATTGTGCGCGATCCGATTACCCGGATTCCTAAGATTCCCGGTTCGAGTATTTGCGGCACCTGGCGCTATTTTATGGCGTTGCACTTGCAGGGTTGTTTTCAGGAAAATGATACTGTTCATTATCGCAGTGAACGGGAAATAAGAAAAGGAGTAAATCTTACTGATATTTTTAGATCAGATTCTCCGGAATGGGCAAGAACTTTTGAAGGCAATCGCTACGCTGCCGTTAAATGTGCTGGAAGCGATGATCTTCCAAACGAAAGTATCATTGGAATGAAATCTTTCAAATCAGGTCACTGCGGGCACTGTATCGTCTGTAAGATTTTCGGTTTTTCCAAGCAGGATCGCTCCGAACAGGGATTGGCGGCTTTCAGCGATTTGAATATTCTCTTCTTCCCGGTCTATACGCGCCTGGGAACGCGCTGGATTACATCTGAGCAGATTCTCCTCGACTCGGGATTCATCGCGGAAAAAACTGAGAGTTTGACAAATGAAAAAATCGCCGTGTCGGAACAGGATAGTCGCGAAAAATTCCTCAACCTCGGCTGGCTGAATCTGGAGACTCAACAGAGAGAAACATCCCTAGATCTTTCAAATTGTAATGGTTTGGATGATAAAGATGTCATCATCGTACCGGACAGTCTTATTGCTCAGATCATCAATTCCAATCTCGAAGTGCGTACCTCCGTCGCCATCGATCCCAATACCGGCGCCGCTAAAAAAGGTGCTCTATTTACTTTGGAAGCCATTCCCCGCGCCACCTGGTTTTATGGGAAAATCAATCTCTTTAACCGTCCGGGGAATGAACTGGAGATTGAAAACATTTATAAAGCCCTGAATGATAGTAAGCACTATTATGAAACGCTGGGCATCGGCGGCATGACCACCCGCGGCTTCGGCCGGTTGAAGATGAAACTCACCACGGAGAACACAGAGAGCACAGAGAAAAAATTATGATATTAGAGCTTAAACTGATGTATTCTAAACAAACGCAGCAAAAACAACAAAATGTCTATAATAAGCTAAACAGAAAAACCCAGCGCACTCCCCGCCTGACCGAGTCAGTCGGGCAGGTGTGACCGCTGTAGTAAAAGAAAGGAATTACCTATGAACCTTGATGCAAAAATAAATGAAAATAGTTATTCACTGGCAGAAAATCTTAACAATAAAAAGAAAGAGCTGGAAAACAGTCTTGGAGTGCTTGCCAGTGACGGCGTTTATGCTTTTTATGTTTTTTGTAAAAGTAAAAAAATATGGAATACAATTGAAGAGCATCTTAAACCGTTAAAAAAATATGTTTCTTGTGATAATTCCCAACCGATGGACCAAAAATATTTCGCAAAAATCTCTGGTGATTTACACACTCTTCTTTTCGTAAAAGAAATTCTGGAGAAAACCCTGACCTACACCCGCTATCACCTGAAAGCCATGGAGTCCAAAAATGAGTAAACAATGGAAAGAGCTGACTTTCACGCAATTACAACCTCTTCACATCGGCATGGGTAATTATGGTGTGATGTCACCGACTCGATTATTTATCACCGGCTATACCATGTGGGGCGCGCTGACTGCCGGATTGGGACGGCTCCTTGACAAAACAGAAGAACAATTGGAAATCGATCCCTTTACCGAAATTTCGAATTTCTACCCGGTAATCGGTGACTGTGCCATCCTTTTCCCATACTTTAAAGAAGGTGAACTCTATTATGGAAAATATTCCGAAAAGCAATTCCGTTATGAATTTACCGATACGATCATGTCCACATCTATTCTGCCGGAAAACCAGTCTGCGAAAGATCAGGGGCTGCATGAAATCGAGATCTTGCTGCCTGCTTCAAAAAAGAATAGCGCCCGGTTATCTTGGAAAGGTATCTTGAAAATTGAGAAAGAAAAGCAGGCAGACGATTATCTTAAAGAAGGAATGACAATTATCGTCGGCGGCGAAGCCGGCTACGGTTTCGGTATGCTAAAGCTGCAAACCTCTGAACTAGTGAATAATCGTCCAAAATGGAATTTATCCAATAATGGGAGCGGCTTCGACATTGATAAAAACGTTCCGATCGTCCATTTTTCCGAAGGTTTCAACGTCCTGAAAGGTATTCAATCGCCCTGGTATGAAATTCAAAAGGATAAAGATTTCAAGGCAAATCTGAAAATGGTCTGGCATCCTGGAAGTATTACAGCAGAATCAGTAAAAAACAGTGTCACTTTAAAAAAGGGTTTATTATCAAAATCATAAAAATGCATGTGAAAGAAACCAACATTATTTTAAAACAACTCCGTGTCCTTTGTGCGCTCTGTGGTAAAAAAACTCTGCGGTAAGGAATTATGAAACGCGATTACTTCATCATTAATAACGGTCGTCTCAGTCGGGAGCGCAATACGCTCTTCTTCGAAAAATACGGCGAGGACGGCGTCTCAAAAGGTCGCAAACCGATTCCCATCGAAACCGTTAACACGCTTTACTGTTTTGGTGAGAACGATTACAATTCTAAATTCTTCAATTTCCTGTCCGAAAATGGCATCGTGCTGCACCAATTCAATTATTACGGCTACTATTCCGGCAGTTTTTATCCCCGCGAAAAACTGGTTGCCGGCGAGCTCCTCGTACGACAGGTCACGGCTTATTTGGATGATGCGGTTCGGATCGAACTCGCCCGCCACTTCATCGAAGCCGCCGCCTTTCATATTCTCGGCAATCTCCACGATCAGTCCGTGAACGCTCCCGCGATTCGGTCTCAGATTAGAGCGGTGGAAAAACTGAAAGAGCGAATTGATTCCTGCGCCAATGTCGCCAAACTCATGGCGATCGAAGCCATGATCCGGAAAACCTATTACGAATGCTGGGATGAATTTCTCAACTGGGACGAACCCTTCGAGAAACGCAGCAAACAGCCGCCGCAGAATTCCCTGAACGCCCTCATCTCCTTTGGCAATTCGCTGCTTTATACGACGGTGCTGGCGGAAATCTACCAGACCCAGTTGAATCCGACGATCAGTTATCTGCACGAACCCGGCGTACGCCGCTATTCACTATCACTCGATCTGGCGGAGATTTTTAAACCAGTCTTAGTTGACCCGCTGATCTTCCGATTGATTAACAAAAAGATGCTCAAGCTGGACGATTTTGACTGCAAACTGAAATTTTGCTATCTCAATGACAATGGTCGCAAAATATTTCTGCAAGAATGGGACGCCACCCTGCAACGTACCATTAAACACCGGCAACTGAACCGGTCGGTCAGCTACCGGCGCCTGATCCGTCTGGAACTCTATAAACTGATGAAACATCTGATGGGCGAAAAAGAGTATAAACCCTTTCATAAATGGTGGTAAATGTGTACTATCTTGTGGTCTATGACGTGCATAAAAAACGGGTCGCTAAAGTTCACAAAACCCTGATTGGCTATCTGCACTGGATTCAGAACTCGGTCTTTGAAGGTGAATTGACACCGGCGACCATGCAGGAATTGCAGAAAAAATTGCAGAAATTGATCCATAAAGAAACCGACAGTGTTATTATTTTTGATCTGGGTGAAAACAGCTATCGTTTAAAAAAAATTATCGGCGTCGAAAAGTCGCCCATTGAGCATTTTTTATAAATCCTGCAGCGCATCGCCGGTTTTGTCCGGCAACGGGGACGATCCGCTGCAAAATCCTTGACTTTCTGATAAAAATTGACGTTCTTTGACATAGTGATCTTTGATAAGTAGCTGTTTTTCAGGGGGTATAAATCAGACCAATAGTGGAATTGAAACACGCTCCAACCAACAGTTTTTTGGTGTTCTGGGAATTGTATAAATCAGACCAATAGTGGAATTGAAACTTAATACTTGGACAGCTTCGGCAATCGGATGACCTTCGTATAAATCAGACCAATAGTGGAATTGAAACGATTCATTGTGGCATATTTACTCGGATTAATTTGCGG
>DSAS01000037.1 GCA_011046365.1 Fidelibacterota bacterium
ATCTTTGCCCGTGAGATGTCGGGTTTAATGGCTATCGCCGCCCAAAATGTCAAAATCCGGGTGCAGACTCCTGCCGATATCAAAGTGGTGGACATTCCCGGTTATCTGTGGGAAACCCGGAACAACGAGACCGAAGTTGCCCTCGGAGACATCTTTTCCAACGACCATTTTTCACTTACGCTTGAATTGCAGCTGCCGCAGGCGATCCCCGACTCGCTCTGTCTGGCGGATGTGGTATTGCAGTATGATGATGTGGTTAACAAGGGGGAACGGATCACCGCCAACACGCCGGTATATATTCGTGCCACCGACGAACCTGAACAACGGGAGTATTATCGCAATCCTTATGTGGGTGAACGTTTGACCCTGCTGAATACAACCCGGCAGTTACAGACAATTGTTCAACAGGCTGATCAGAGCAATCTTGCCGACGTCCGCCAATCGCTGGCGAAACAGGCGGTACAAGTCGCTGATTTGGCACGGGAATACAAAAGCACCGATTTAAAGAAACAGATTTTGACGATTCATAAATATGAACAGCAGTTCGCCGCAGCCGAAAAAGAGGCGCTGGAATTGAATAAATACAGCACAGCCGGACGGGCGGGCAGTTCAAAAGAAAACCTGGAGACTCTGAAAAAGGCAGCCAAATACGATTTCTACCAAGTTCAGAAAAAGAATGAGGTGGCGCCCGTGGTCCATAAGCCCGGAGCGGTGAAAACGGAGACAGAGAATCGCAAAACGCCGTCTGAACCAAAACCCGATTCACCGGCTCCCATGCCCGAACCGTTGCCGGTACCGGTTTATAAACCGCTGGATAATTTGCAGATACAGCGAGGAACGGCTACCGAGTCCGGCAAGGTTGAGACCCAAAAACAGCAGGAAGACATCAAACCGGCACCGGTTCCCGTTAAGCCGACAAAAAAACCGGAAAGTAAGCCCCAAAAGGAGGTCAAGAAAGTACCGCGGACCCGAAAATCCAAAAAAGAGATTGAGAAGAAGACCCCTGAATCCGAGAAAGAGTTACCTCCCGAACAGCCCGTCGAAAAACCGGCCACTCCGAAAGACGTCAAACGCAGAAAATAGCCGCCTGATTTTAGACTGTTTTACGGGATTTATTGATCCTTTTGAGATTTATAAAATAAAATCCCTCAAATGAATAGATTGTCAGCGCGATCCAGATAAAGACAAAGCCCAACAACCGGGCGAAAGTCAGGGGCTCGTGGTAAAAGAACCGACCGATGAAGAAATTCAGAGTTGGTGTAATGTACTGGATGAAGCCGATCATATTCAGCGGGATTCGCCGGGCGCCGGCGGCGAACAGAATCAGCGGGACCGCAGTTATGGCGCCGGAAAAGATCAGCAGCAGCGAAGTGGACCAGCCGGTATAGACGAAGGCACTCTGCCCGATTAACCCGCGATACATGATAAAGCCCAGTGCGGGGAAAAACATAAAGGCGGTTTCTACACTGAGTCCCTCGACGGAATTCAGTCGGGCGGTTTTGCGCAGCAGACCGTAACATCCGAACGTCAGCGCCAGGCTTAAGGCGATCCAGGGGAATTTACCGTAGCCGAATGTCAGGTAGAGTACTCCGGCAGCGGCGATGACAACCGCCAGAATCTGACCGGTACGCAGGCGCTCTTTCAGAAAAATCACTCCCAGCAGTATGCTGACAAGGGGATTGATGAAATAGCCGAGGCTGGCATCCAGAATGAAACTGGAGTTGACCGCCCAAATGAAAATAAACCAATTCGATGCCAGAATAGTAGCGCTGAGCAAGTAAAAGAGCAAGGAACGCGGATTTTGGCGGAAGTGAGCAAACCATTGCCGGCGTCTCCTCAGGGACAACAAACCTGTGGTGAATACCAACGACCAAAGCATCCGGTGACAGAGAATTTCATAAGCCGGGACATGGTCCAGCAGTTTCCAGTAGAAGGGCAGAATCCCCCAGAGAGTATAGGCGGTGATTGCTAATAAAATGCCCTTTTTCATTTCTTTAAGTCGTTGCTCAGCGGCAACTAATTTGGTTTAAACGAAGGCTTTGACCACGTCGCCCAGAATTTTGATGCCTTTGCGAATTGTATCGGCGTCACACATGGAAAAGTTCAGACGCATGGTTTCGAGCCCCTCCTCGGGACAGGTAAAGAAATAGCGTCCCGGCACATAAGCGACGTTTTGCTCCACGGCTTTGTAGTAACAGGCTTCCGCATCGAATCCCGGAGGACCGGCGACCCAGATAAACATCCCGCCATCCGGCTTTGACCATTTGAAAGAGGCAGGCAGATATTCCGCCAGGGCTTCCAAAATCGCCTCCTGTTTCGGGCGGTAGAGGGCGATAATCTTTTTGATCTGTTTTTCCAGATAGTCGCCGCTCAAGTATTCCGCCGCAATGGCTTGGGCGTAGGTACCGGTATGCAGGTCTACGCCCTGCTTGGCGCGGATGAGCCAGGTTTTTAATTCCGGTGGCGCCACATAAAAGCCAGTCCGGAAACCGGGTGCGAGAATTTTTGAAACCGTGCTGGTATATATGACATTTTGTGGTGCCAGGGCTTTCAGCGGCGTGACCGGTTCACCGCGGTAGCGGAGATCGCTGTAGGGATCGTCTTCAACCAGAAGGGTTTCATATTTTTGGAGAATTTCAGCAATTTGTTGACGGCGATCCAGCGGCAGGGTGCGTCCGGTCGGATTCTGAAAAGTGGGAACCAGGTAGACCAGTTTGACCGGCTGGTTCTTCAGGATTTCTTCGAGATGCTCCGGAATGATGCCGTTTTCGTCGGTTTTGATGCAGACATATTCGGGACCGTAGGAGTTGAATGCCTGTAGCGCCCCGATGTAGGTCGGTGCCTCAACGGCAATCTTATCACCCTCGGAGATAAAGACTTTCCCGATGCCGTCCAGAAGACCCTGGGAGCCGCTGGTGATGCAGACATCGTCGGTTGTGGCGCTGATCTCTTTTTTTCGCAGATAATCCGCCAGAGCTGCACGCAGGGGCGCAAATCCTTCGGTATCGCTGTATTGAAAGGCTTTTGAACCATATTTTTTTATAACCAGGGTGGCGAGTTCTGCAATAGTTTCCAACGGGAAACTGTCCGGGGACGGCAATCCGCCCGCCAGTGAGATCATGCCCGGTTTGGAGATAATTTTCAGAATTTCACGGATGACGCTGGCTTTGATATTGACCGTGCGTTTGGCGAGAAATTTTTGATAATCCATCTGATTGCTCCCAATAAATTTTAATTACTTAACTGCTACAAACATTTTTCAATAGTTGTCAATCTTGCCGCTGGAGTTACATTTGGCTGAAAATTTCAAGAGTCGTTCCGAAATTCCGTCGGTCTGGGCTGTAAATTTGGACTATTGGCAGCACAATTTCAATGATTATTCCGACCGGCGGGTGACTTATTCTGAACAATTTGATATGAATTAAACCGGTTCAGACGCAGGTTAAAAAGTTTCAAAAACGACTTTCATTTATGCTATATTCTGAGTAAAATTAACAGTCTGTTATGTTCAAAAGGAAGTCACTGATAAGGGGAGTAAAGAGATCATGCGGATGGATAAGTTCAAATTTGCGTTGATCCTTCTTTTGGGGGTGTGTGGGTTGTCCTGTTCCGGAAAAAGGTCAGGTGCGGTGCCAAACCCGCAGGTTTTCGGGCGGTTGGATAACGGCGAGACGATTTATTTATATACGCTTGCGAACCGGACGGGAATGACGGCTCAAATCATCAATTACGGTGCAATTATGGTCAGTTTGAAAGTCCCGGACGGCGCGGGAAATTTTCAGGATGTGATTCTGGGCTTTGATGATCTTGAGGGCTATGTCAATGATCAATCCTACCAGGGTGCCGTTGTCGGTCGCTTTGGCAACCGGATCGCCGGGGGCAAAATTCATCTCGATGGAAAGGACTACCAGCTGAGCGTAAATGACGGGAATAATCATCTTCACGGGGGCTTTACCGGTTTTTTTAAGGCGGTTTGGGATGCGCAACAGGAATCACCGAACACACTGCGACTGACTCTAGTCAGCCCTGCCGGCGAAGAAGGTTATCCCGGTAATGTTCACATGACCGTGACCTATTGCGTTACTGAAGACAACAGCTTGAAAATAGAGTACCGCGGGACAACGGACGAACCGACTATTTTAAATCCCACCAGTCACGGTTATTTCAATCTGACCGGTTCACCGCAGAACAGTATATTGGAACATCATTTGATTATAGATGCCGATTATATTACCCCGGTGAACAGCACCCTGATTCCGACGGGAGAATTGCTGCACGTCCAGGGTACGCCCTTTGATTTTAGAAAGCCCCGACCGATTGGCGAAGCGATCAATGCAGACCATGAGCAGCTGCGCTTTGGGAGTGGCTATGATCATAATTGGGTGTTGAATAACCATACCGGCGCGGTGCGCAAAGTGGCGGAATTGTACGATCCGGACAGCGGTCGCCTGATGGAGGTGTTGACCGATCAACCGGGCTTGCAGTTTTACTCTGGTAATTTTCTGGATGGGTCTTTAGTTGGAAAGAAGGGGCAAAAATACGGATTTCGAACAGCGCTCTGCCTGGAAGCGCAGCATTTTCCCGATTCGCCGAACAAACCGAATTTTCCGTCGGTTATTCTGCGACCGGGCGAGGAGTACGGGCAGACGACAATCTATCGTTTTTCAGTAAAATAAAAGAGAGGGATCAGCATGTCTACTTTACAAACTTTGGATTGGATTATTATTGCAGGCTATTTTACTATTATTCTCGGACTTGCCTGGTGGGTTATCCGACAGAAACAGGACACATCTACCGATTATTTTCTGGCGGGCAGACATCTGGGCTGGTTTGTTGTGGGCGCCTCCATTTTTGCGTCCAATATCGGTTCTGAACATCTGGTCGGTCTGGCGGGTTCCGGAGCGACCGACGGCGTGGCGATGGCGCATTATGAACTGCATGCCTGGTGTCTGCTGGTGCTCGGCTGGGTAATGGTGCCTTTCTATATGCGTTCCAAGGTATTTACCATGCCGGAATTTCTGGAAAAGCGGTTTTCATCAACTGCCCGGACGACTCTCTCGCTGATTTCGCTGGTTGCCTATGTATTGACAAAAATCGCGGTGGGTATTTTCGCCGGCGGGATTGTATTCAGTGTGCTCTTACCAGAGATGCATCTCTGGGGTCTGGACAGTTTCTGGATCGGGTCTATTCTGGTGATTTTGTTGACAGGAATATATACCATTCTGGGTGGTTTACGGGCGGTTGCCTATACCGAGGCGTTGCAGACGGTCATTTTGATATTTGGTTCAATTCTGGTAACATTGTTCGGCTTGCACGCTCTGGGCGGCTGGAGTGTCCTGCGGGATGTTCTCGGCTCCGATGCATTCAACCTCTGGAAGCCGCTGGTACCGCCCGGTATTGAAGGGACCTGGGCGCCGGTGCGCGAAACCGGTCGGATGGCGTGGTATTTCAATGATAATTATCCCTGGCTGGGGATGCTGTTTTGTGCGCCGATTATCGGGCTCTGGTACTGGACAACCGACCAGTATATCGTGCAGCGGGCGCTGGGTGCTCCCAACGAAAAAGAGGCGCGCCGCGGCTCGATTGCCGCCGGATTTCTGAAACTGCTTCCGGTGTTCATTTTCATTATCCCCGGAATGATCGCCATGGCGCTGGCTAAGACCGGAATCAGCCCGGAGATTCAGAGCCAGATGCTGGATGCCGACGGTGGGATTATCAGAGATAATTCCCAGAGCGCCTTTCCGCTGCTGGTTGCCTATATTCTGCCGGTGGGTGTCCGCGGGATTGTGGTTGCCGGTCTGCTGGCGGCTTTGATGAGCTCGCTGGCGGGGGTTTTCAATGCTTCGGCGACTCTTTTTACCATTGATTTTTATTCCCGCCTCAAGCCCGACGCCAGTCAGGCAAAACTGGTCTGGATCGGACGAGTAGCGACCGCTGTAATGGTACTGATCGGTTTGATCTGGATTCCGGTCATCAAGGGCGGCAAGGGTCTTTACGACTATTTGCAGGGCGTGCAGTCTTACCTGGCACCGCCGATTGCCGTGGTCTTTTTTATGGGCGTTTTCTGGAAACGGATGAATGCCAAGGGGTGTATGGCGACCCTGATTACCGGTTTTGCCATGGGACTCTTCCGGCTCGCCGTTGATACGCCGGCAGCGCTTTTCAGTGCCTTCGAGTATACCGAAGGATCCTTTTTCTGGGTTATAAACAACATCTTTTTCCAGTATTACAGTTTGCTGATTACAATTGTCTGTATCGTGGTAATGATTGCGGTAAGTCTGTCGAGCAATGAACCGGATTATGCGAAGATCAGCGGTCTGACGTATGGCACAATTACCGATGATCACCGACGGGAATCCCGCTCCAGCTGGTCAATTGGTGATGTCATTGCGTCGGTGGCACTGGTTATCCTGATTGTGTTGATCTATATGAGCTTTACTGGTTAAAGAATTGAATGGAAGTGTTTATGAATAAATATGTCATCGGTCTGGATTTCGGCACCAACTCCTGCCGCTCACTGATTGTGGATATTTCCGACGGGCGGGAGCTGGCGAGTCATGTTTTTGACTATCCCTCGGGTGAAGCCGGGATCATTACTAACCCGGCAAATCCTAATCTGGCGCGCCAGAATCCAGCCGATTATCTGCAAGGAATGGAAGCGGTGATTCCGGCGGCTCTTCAGAAAGCCGCCGATGCAGACCCCGGTTTTGATCCGCGGAATGTGATTGGTATCGGGGTTGACACAACCGGCAGCAGCCCGATGCCGGTGAACAGCGCGGGAAAACCGCTCTGTTTTCAGGAGCAATTTCGCCATAATCCGGCGGCGATGGTATGGCTCTGGAAGGATCATACAGGTCATGCCGAAGCCAGCCAGATAACCGCCAAAGCCGCCCAAATCCGACCGCAATATCTGGCAAATATCGGTGGTGTCTACTCTTCCGAATGGTTCTGGAGTAAGCTTTGGCATTTGCTTAGCGAAGCCCCCGATGTTTTCGAGAATGCTTACAGCTTTGTCGAGATTTGTGATTGGATTCCGGCGGTTTTAACGGGGAATACGGATCCCGACAAACTAAAACGCAGCGTCTGCGCCGCCGGTCATAAAGCCCTGTTCAATGAAAAATGGGGTGGTTTGCCAGACAGGGATTTTCTGAGGGAATTGGCGCCGGAACTCGCCGATTTTTCCCACCGTCTTTATCAAACAGCCTATTCGGCGGAAGAGAGGGTCGGATACCTGTCGGAGGAATGGGCAAACAAACTGAATCTGTCCACCAATGTTGTCGTCGCGGTGGGAGCATTTGATGCCCACATGGGCGCTGTCGGTGCCGGGATTCATCCGGGAGCGCTGGTGAAAATACTCGGCACCAGTACCTGCGATATTATGATAGTGCCTATTGACACGAACCTGCGGGATATTCCCGGCGTTTGCGGTGTTGTTGACGGTTCGGTCATGAGCGGTTACTACGGCATCGAAGCTGGTCAATCGGCGGTTGGCGATATTTTTCTCTGGTTTGTCAGGCAACTGGTTCCCGATTCCTACGGCAAGACCGTAGCTCAGAAGTTTCGGCGACTTGAGGTTGAAGCCGCCCGTCTGAAACCCGGCGAAAGCGGTTTGCTGGCACTGGACTGGAATAACGGCAATCGCACGGTTCTGGTGGATGTCCGGCTGACGGGCTTGCTTTTAGGGCAGACATTGCACACCCGGGCGCATGAAATTTACCGCGCTCTGGTGGAAGCCACGGCTTTCGGCGCCCTGAAAATTATTGACCGGTTGGAAGAGTATGGTGTGACGGTCCGAGAAGTCATCGCTTGTGGCGGGCTGGCGATTAAAAACCCGCTTCTGATGCAGATTTATGCCGACGTTATCGGGCGTCCGATGATCGTATCCCGGAGTGAACAGACACCGGCGCTGGGGGCAGCTATCTTTGCAGCTGTAGCCGCCGGTGAAGAAAAGGGTGGATTCGCCGATATCTCCGCAGCGCAGAAGCGCATGACCGGCTTCGGAAAAGTCTACCACCCGGTTGCCGGGCATCATAATGTTTACAGGGAATTATACCAGCTGTATACTCAGCTGCACGACGGATTCGGTACAACCGGCTGGTCCGGGA
The DNA here is from genome assembly GCA_011046365.1 of Fidelibacterota bacterium. Lineage (GTDB taxonomy): Bacteria > Fidelibacterota > UBA2242 > UBA2242 > UBA2242 > B118-G9. The sequence goes on from DSAS01000037.1 coordinate 8,106, forward strand.
AAATGGCAAATGTCATGAAAAATTTGCTGGCAATCCGTGACCGGATTCGGGAAGGGAAAGAAAATGCTTGAAAAATTGAGACGGGCGGTGCTGCAGGCTAATCTTGATTTGTGTAGATACAACCTGGTGACACTGACCTGGGGCAATGTCAGCGGGATTGACCGGGAGAGCGGGCGGGTTGTGATCAAGCCCAGTGGCATCCCGTATGAAAAATTAAGCACCGATGACATGGTTGTTGTAAATCTGGACGGCAATGTTCTTGAGGGCAAATGGCGCCCCTCTTCCGATACGCCGACGCATTTGGTCTTGTACAGGGAGTATCAAAACATCGGCGGAATTGCGCATGTACATAGTGAATTCGCCAGCGCTTTCGCGCAAGCGTGTTACGAAATTTCCTGTTACGGTACGACTCATGCCGATCATTTTGCCGGGACTATTCCGGTGACGCGGTTTCCCACCGATTTGGAAATTAATAGCGGATATGAGGCGGCGATAGGTGATGTGATTGTTGAAAGGTTTGAACATATTGATCCAATGACCGTCCCGGCGGTACTGGTCGCCGGGCACGCTCCGTTCACCTGGGGCAAGACCCCAGATGAAGCGGTCAGACACAGTCTGGTCCTGGAAAAGATCGCAAAAATGGCGTTGAACACGTTACTTTTACGTCCGGATATTCAGGAATTACCGGAATATATTCTCGATAAACACTATACCCGCAAGCACGGACCGAACGCCTATTATGGTCAACAAAACCGAAATAATAGGAGGAAAGCGTCTTGAAAATTTTCGATCCTTATGAAGTCTGGTTTGTCACCGGCAGTCAGCAGCTCTACGGCGATGAAACGTTGAAACAGGTCGCCGAACATTCCCGGCAGATCGCGGATGCACTGTCTGCGGCGGATAATATCCCGGTCAAGGTTGTCTTTAAACCGGTTTTGACGACTCCGGAATCGGTTCAGCGGCTGATGCTGGACGCCAACAGCACACCGGACTGTATCGGACTGATCACCTGGATGCACACCTTTTCGCCGGCGAAAATGTGGATTGCGGGACTGAAAGCTCTCGCAAAACCCTTTCTGCACCTGCATACCCAGTTCAATCGTGACATCCCCTGGGCGGAGATTGACATGGATTTTATGAATCTGAACCAGTCGGCGCACGGTGGGCGTGAATTCGGCTATATCTGCAGCCGTTTGAAGAAATCCCGCAAGGTGGTGGTAGGACACTGGCAGGCTGAAGCGGTTCGGGAGAAGATTGGTGTCTGGATGCGGGCGGCGGCAGCCTGGCAGGATAGTCAGAACGGTAAGATTGCCCGCTTTGGTGATAATATGCGGGAGGTCGCCGTGACCGAGGGTGATAAGGTGGAAGCCCAGCTGCGTCTTGGTTATGCGGTCAATGGATACGGTGTCGGCGATTTGGTGGAGATTGTAAACGGGATCGGCGAAAGCGAAGTTGATCAATTGATTGCCGCATATAATGAACGCTACCTCGTTGCGGCAGAAGCCCGCAAAGGGGGTGCTAAATATGCCGATTTGCGGGATGCCGCCCGGATCGAGTTGGGAATCCGGCGCTTTCTGGAGGATAGTGGATTCACCGGTTTCACCACGACCTTTGAGAATCTGCATGGCTTGAAGCAGCTGCCCGGACTGGCGGTTCAGCGGCTGATGGCAGATGGGTACGGTTTCGGCGCTGAGGGCGATTGGAAAACCGCAGCGCTGGTACGGGCGCTAAAGGTGATGGCAAAGGGTTTACCGGGCGGGACCTCGTTTATGGAAGACTATACCTATCATTTCGATCCGGCGGGAATGAAAGTTCTGGGAGCCCACATGCTGGAGGTCTGCGAATCCATTGCCGCGGAACAACCGCGTCTCGAGGTCCATCCACTGTCTATCGGCGGTAAAAACGATCCGCCGCGACTGGTTTTCAATGCTGCTCCCGGTCCGGCTTTGAATGTTTCGTTGATTGATCTGGGAAATCGTTTTCGATTAATTCTGAATGAAGTTGAAGTTGTCCCGCCCGCCGCCGATCTGCCGAAGCTGCCGGTGGCGCGGGTACTCTGGGAACCCAAGCCGAATCTGGAAACAGCCGCCCAGTGCTGGATATTAGCCGGCGGAGCACATCATACCGGCTACAGCCAGGCGGTAGGTGCGGAGCATATCCGGGATTTCGCCGAAATTGTCAATTTGGAATTGCTGGAAATCAACGACGCGACAAACCCCGGCGATTTCGGCGACAGGATTCGCTGGAACGACATTTACTATCGCTGATAAATTGGGGTGTCAGGGGCGTGGTTTATTTCCCCCGGATTGAATAGATTACTACCATGAGTCGGATCGTCTGGAAATACTGGCGCTATTTTCTATTCGTCTTTATTCTGCTGCTGGCTTGGAGTGCCTTTTTAAGCACTACGATGATTACGGCGAGTGGAGCGGGTCGCTATTTTGAAGCACTGTATTATTCACTGACCCTGTTTATTATTGGTGGCATTGACATCGGGATGCCCGCCGGTGGTAGTTCCGTGACGATCGTTTTACTGTGGATTTGCTATTTTCTGGCGCCGCTGCTGACCTTCAGCGCCGTTTACCAAGTCATTCAGGAAAAACTGCTCAGCCGCTTTTCGCCGCGCTGGAAACATCACTCGGTGATCTGCGGGCTGGGACGCAATGGTCGCCTGATTTATGATTTAATCAAAGAACATGAGCCGACCGGACATCGCATTATCGTGATCGAACGCGATCCGAATAATTCCCGCAGTGTTTTTCTGCAAAAAAGTAAAACCACCTGGTGGCTGAAGGACGATTTTACGCAGCTGGCTGTCCTGCGCCGGGCGAACGTCAACCGGGCACGGCGGGTTTACATTACCACCAATCAGGATATCACCAACCTGAATACCCTGGTGCTGAATCAGACCATGCCAAACCGCTACCGCCAGCAGCAGACCTTTTTTCACCTGGGCAATCTGGGTCTGCACGAACTCTGGCAGAATACCTTTTTGAGAGATCCGCTCTACGCCGGAGTGAAAATTTTCAACGGCTACCAGGTGGTAACGCGGCGTCTCTATCAGCACTGGGTACTGGGGAAAAATTATATTAATCCCCGGGGTAATATTTTTATCATTCTGGGATACGGACGCTTCGGGCAAATGCTCTTTTATCATCTGGCGAATGACAAAGCCCGGGCGAGTCATGACGATATTGTCGTGGTCGCCAGCCGAATGAATATTGATCTGCGTTTGCAGAAATTTCAGGAGGCGCAGCGTCAGGCAGTGATGGGCTGTTTTATTCACAACCCTATTGAAGGGGATATCCATGCTTCGGAAATCTGGAATATGCTGGCGGGTAAAATCCGGGATAGCCGCAAAAATGCGCTTGTGTTCCTCTGCCGGGATGGCGATATGGAGAATCTGGAACTGGCGGTCAATCTGAAACTGGGCGGTCCGCCGGAGTTGCAGAGAGCGACGATATTTTGCCGGCTCTACAGCAAAACCGCCGGTGAAATCAATGACATCCTGGAAAAAAGTATCACACCCGATCAGTCACGGGATATTGTGATTTTCCCCATGCAGGCGGAACTGAAAGAGGCGTTTCACGAGGAGCTGTTTCATCAATAAGTCCTTTATTATTTTTTAAAAATTTTGACTCCGTCAGGAAAAATTCCCAATAGACACTGAATTCAAAAAAGAAACGTGGCGGACAGGTTTTTTTTTGAATTAATTTATTCAGTATGGGCACAGCTGGAATTGTTTTTAAACTCAATATTAAATAGGTTATGACGGTTTCGCATTTTTCAAATCTTTGTCAGCAAATTTCAAACATAATGACGGATGAACGACTTTGGAAAAATTGCAAAGATGTACAATTGAAAATAAATAGCATGGAGAAGACATGAAAAACCAATTAATCGCTGGGTTGATTTGCGCTCTTTTGATAGCGGCATCGGCGGAGGAACAGCCCATCGGTCGGCAGAAATCGGTGGTCGGCAATTTCGGCACCACCCAGACCAGTTTTGACAACTGGACCGCTGGCGGTGAGAGTACCTTTGCCTGGCAGATCAATATGAGTGCTAAATTTGTCAATAATCAGCAGAAATGGAACTGGACAAATACCGGCAAGTTAGCGTTTGGAAAAAGCCGGATCGGGGACCAGGCGGCACGGAAATCGGCAGACGAGATCAAACTGGAAAGCGTCTATACCTATAAACTGGGCATCCCGGTGAATCCCTATGCCGCTGTCAAGGGCGAAACCCAGTTCGCTTATGGCTATAAATATACCGATACCTCGGCGGTGAAGATTTCCAATTTTATGGACCCGGGATACTTTACGGAAAGCATCGGTCTCGGATATTCTCCTTCGGAACAGTTGACCACCCGGCTGGGCTTTGCACTGAAGCAGACGGTCACGCGGGATTTTCCGGTACCCTATTCCGACGATCCCGAGACGGATGATGAGCTGGAGACGTTTAAAAATGAAGCCGGTCTGGAATCGGCAACGGACTTTTCCCAAAAATTCCGGGACAACCTGCTGTTCACCTCGAATCTGGTGATTTTTTCGAATTTGCAGGCGATCAATCAGGTGGATGTAAAATGGGACAATGTCTTCACTGCCAGTATCACTAAATATGTCAATGTGACATTCAATTTCAAACTGTTTTACGATCACGATCTGTCGGTCAGACGGCAGATCATGCAGACGCTCTCGCTGGGGTTGACCTATACCTTTATTTAAAATTCAGATAAAACAAGAGGGGATCATCAGATGAAAACGTTGATTGTATATGCAAGTAAACACGGCTGCGCCAAACAGGCGGCTGAAAAGCTCGGCGAAGCCATGGAAAAAGATGCCGCTGTGCTGGATGTGCGCAATGTGACCCGGATTGACTTGGATGATTATGAAAAAGTTATAATCGGCGGTTCGATCCGGGCGGGAAAAATTCAGGGGCAGATAAAAAGTTTCGCGCAGAAATTTATGAATCAATTACTCGCGAAGAAGATCGGGCTGTTTATCTGTCATATGGAAAGCGATCCCGAAAAAGCCATGCAGGAGCTGACCGCTAATTTTCCCCAGCCGCTGGTTGACCATGCAACGGCGAAGGGACTGTTCGGCGGGGAATTTGACATGGACAAAATGAACTTCATAGAAAGGTTTATTATCAGGAAAGTTGCGCATGTGACCGAAAGTGTCTCCAATATCAACGAGGAAAATATCGAAAAATTTATTGCTCTGATGAAGGATAGCGAATGAACCTGACAAGGGGATTTCGAATTTTGCTGATTGCGCTATTGGGGCTGCCGCTGACGAGTTGCCGGACAATTCGCGAATATAAGGAAAAAGTTGCTGCCATCGAGATTGAAGATTTAGACCTGCAAGCTGTCGCCGATGGAGAATATCTGGGTAAGTACGACGTCAGACTGGTCAAAGCCGCTGTTAAAGTTGTCGTCAGGAATCACCGGATCGAATCAATCGAACTACTCCGGCATGACAATGGCAGGGGTGAAGATGCGGAAGTCATTCCGGGTCAGATTGTCAAGGCTCAGAGTCTGCGGGTGGACACGATCAGCGGTGCCACCAGCAGCAGCCTGGTCATTCTGGAAGCGATTGAACTGGCGCTTAAAAAAGGAATGCAAAAATAACAAATACCAAATTCCAATTTTCAAATAGTGATTTTGCTTCAATATTGTTTGGGGAATTTAGTGCTTGAAATTTATTTGTTTTTTGGAATTTGTCGTTTGTGATTTAATCTTTCTGGGAGATAGAAATGATAAGACTCTTGATAGTTGGAACCGGCGGTTTTCTGGGATCGGTATCACGCTACATGTTAAGCGGTTTGGTTCATCGTCTGTTCACTCAGGCGGCATTTCCTTATGGGACACTGACGGTTAATGTGCTGGGTTGTCTGGCAATCGGACTTCTGTCCGGTCTGGCGGAGAGCCGGCAACTTTTCAGCCCGGAGCTGCGCCTGTTGATATTTATCGGGTTTCTGGGCGGCTTTACCACGTTTGCGACGCTTGGGTATGAATTTGTCAGTTTTGTCCGTGATGGACAATTAATGGGGGCTTTAATGAACCTAATGCTGCACTTAATCCTTGGACTGGGTGCGGTCTGGACGGGCTTTGCGCTGTCCAGAACAATGTGAGGAGCGATCGTTATGTTGCCTGCTGAAGGACACCTGTTGCGGATATTTATTGGTGAAAACGATAAGCATGAAGGCATGCCTCTTTATGAATGGATTGTCCGCCGGGCGAAAGCTGAAAACCTGGCTGGTGCGACGGTTGTCCGGGGGCTGGAAGGATTTGGCGCGTCCAGCCGCATTCATACGGCAAAAATCCTGCGCTTATCGGAAGACCTGCCGATTATTGTGGAAATTGTGGATACACTGGAAAAAATTGAAGCCTTTATTCCGATTCTGGATGAGGTTGTGCATGAAGGATTGGCGACAGTTGAGAATGTTCAAATCCGTTTTTATAAGAGCCGGAAATCACCAGCATAAATTGACTGCTGAATATTAACAGGAGACGAAGAAGAAATTATGGAGTGCATCAACAGCCTGCCCGGCCCCGACAGATCGGGGCGCGGCAGTCTGCTCAGGATTGGACGTGACAGATTGCTTCGTTCACTCGTAATGACGGGTAGGGGTGTATCAATAGCCCGGCCTTTCAAGGCCGGAAAGAATAAACACCGATGGATCCCGGAGGGCGTTCACGCCCTTTGTTTGCTGATCCTTTTTTCCCTGTCGAAAAAAGTATCCAAAAAAGACCTCGACTGGCAGAATCCGCGGGAGATTCCGCCGATTCTTCAGGTCGTCCGAGGAATGATCGGGATGAGAGATAGGGTCTTTAATCCACGGCTCACCCCGGTGGAATACTCCTGTCGGAATTCCACAGGGCAGGAATCTCGTGGCAATTCAAACTCTTCAATTAAATCATCATTTCCGCGGAAACTCATGAATAGCCCCGGGCTTGAGCCCGGGGAAAGAAAGAGCAGCCTCTACAACAGGGGTTTCAACCCCGTCGGAAATTTTATTGTACTTTTAAATAGAATGCATTATTATTACCACGGCAAATAAATATGGCATAATAGTTCTTTGATTCATCATGTTTTGTAGTTATATTTCACCATGGAAAAACAAGATTTTAGACGATTACCAAA
>DSAS01000116.1 GCA_011046365.1 Fidelibacterota bacterium
TAATTAAATGGAGCAATTATGTTAAGAACAGCCACCGAAGAAGAAATCCGACAGGGGAAGGTCACGGACATCTATTTTGAACGTACCGAGCAGATCCTCAAAGCCAAAAAGATCAACAAGTCAGTCCAGGCTGAATTTACGGTCAACGCATTTCCGGACAAGATACCCTGGGCGGTATTTAGCGGATTGTCAGACGTGGTGGATTTAATGGCTGATAAACCGGTTGATATCGAAGCAATTCCCGAAGGGACCGTTTTTACACCGGGTTTGCCGGTGATGACGATTTCCGGGAAGTATTTGGATTTTGGCATTTACGAGACGACAATCCTGGGCTTGATCTGCCACGCTTCCGGAATTGCAACGCAGGCTGCCCGGATTGTCAGAGCCGCCGAGGGGCGCACGGTTCTGTCCTTTGGCACCCGCCGGATGCACCCGGCAATTGCTCCAATCATTGACAGAAACGCCTATATCGGCGGCTGTAATGGACTTTCAACGAAATTATCCGGCGAAATCCTCCAAATTCCCGCTTCAGGAACAATTCCCCACGCTCTGGTTTTATTGATGGGAGGTACCGTAGAAGCCGTAAAAGCTTTTGATAAAATTATCGAGAAGAAAGTGCCCCGGATTGCGCTGATTGATACCTTTAATGATGAACAGTTTGAAGCGGTAAATGTTGCCAAATCGTTAAAAGGTAAACTCTACGGGATTCGCCTAGACACACCCGCTTCCCGAAGGGGTAATTTTTTACAACTCATGCGTGAGGTACGCTGGGAGCTGGATATCCGTGGTTTTAAAAAAGTGAAAATCTTTGCGTCCGGTGGGTTGAAAGTAGATGACATTGTCGAGCTAAACGAGGTGGTGGATGCTTACGGGGTCGGCAATGCTATTTCCAATGCGCCGGTTCTGGACTTTTCAATGGATATTGTCGAAATCAATGGTAAACCGGTAGCCAAACGGGGTAAAAAATCGGGTCATAAAGTCGTTCTCAAAGGGCGGCAGCCGTTTGAATATAACGCAGTTTTAGCCTCGACAAAGCCGCCCAGGACACGTCTGGTGACCAAAACCTATCTGGAAAAGGGCAAGCCGGTTGCAAAACTCCCGACGGACAATGCGATCCGTAATTTTGTATTGAAACAAATTAGTGATCTGCCGCTCTACAAATGAAAAAATATTATCGTCAATTCGACCACACTTCCGACCTGGGTGTCGAAGTTGAGGGCGAAGACTTGAAAAAGTTGTTTACCAATGCCGCCCTTTGTCTGACCGATTTGATTGCCGGCATTTCCTCCATTGCGCCGAATGTGCGAAAAATAATACGAGTTCGTGCCGGTGACCGGGAACTACTGTTGCGGGAATTTTTAGCGGAAACCCTGTACCGTTTTCATAAGGATAAATTTTTACCTGCAAAGGTGGAAATCAACCGCCTAAGTGATGAGGAACTGGTTGCTATCCTTGTCGGTGATCACCTGGATATAGACCGGCACTCTGTGAAGCGTGAGATAAAGAGCGTCACGTTTCACCAGTTGAAAATCGAAGAGCAGAACAGCGGATTCAAAGCCCGTTTTGTAATGGATATTTAGCGATGGAATCAATTGTACAACTGGCGCCTTATCTTTGGGAAATTCCCAGGATAGGTGATATGAATGTCCCGGGTCGGATTTACGCTTCGGAAAAATTGATGCGTCAGATTCAGCAGGATGAAAGTCTGAAGCAGGTTCGCAATGTAGCCTGTCTGCCGGGGATTGTAAAATATTCTCTGGCAATGCCGGATATTCACTGGGGGTATGGTTTTCCCATCGGCGGTGTGGCGGCTACGAATGCCCACTCCGGTGTGATTTCACCCGGCGGGGTCGGGTATGACATCAATTGTGGTGTTCGCTTGCTCAGAACGAATCTCAGCGCCGATTTTATCCAACCGAAAATCAAGGATTTAATTACTGCAATATTTCAGGCAGTCCCCAGCGGTTTAGGTTCGCATGGAGCCATCCGCAAGCTAAAACGCGGAGATATGCGGGACGTGCTCTTAAAAGGTGCCGGTTGGGCGGTGGAAAATGGGTTTGGTAAATCTGATGATCTGAATTTTATCGAAGATAATGGTAGACTTGAGGGTGCTGATCCCGATGTGATCTCTGAACGCGCCTATCAACGTGGTATGCCGCAGTTGGGGACACTGGGTTCGGGGAATCATTTTATTGAAATTTCTAAAATCAGTGATATTTATGATGTATCGGTGGCGACCCGGCTGGGTTTGATTCGGGGCAATGTCGTTATATTCATACATACAGGGTCCCGGGGACTCGGCTACCAGGTCTGTGACGATTTTATTAAAATCAGTCTGACGGCGACCCGTAAATATGGTATTCGTGTTCCCGACCGACAATTAGCCTGTGCGCCGTTGGATAGCCAGGAGGGAAGCGATTATCTTGGCGCTATGCGTGGCGCGGCGAATTTTGCCTTTGCCAATCGGCAGGTCATATCGGCGTTGATTGAAGAGGCACTTTTAAATGGATTGAATATCAGTCCAAATGACTTTGGCTTCCGCCTGATCTGGGACATTGCCCATAACATTGCCAAAATTGAAACCCATGATGTGGATGGTCAGGAGCGGCAACTTTGCGTGCATCGCAAAGGCGCTACCCGGGCATTCGGTCCCGGTCGGAAGGAATTACCAGAAGTCTATCGGGATATTGGTCAGCCGGTCTTGATTCCCGGTGATATGGGCACAGAGTCCTATCTTTGTATCGGGACTGATAAAGCGATGCTTGAAACATTCGGCAGCTCCTGTCACGGTGCCGGAAGAGTGATGTCCCGAACTCAGGCAAAGAAAAAAAGCCGGGGACGGAATCTCTACGCTGAGCTGGCAAAAGCGGGGATTTTTGTGATGGCGGAAGGGAAGTCCACCATGGCAGAAGAGATGCCCGATGCCTATAAGAATGTCACCGAAGTCGTCAATACGATGCATCAGGCGGGAATTACACGGAAAGTCGTCCGATTCACGCCGATAGGTGTGATCAAAGGGTAAAATATTTTTCGGGGTTGAAACCCCGTTGGTTATGCGTTATCCCTATCCCCGGGATGAATCCCGGGGCTATTCATGAGTTTTCTTGTAAATTGTGATATGATCAAAGAGAGTGAATTGCCACGAGATTCATCTCGTGGATCAAATGTCCCACAAAATAAATTGGGTTTTAACCCATTATACTTACTCGTCACGTCGCTCCTGCGACGTGACGGACTGCATTGAGCTTACATTGAAATCTAAATTGATATTTTTTATGTTCATCTGTGCTCTTGGTCTGGGCTCAATATTTATTGGTTATTTGTGCCTGCATCTGATCGAGAACCGTGGCTACATCTGCGGAGCCGAAACCACCAAAAACATAGTGTTTATATTTGCGAATTATACCTTCTCCATGATATGGATCGGTAATTTTATATTCATTACTGCCCGGAATTCGGGGCAAGTGACGGATATAAGTAAGATACTGATCGAAGAGATCATTCGTTGCTTTTATTGATTCCGATTTAATAAAAAATACCCGGCATTTCTGACCATTTAAATGATAATCTGCCTGGAAACCACTCCTGAAAAACGAATAGCCCAGCATATTTTTGGCAATGAACTGGATGGAATAGGGAACCCGGTTTTTATCCGGAAAGAGCGCCAACTCCCGGGGTATTACATTATCGCTTTGCAGAAAATCAATCATTGCTCTTGTAATGCTAGTCAATATAGATTCGACTTCGTCAGTTAGATCATAACTGTAGAGTTTGATGTAGTGGTTCCCGGTCAGGCAAAACAGGTAGTTGCCGCTGATATAGGATTCAGCGCCAAGGTCAAGATATTGTCCATCGGCTGAGCGCTCCTGGCTGTAAATACCGAAAGCGCAGAGCGGTGAGGCATGGGTGTACACCTCCACCGTGATTTCCTGCTTTTTTCTATTTTTATAATAAACCACATCGAGTTGCTGAAAATCATAGGCGAGGTAGAGCTCCGAGGCGCCATTAATGTAGTCAAAAAGACTTTCCGGGGTGTAACTCTGGATCTCCCGAGCCGGTTTCCACTGACCGATTTTCGGATAATTGCGCCGTTCGGTGCCAGATACCAATTGGCAAATGAAAACTCCACTGATAACAAAAACAGCGATTAATCGGATGATTATTTCTGTCTGGATTGTGCTGATTTTATGCATCATTAATCCTATACAAGAAATTGGTCCGGAACGGAACGCAGTGAATAGACTTCCTCGATTTTGCGTTTAATGTCAAATCCTTTGGCGCATTTGACGTTGCACACAGTGCAGTCCCGGCACCAGTTTATATCCGACTCCAATGAGGCAAGCAAGTCTTTGGCAGCCCAATAATTTTTATAAGCCGAGGCATACATATAAGCCCGCATCAGATCGGGAATCGGTAGTTTTTGGGGACACTGATCGAGGCAGATACGGCATCCCTGACAATAAACGCCGCCCTTTGAGTTGTAGCCGATTTCCAGGAGCTCGGAATCCTTTTCTGTAAATTCCAGATCCGCCATGACGGCGATGTCGGTGTTCATTTGATCAAAGGTAGTAAAGCCCGGGATAATGGTGTGGAGATTGGGATTTTTCAATGCAAACCGAATTGCGGCTTGCGGATCAACCGGCTTGGTTTTGGCTTCATCAAGATAGCCGCCGCCAAGAGTTTTCATGCCGATGATTCCCAGACCGGCAGCCGCCGCCTTGGCAAGAGCGTTGTTCATTTGCGCCAGATGATCCTGCTTGAAATTGTAGGATGTCAGAACGACGTCATAAAATTGACTGTCAATTGCCGCCTGAATGACCTCCGGTTCGTTCCAATGGGTTGAAACCCCGGCAAACCGGACCCGCCCCTCTTTTTTCAGGAATTCCATAGCTTTCAGGAAGGGTTGATAGAGTGTCATTGCCCGGGTATAGGCGCTGTGCAGGTATAGAATATCCACATAGTCGAGACCGAGCCGGTCGAGACTCTCATCAAATTTTTGCAAAAAACCTTTTTCAGTGGCTCTGTCGGTAAAAATACCTTTTTCGCGATCCCGGGCACTGTCATGGATTTTCGTTGAAATCACGTAGGAATCGCGGGGGTAATCCTTGACAACTGAGCCAATCATTTTTTCATTGCGACCCTGCTGATAGCCGTGGGCGGTGTCAAGGTGAACAATTCCGGCATCCAGGGCTGCTTTTACCAGATTCGGGTTGTCGGAATTCATGACACCCATACTGATGACCGGCAGCTTGAGACCCGTTTTACCGAGAGTCCGATAAACCGGCTTGACCGTGTTTTTCGGAGGTGTAACCACTTCGACTGTTTTTTCCGGAGAAAGCATGACATATCCACTCAGTCCGACGGCGGCGGATTTTAGGAATTCACGACGATTAATGCTTGTCATGGTTATCGTCCTTATTATTGATTTTTAATCAGCAAAATAGGCAACTTTCCCGTTGACAATCGTCATCATTATGCGGGCATCTTTGATTTTTTCAGGAGCAATCTCAAATAAATTCTGATCAATGATGACCATGTCAGCCAGTTTTCCGGGAGTGATCGAGCCTTTGAGTGACTCTTCAAAACTGGCGTAAGGGGGAGATACCGTATAGGCTTTGAGGGCTTCAGCGACACTGATTTTCTGCTCCGGAACCCAGCCGTCCGGATTCTTATCGTCGAGAGTTTGACGGGTGACGGCACCGTAAATGCCCCACAGTGGTGAGGGTGGTGCCACATACCAGTCACTGCCGAAAATCAGGTGTGCGTTGGCATCCAGCAGACTACGGTAGGCATGGGTGGTCTGAATGCGGTCGCCAATCAGCGGTTCCGCCCAGCGTCCATCGTCAATAGCATGGTAGGGTTGCATGCTGGGTATGACGTTCAATTCGGCGAAGCGCGGGATATCAGCGGGTTTCAGGTGTTGCGCATGTTCGACTCTAAACCGCCGGTCGCGGTCGCCGTTTTGCCGGATGACCTCCTCGTAAATGTCGAGAATTATGGTATTGGCTTTATCACCAATGGCATGGGTGATGGATTGCAAACCGGCTTGATCGGCTTTCAGGATCATGCTAAGCAATTGTGCCTCATCTTGAACCTGTAATCCGTAATCCTCCGGTTTGTCGGTATAAGGTTCATGAAACAGAGCAGTGTGTGAGCCCAACGAACCGTCAACATAAGATTTCAGGCTGCCGATCCGGAGCCATTCATCACTGAAATTGTTTGTCCGCATCGTTTGGTCCAGTTTTTCCCAGGTTGTCAGCGGTACGGCTGCCGAGATTCGAATCCTGAGTTTATCCTGTTCCTGATAATGCCGGTAAATGCGCACGTCATCCCAGGTGCCCATGTGATGAACCGACGTGATGCCCTGCTCAAGGAGGTATTGCATGGCGGCGTCTAGAGCCCGGAATTTCAGGGAATCGCTAGGCTCTTGGATGTATGGAGCGACCAGATCCATGGCATTGTCTTTGAGAATGCCGGTGAGATTGCCGTTTTTATCTTTGACAATAGTACCACCGGCTGGCTCAACCGTATTCTTATTGATCCCTGCAATTTTGAGCGTCAGGCTGTTTGCCAATGCCATGTGACCGTCTAACCGACTGACCCACAGCGGATTAGCAGGTGTGACTTCATCTATCCATTGACGCTGTGGAAGCTCACCGCCCCAATGGCTGTGGTCCCAGTCACCGCCCAGAATCCAGTCGCCGGGTTCACAGGTTTTGACAAATTCGGCGACTCGCTGTTTAAATTCTGCGGGCGTTTTGGCATCCCGCAATTGCACCGAAGAAAGGTGAAAACCACCATTTAGCAGGTGCAGGTGGGAGTCTGTAAAACCCGGGCAGACGAACATACCGGCAGCGTCAATGACACGGACATTTTTCGAAATTGATTTTTGGATCTTTTTAGTAGTCCCTGTCTGGACGATTTTATCATCGGAAATGGCAACTGCCTCGACCCAGGGCTGGTGGGGATCGCCGGTCCAGATATTGGCATTGATGATCGCCAGGGTCACGGGCTTATCCACACTCGGCACACAACCGGATTGGTAGATGAAGAGACCACACAGGACAGTAAAAAAGATTTGTGTTTTCATTGAATTGGCTCCAAACATTTCTCACTTTATGTAATTTAAAAGAATGCTGAAAAATTGCTATTAGAAAGAAACGGGTCAATCGGTTTCCATGAAAAGTATTGCGGCTATTGAACATTTAACCTTGATTTAATGTCCAAACAGAGATATATTGAGCAGGAAAAAATTGGGAGGAAAAATGACGAATTTATGGAGCGACATAAAAAAAAGTTTGGGTGAATGGGTGACCAAAGCTGCCGATAAAGCTGGAGAATTTACCCGGGAAGCTGCTGATAAAGCCGAAGAAGTCACCAAACTGGGTAAGGTCAAACTCGATATATTCCAGATCAAACGGGATATCGAAAAACAGTTTGCGGAGCTGGGCGGCACGGTATACCATCTGATTGAAGAGAAAAAGTTAAAAGACATTGAAAAAAATGAAAATGTGAATGCCTGTATCGCCATTGTCAAGGATTTAGAAAAGAAATTGAAAGAGAAAGAAAAACAGTATAAAGCGATCCAGGCGGCGGGGCAGGCTGAGAAACCGAAAGCAGCCGAATCGGAAGTTCCCAAGACACCCAAAAAGACCCCTAAAAAGAAGTAACCAGTTTTCGCTGAAAATATCATGAATCAGGGCGGGCAGACAAGCAGATATCCCCGGTCACGAAGTCCTATCCTAAAGCGCTATTTTGAAGAAATCAGCCAGGAAGACCCACTCAGTCCCGAGGAGGAGATCGAACTGGCGATTAAAGTCAGACAGGGCGATTCTCAGGCTTTGGATAAACTGCTGCGGGCAAATTTAAAGTTTGTCGTCTCGGTGGCAAAAAAGTACCAGTATCACGGACTGTCACTCGAAGACTTGATTAATGAAGGCAACATCGGTCTGATCAAAGCCGCCCGGAGATTTGATGAAACCCGGGGATTTAAATTTATCTCATACGCCGTGTGGTGGATTCGGCAGACGATTTTACAGGCAATTTCAGAATATTCACGACTGGTCAGGCTGCCGCTGAATGTTGTTGGTAATCTGAATAAAATCACCAAAATAACGTCAGATTTTGAACAGGAGTACGAGCGCGAGCCAACGTCCGAAGAGATTGAAGAGATTTTAAGCCAGGAAAATATTGATGTTGACGTAGCTCAACAACTCACCGAGGGAACGCTCAGCATAGATATGCCTGTTGGAAAAGATAACAGCGGGACACTGCAGGATGTGCTGAGTGGACAGAATGATAATGAGCCGGAAAAATTATTAACAGAGGAATCTTTTCATATCGAAGTGGAGAGAGCCCTGCGCAGCCTGGAAGAGCGGGAAGCAAAGGTCATCAGGATGTATTTCGGAATCGGTCAGGAGCTACCGATGACACTGGAAGAGATAGGGAATGAACTTCATTTAACCCGTGAACGAGTCCGACAGATAAAAGAAAAAGCGCTGCGAAAGTTGCGGCATACCTCCAGGGCTCTAAATCTGAAAGGATATCTGGGCTAATAAAAAATGTTGACAAATTGTTTTGGAATTCTTAATATGAAACGGCGATGAGAAAAAATAAGCGTGTAAATATCGAATAAGTGGTACGAAAGGAGTCATGAAGAAGCAATCGAAGATTGTTCTCGTCTGGAACTCTAAGCAAAAACACAAATCATTTTCCTTGTCACAAAGGCGAATAGTCTTTTCGATCTGTTGCGCATTTATGCTTTTCATCGGTGCCGTGATTGTCGGTATTAATCTGTTTTCAAATTCCATCTACAATGCCAAAATGGTTCGGTTGCAAAAAAATAACAGCCGACTGGTGGGTACTCTATACGACCTGAAGAACCGAATTCAGCAGATGGAGTCGGAATTACATGTGCTCACTGAAAAAGACCAGGCAATTCGGACCTATATTGATATTCCCGTCATTGATCAGGACGTCCGGAAGCTGGGAATCGGAGGGAAGTACAGTTTTCAGGGTGAAGAATTGGATAACTTAATTCCCGATGACATTAAAGTATCCGAACTGGCTGGGGACCTTGACCGTTTAAGCCGTGAAATTAAGCTGGAACGGATCAGTTACGAAGAAATTTATAATGCCATTCAGCATCGCTCTCCGCAGATAAAATCCACCCCTTCCATCCGACCGGTCAATACCGGCTATATTTCCGACGGTTTTGGCTACCGGCGTGATCCTTTTACAGGGGAACGACAATTTCACTACGGGGTTGACATATCAGCACCGACCGGCACTCCCGTATATGCAACCGCCGATGGTGTCGTCAGGAGTACCAACTACAGCGGAACTTACGGAAAAATCATCAAAATTGATCACGGATACGGTTACTCCACCTTTTACGCCCATCTGTCGAAGATGCTTGTGAAACCGGGTGATGTGGTCAAACGAGGACAGAAAATCGCCGAAGTCGGTTGCACTGGACGCAGTACTGCCTCGCATCTGCATTATGAGATTCGCCAGTTTCGGATTAATAAAGACCCCCTGGATTATTTCTTCACCGGTTATATCCGGTAAGCAGCATTTCAAAAATCTCTCAATTTACGCTCTAATTCAGCTTTAATAATAGGCTGATTTTTATTAAGTTTCAGACACAATGAGCGCCGGGAAATATTACATTGAAACCTACGGATGCCAGATGAATGAGGCGGATTCCGAGGTTATTGCCGGAATTCTTCAGAAAGAACGGTATATTGCGACAGATAATCCTGAAGAAGCCGATATCATTTTGGTCAATACCTGCAGCGTTCGTCAGGGTGCTGAAAATCGGGCTTTGGCAAGATTGTCTCAGTTTAAATCGTTGAAAATAATAAACCCGAACCTGCGACTGGGCTTGGTTGGATGTGTCGCTCAACGAGACCGCGGTCGAATAATCGAAAAAAAGCCGTTTATTGATCTCGTTCTGGGACCCGACACTTATCGCCGAATTCCCGAACTGATAACCAATAAATTCCAGCCGGCGATTGATGTTAAACTTTCTAAAACTGAAGTATATGACAAAATAACGCCTTTTCGTCACAGTGTAGTCAACGCCTGGGTCTCAATTATGCGGGGCTGTGATAAATTCTGTTCCTACTGTATTGTGCCCTTTACCCGCGGGCGGGAGCGGAGTCGTTCGGTTAACAGCATTCTGGAAGAGATAAGGCAGGCGGTGGGTGACGGTTTTCAGGAGATGACACTGTTAGGTCAAAATGTAAATTCCTATTGTTATGATGGCAATAAATTCCCCGATTTATTGGAGAAAGTGGCACAGATCCCGGGGGTTCGGCGCATCCGGTTTACATCGCCCCATCCCGCAGATGTCAATCTCGAGATGCTGGCGGTGATGCGAGATTTTGACAATATCTGTAAGCACATTCATCTGCCGCTGCAGTCCGGCTCCAGCCGGATATTATCTAGAATGAAGCGCTCCTATACCCAGAGCGATTATTTGAAACTGGTGGATAATATTCGTCAACATCTGCCCGCTTGTGGACTTACAACGGATATTATTGTCGGTTTCCCCGGTGAATCAGACGCCGATTTCGATGATACGCTCAAAGTAATGGAAGAAGTAATCTATGATAACGCCTATATGTTTAAATATTCACCACGACCGGGCACGGCAGCCGCAAAATTAACCGATGACGTTCCCGAAACCGAAAAAGCCGGGCGCCTGGACAGGATTATTGCAAAGCAGAAAAAACACACAGCGATCCGGTATCGCGAGACCGTCGGCACAATCCAACAGGTTTTAATTGATGGTACCAGTAAAAAAGATTCAGCTGAAAAAATTGGTAGGACGAATTCAAATAAACTGGTAATTTTAAAAGCAGGCAGCGCTGAAATAGGTGAAATAGTGGATGTATTTATCAGTGGCACTGCCGGTGTAAGTCTTTTTGGCAAAATTCATCAAACGTGAGGTTGCTATGAAATATGTAAAACTACTCGTATTGGTATTGATTGTACTGCTGCTGCTGGTATTTGTTGTTCAGAACGTCGGTCAGAAAATCACCTTGAAATTCTTCAGCAGCAATTATATGTTCACGACGGAAATGATAATCATATTGCTGATTGCGCTGGTGACCGGGTTTTTAGGGGGCTATTTGATTGCCGGATTTCAGATATTGGAACAGAAGAAAATTAACCGGCTCCTGAATACGGAGTATAAAAAGCTCAAAAAGGAGATTGATTTACTGCGAAACCGGGAACTCGAAGATGTTGAAATCAAGGAATGATCAATAAAAGGAATAATAAATGACCACACTTGAGATCATTTTAGTAGTTGTATTCGGCGTAATATTAATCGCCATTATTATTGCCGCTTTTGGTCGGAAAAAATCCGTCGCCCAACCAAAATCCATGCTCTATACCCAGGCTTTGAATCACATTTTGCAGAAAGAGTACCATAAGGCAATCCGTGAATTAAAGGCGATTATTGAGAAGGATACCAACCACATTGATGCCTATATAAAATTGGGACATGTGCTGCGCAAGACCGGACAGATCAAACCGGCTGTGAAAGTGCATCAGGCGCTGCTGTACCGGCAAGATATCAACAAATTGCAGAAACTGGAAATCATGCGAAATCTGGTGCTGGATTATATTGCAATGGGTGAGAAGGGGCTCGCCCTGTCGGTGGCATTGAATATTCTTGATGTTGATAAGAAAAATATCTGGGCACTGGAGAAAATCTGGCACCTGTACAGGGATTTGAAGAAGTGGAACAAGGCGCTGGAGTACATGGAGAAGGTGTTGCAAATCCGCAAAGCGGTTAATAAACGCGCCATGGCGATTTATAAAGTGCAGGAAGGGCTGGAAAAATTCAATCTGGGAAATTTCCATGACGCCCGTCTGTTATTCCGCAAAGCAATGAAAATAGATGCTCAGTGCGAAGCCAGTTACTACTACATGGCGGAGTCCTATCTGAAAGAAAAAAGGGATACCGATGCCGTCGAATGGTGGGAGAAATTTGCCGATGTGGCGCCGAAAAAAGCCTGGCTGGTCTATCCCCATCTGAAGCGAGTGCTGTTTAATCATGGGAATTTCGGAAGGATCGAAGAATTTTATCATAAAATCCTGGATAAAGAGCCCCATGATGTCCGCACGATTACCGAGTTGGCGGATTTTTATGAACGTAAGGGAAATCTGACCAGAGCGTTGGACATGGTGAGCGACCTGATGGTGACCAATCCGGATTCCCTGATCGCCAAGATCGCCTATAGTAAGATTTTGATTGCCCTGGAACGAAATCGTGAAGCCGGTGATGTCTTGGCGGAATTGCTGAACCAATTCGATACAATCAAGGAAGTGCGCTGTTCTCATTGCAGTCATTTAGCCGATCAGCCGCTATGGATTTGTCCGGTTTGCGGAACGGAGGATACATTTTTAGATTAATGATGCGACGTTTACTGCCGATATTTATCCTGCTTTTTACCAGTCCCGTCTTTGCACAGAGTCTGGAACAGTATTTTAACAGTATCGAAAAGGATCAGGTGGATCAGGTTCGGCAGGCGATTCCGGATTTGATTCGTAAATATCCCAACAATCCCGATGTGCTGTATCTATCGGCGCTGGTTGAACGGGACGGTGACAAAGCCCTCTTGATTTATAAAGACGTCATGAGTCAATACCCAAATAGCAACCGTGCTGATGATGCACTGACGAAAATCATCGAATATCTCTACACCAAAGGGCTGTATAAGAAGACGATTGACTATTCCAAACAGCTGATTGCCAAATATCCCGATAGCGAGAATGTGGCTAACTGTGTCTACATGATGCTATGCAGTTTCAATGTCATGAATAAAAAGGATTCGGTGGACTACTATTACTCCTATTATCTAAGACTATATCCCGATCTGAAAATGCCTTTTTTCAATTACCAGTCCGTATCAACTTATGTGACCGGCGAAAAACCGGTTGCAGTTACCACCCGGACAGCAGCTCCGGGCATAGTCGAGCAGAAGCCGTCCGGTGAGAAGTGGGCGCTTCAGGTCGGTGCCTTCGGTAATTCCCAGAATGCGCTGGCGTTAAAAAACCGTTTGAGCACGTATGGTTATCAGCCCTACATTCAAAAGATAAAAGGTAAAAGCGGCGATCTACTGGCGGTTCGGGTGGGCAATTATGAATCTCAGGAGGAAGCCAACCGCGCCGGAGAGCGTTTGAAATCATTGCATAAAATAGATTTCATTGTAATTAAAAGGAATTCATGGGAATGAATGCAACCCCGGTGGGTGCCACGGTCTTCAAAATCGCTGTTCCCGAGACAATCGGGAAGCTGGGTTCGACTCCCAGGCGTTCCCGCTAAAATTTACCGGAAAACGAACAGATAAATCGGCTTGCAATTAGCCGGCAGAGTGCTTATATTTTTACTGTCTTCATTTGACACAGCGACGGTCCAGGGGTGCTGATCCGGATGGCTGATCAGCTGAGAAAATACCCTATGAACCTGATCTGGATAATACCAGCGAAGGGAGGAATTATGCTTATCCAACGCAACATCCAATTTTTTTTCGTCACCTGCCTCAGCATCTGCATGATGGCATCTCTGTATGCCGGTGATATGACTGTCAGCGGCAGGGTAATCGCAGCCGACAGTGGTGAACCGGTTGCTTATGCCAATGTAATTCTGGAAGACGGGGGCGGTACCATTACCGACAAGGCAGGTGAATTTTTGCTGAGTGCAGTGGGCATTGGGAGGGAAATTACAATCTCCCATATTGCTTACCGTGATACGTCCTTAATCATCAGTTCAGAAAATCTCGGGATAATCCGGTTAATGCCGACCGTTCTCCCCGGGCGGGACGTCCTGGTGACGGCAACGCGTGCCATTGAAGGAGTCACTCCGGTGGCATTTTCCAATCTCTCTGCCGAAGAGATCAGGATGCGCTATACCGTTGAGGATGTCCCGATGATGCTGACCCTGGAGCCGGGCGTCTATTCCTACAGCGAAAGCGGTAACGGCACCGGCTACTCCTACGTTCAGATTCGGGGATTTGACCAAAGTCGCATTGCGGTGATGCTGGATAATGTTCCGCTCAACGATAACGAAAGCCATCAGGTCTACTGGGTGGATCATGCCGATATTCTTGCGGATGCCCGTGATGTCCAGATTCAACGGGGTATTGGTAACAGCCTCTACGGTGCGGCGGCATTCGGCGGTTCTATAAATGTCCAGACCCGGATCGCCCAGCCAGAACCTGAATTGGCGCTGACCACCGGTTATGGAAGTTATAATACCCAAAAGATCACTCTGCAGGCGAATTCCGGTGGGAAACTGGGTGAAAATCTCAGCGCTTCTGCCCGGTTTTCGGCAATCAGTTCCGATGGATACCGGGAATATCATGACAGCCGCCAGAAAGCTTTTGCGGCGGGTATTGAACATCGTCACGGTGCGATGACAAATCAGCTGCGGGCATTGATCGGTTATGAAAATGCCAACCTTGCCTGGGATGGTGTCCCGGCGGCGGATATTGACAACCGGGAAGCGCGACGCAGGGGGTATAAAGCCTACACCGATGATTTTCTGCAGCAAATTTACTCTCTGAACACCCTCTATCAGATTCATTCCGGTCTCGTTTTTAGAAATGTAGCCTACCTGGTAAAAGGTAACGGCTACTATGAGGTGGCGAAATCGGGCGAGAATTTCTATAAATACAATCTTGATGTGCTTGACCAATATCCCGATTCCGTCGAATGGACTCTGGAAACGGATTTATTGAGGCGGAAATGGGTCGAGAA
>DSAS01000183.1 GCA_011046365.1 Fidelibacterota bacterium
AAGCTGTTTCGGATTGTATCCTATGGAGTAGACCACAAAACCGGTCGGATTGATTTTGACCGGATGGCGGCAATTGCCAAAGAGGCTAAACCCAAAATGATCATTGCCGGCGGCAGTGCCTATCCCCGCTTTCTTGATTTTCAGCGTTTTCGAGAAATTGCCGACAGTGTCGGTGCATTTTTGGTAGCCGATGTGGCGCATCCCGCCGGACTGATTGCGGCGGGATTACATCCCGATCCTTTGCCCTGCTGTCATGTGGTCACTTCCACGACCCACAAAACCCTGCGGGGACCGCGCGGGGGCTTGATCCTGATGGGCAAGGATTTTGAAAATCCCTTCGGGATTGTGGCGGCAAAAAGCGGGCGCACCAAAATGATGTCGGAACTGCTCGATTCCAATGTCATGCCGGGAATTCAAGGCGGACCGCTGATGCATATCATTGCTGCCAAGGCGGTTGCCTTTGGCGAAGCGTTGCAACCGGAATTTAAAAAATATGCTCAGCAGATCATCAATAATGCCAGGACCCTGGCGGACGAACTGGTGCGCATGGATTATCAATTAATCTCCGGCGGAACAGATAATCATCTGATGCTGATTGATTTGACCAATAAAGGAATCACCGGCAAACAGGCTGAAAACATGCTCGAAGAAGCCGGGATCACCACCAATAAAAATATGGTTCCCTTTGATACGAAAAGTCCCTTTATCACCAGCGGAATTCGCATCGGAACTGCGGCAATTACCACCCGCGGGATGCAAGAGACGGAAATGCGCCTCATCGCCAAATTAATTGATAAGGTGATTAGCAATCATGAGAGTGAGGCTGTCAAACACGCCGTCCGGGAGGAGGTTCGCGAGCTGTGCCGCCAGTTTCCTTTATATCAAGAAATAAACGCATAGGTTAGCCATGAAATGTCCCTTTTGTGATTCCAACGAAACGAAAGTTGTTGACTCCCGCTCTGCCCAGAAGAATAACGCCATTCGCCGACGACGTGAATGTCTCGACTGCGGGCACCGCTTTACCACCTATGAATATGTGGTGGAATATCCCCTGACGATCATTAAAAACGACGGTCGGCGGGAGGAGTACGACCGCCAGAAACTGCTGAACAGCCTGAGAATCGCCTGTAATAAACGACCGGTGCCGATGGACAAGCTAGAGTCGGTGGTAATTGATATTGAAAAGGAGATTGAAGAGCTTTCCGGCGGCGAGGTCGCCTCAAGCTTCATCGGCGAACTGGTGAGTAAATATCTGAAAGAGCTGGACGAAGTTGCCTATATCCGCTTTGCTTCGGTATATAAAAAATTCAAGGATCTGGATGAATTTAAAGACCAGATCAATAAACTGTCCGGTTAGCAAACCGGGCTGAAAACGGTAATATTGGGAACAATTTTCTACAGACAATAGTATGAGAGTGACCCGTATCAGTGCAATCTTTGATCAAGCGAGGTAAATATGCTGTCTGATGAGCTGCTGGAGATTTTGGTGTGTCCAAAATGCAAAAAAGAGATCGAATATGATCGAGAGCATTCGAAACTGATCTGTCACGAGTGCCGGCTCAAGTTTGACATTAAAAACGATATTCCGGTCATGCTTATTGATGAAGCCGAGAAATTTTAATCCGGTGTAAAAATGGAAATGTGCTTGTTTCTTGATGGAAATACATTTAATTTTTGCCCGAAAATGGAGTGCCTATCGAGTAATTGATAAATCCCGATCGAAGAAAAACCGACTCTGTTTCTTCCGAAAATTTCCAAATTTCTGGTAATGCGTGACCGAATTACATCTATTTTCGGTTTTTTGTTTTCTCAGGAGGTAATAAATGAAAAAATACGTGATCATATTCATATTATTAATCGTCAGTGTAACGCCTGTCTTTGCCCAAAGTGAGGCGGGTGCCATCTGGATGCTCATCAATCCCGGTGCGCGCTCAGCCGGCATGGGCGAAGTCGGGGCAGCCATCGCCGATGATGCCTACGCTTCATACTTTAATCCGGCAGGTCTGGGTTTTTTAACCGGTCGGGAGCTTTCTCTGACGCATACGAACTGGCTACCCAATTTAGCCAACGATATCTATTACGATTTTATCGGATACCGCCATTTTGTGAAAAATGTCGGTATGCTGGGCGGTCATATCATTTTACTGAATTTAGGTGAACAGGAGCGCATGGATGAATATGCCAATTATCTGGGCACCTTTGCATCTTTTATGCTGGCTATAACCGGGTCTTATGGTACGGCTCTGTCACAGACCTCGTCACTCGGTATTAATGTAAAAATGATTCACCAGCATCTGACTGATCAGGGCGCCGGTGCTGAAAAAGGGAAGGGGACCTCGACCAATTTTGCCTTTGATGTCGGTTATATCAAACGCCAGTTTCTCCTCAGAGATTTGACCTTTGGGGCAGCGATTACAAATATTGGACCCAAAATCGCTTTTATTGATGTTGCGCAGGCAGACCCCATGCCGACCAATCTCAAAATGGGTCTGAACTACACCTTTGGCGGAGAATACAACAAGATCACTATCGCCTATGATATCAACAAACTCCTGGTAGCCTCCTATCCCAGTCGCGACCTTGATGACGATGGTATTATCGGGAATTACAATGAAGACGGTCTCCCTCAAATCGGCGGTGAGTACAACAGAGACGGTCAGCGGGAAACCGCCTATACGGATGAGTGGTATCTGGGTATTTTTACCTCCTGGATTGACGACTGGCTGTTATTAAAAAATCCCGATCTGGATAACGACGGAAAAATCGGCGGCTATACCAAAAATGAAGATGGGGACCTTATTCCGCAGGAGGGTGGCGTCTATAATAAAAAGGGCGATAAAGAGAAAATGACCGGCACTCTCGGGAATGAGCTGGAGAAATTGACCCACAATTTCGGGATCGAATACTGGTATTCCGATCTGTTTGCCATCCGTATGGGCTTTATTTATGATAAGACAGGTAAGATTCTGGTTAAGGATAAATGGCCGGTGCCGACCTTCGGTGCCGGATTGCGCTATGCCGGACTCGGTTTCGATTTCGGCTATACCGCCGGCGACCCGGGGCATCCCCGTCAGAACACGATGATCTTTTCGATTGATATCCGGTTCTAGGAGGGGCTCCGGTTCTATAGTTAATCCAGGGTATCCAACAGTTTGCAGACTCAAT
This sequence comes from Fidelibacterota bacterium, assembly GCA_011046365.1. Lineage (GTDB taxonomy): Bacteria > Fidelibacterota > UBA2242 > UBA2242 > UBA2242 > B118-G9. Next base: position 3,166 of record DSAS01000183.1, read on the forward strand.
TGGACAATGAAAAAAAACAACCTCTACAGCCCGTTCTTTTTAACCATTTTATTGTGGGTGCTATCAATATCGGCATCTGCTGAAATTATTCCGCTCCTGCGGAATAATATTGCTTCTCAATCTTATCAGAATTCTGTTTCCGGCACAATCTCCATCTGCGCTTTGCGGGCTGAGTTTCAGCCCGATGATTTTGAGGCGACAACCGGCGACGGTCGTTTTCTCACGACGCCGGTTGAATTGCCCTGCAAGGATGAAAATTTTCCCGTCATTGATCCTGCACCACATAACAATGCCTATTTCCGTGACCATATCAAAGCACTATCGAATTTTTATCGCCATGCCTCCGCCGGGCAGCTGATGATTGACACCATCAGTTCAGCGGTTTTTCCAATTGATGATGACCAGGTATATACATTATCCCGGGAAATGCGGTATTATCACCCGTTTTTGGAAAAGGACTCGATTGACATCCGCCTGACGGAGTTGCTGGTGGAAGCGGTGCAGATCGCCGATGCCGATGATGACATTGATTTCAGTCAATATGATGTTGTGGTTGTTTTTCATGCCGGAGTCGGGCAGGATTTTGCCATTGATCTCGATCCGACGCCCTACGATATTCCGTCGGCTTATCTGAGCCGCAGTGATATTCAAAACTACTTTGCATCCGTCGGTTTAGCCGGGAACAGTATTCTTGTGGATGATAATTATCCGATTAGTGAGGGCATTATTTTACCGGAGTCGCAGAATCACCTGCTCTATTCTAACTGGGAAGATATTTTCGGTGGAGCAACCACGCCCTGCGATTATCAGATCGGCTTGAACGGAACCTTTGCGTTTATGATGGGTTTTTATCTGGGTTTGCCGGGACTGTACAATACGGAAACCGGCGAGTCCGGGATTGGAAGATTCGGGCTGATGGACCAGGGTTCGGCGAATCTGAACGGACTGGTGCCGGCTTTTCCGTCGGCGTGGGAAAGGTATCATATGGGCTGGGATAAACCGGTGACCGCCGGTGGTTTTCATGATGTCAGGTTAAAACATGCCGAGTCGGGCGCCGATACGACGCTTTGGAAAATTCCGGTTAATGATCACGAGTATTTCTTTCTCGAAAACCGCTACTCCCATATTCGCCCCGGGGTCTATCTGGACAGTATTCAGTATAAATTGTATATCGAGAATGGCGAAAAGGACTGGCCGCCGCTGATTCCGCTGATCGCCGATTCGATTGGGGCGGTCTTTTCGAAGAAAACCGGCGTGCTTCTGTCGGTCCCCCGTTATGATTACGGTTTGCCGGGTTCGGGTCTGCTGATCTGGCATATTGACGAGTCGGTCATCAATGCGAATCTGAGCAGTAATAGTATTAATAACGATAAAAACCGGCGTGGTGTTGATCTGGAGGAGGGTGACGGTGCGCAGGACTTGGGCTATGCATCCCAGATGATTGGTGCCAACATTGATGCCGGGTGGTATTTCGATCCCTGGTTTGCGGGTAATGAGGGCTTCTGGGACCTGAACCAGAATTACCCGATGGATGCTCAAAAAAGGGTGGGCTTTACAAATACAACCAATCCCTCATCGCGCAGTAACGACCGGGCTTACACCGGAATTTGTGTGGACAGTATCGGTCCGACGGCACCGGTAATGAGTTTTCGGATTCGTTTGGACTATCTGATTGAAGGTTTTTCCGTGCCGCCGACGATTTTCAGTCCGGGAGAGACTCCGGATTTGGCGCTCTTCCCGATTAATTTCGATCCCAGCGATCCGGCGGCAGGACTACTGGCTCACTGGAACCAGTCCAACTCTTATTACTCCACCTATGCTGAATCCGGAGCAGAACTGCGACATGCTAACATCACTTCCGGATATTCTGTTTTTCCGTCTGTAATTCAAATGTCTGATCGTTACTACTTTTTCGTTTTCAGCCGGATGGCTTCGGCGGATAGCCTGGCGCTTTGGAATTACCGTATCTCGGAAAGCGGCGACCTGATTCCGGAAGCCAATGCGCAATTGCCCGGGACACGCATCATCTCAAATCGGCTGGTTTTCGGCGACCGGGTCATCTTTTGCACGGTTGATGAGCAGGCGGATACACATTATTTACTTGCCTACTATCCCGGAGATAACACTGCTGTCGTCAACCCGGTTGCTTATCCGGTGGACAAACTGGTCAGTGACGGCTTAGCGGTTTATTCTATCTCTCCAGAGGGTAAATTACTCCTGATCAATCCGGTTACTTTGGCGGTTGTACAGAGTGATGTTGATTTCGGCGCCGGGATAACCGCTCTGGGATTGGCATATATCAACGCTAATTCCCTGCCTGATATCGTGGCGGTCGGCTCCGACCGGCTCTGTCTGCTTCTTGATGAAAGTGGCGATGCGCCCGGTTTATTGACGTATACTGGCAGTTTCGACTCGACACTGGCGTTTGCCGATATTGACGGCGATGGGAGAGTAGAGATTATTGCCAAAAACGAAAGTCAGATATTTGCTTTTAATGAAAATCTCATTCTGGAAGCCAATTTTCCGATCTCCGTCCCGAATCTCCATCGCGGGAAAACCTTCCAGCCGCATATTTTGACCACCGACGTGGACGGCGACGGGATTGCGGATATCATCGCAATGCTGGCGGGCGTCGGTATCCTGGCGTATAATTATCACGGGCATTTGATTGACGGTTTTCCCCGCGCCATACCCAGCAGCCTGACTGAAAAATCGGTCCTGATGGAAAACGAAAACGGCACCTTTCTGCTCTCTTCTAACCTCGCCGGAACGAAAATTGTCGGGGTTTATCTGACGACCAATCCGCTTTCGGAAGATGCCTGGTACTGCTTTGGTGGAGATGTGCAGCACAGTTTTTTCTACCCTGTCATACCAACAGAGGAAAGCGAAGCTGCCGACAGATTGCTGGACAAAGCCAAAACCTTCAACTGGCCGAACCCGACGAAAAACAATCGCACCGCTATTCGTTATTATCCGATGTCAGCCTGTAAAATCGAGATTACAATCTATGATTTGGCGGGCAATTTCATAAAATCATTCAGCGATGCCCAGCCGCTGGTCAATGATTACAATGAGAAAGATTGGGATGTCAGTAACATTGCCAACGGCGTCTATTTTGCTGTGGTGCAAGCCTCAGCGGGAGGCAAGACCGAAAGTAAAATTGTCAAAATTATGGTTGTTCATTAGTGTATAAAGCGCCCCCTTTACATCCATATACATTTATCGGGATTCTTTTTTTTGGCTTGACCGTAACGGCGATAGGGCAGGACGGCTTTGCGACTTACAATCATCCGGAGCTGGAGTGGAAAACCTTTGAGACAGAGCATTTTGAGATTCACTATCATCGGGGAGCGGAATGGACGGCTCAGCGGAGCGCTGAGATCGCCGAGACAGTATACGGACCGATTACTTCGTTCTACAACTTTGAGCCCGATGCGAAAACCGATCTGATTATCAAGGATATCGGTGATATTTCCAACGGTGCGGCTTATTACTATGATAATAAAATCGAAATCTGGGCGACGCCTCTGGATTATCCGCTGAGGGGTAACCATCACTGGTTGCTGGATGTCATCAGTCACGAATTTGCACATATCGTTTCGCTGGCGAAAACCATGAAGTTCACCCGCTCGGTGCCCGGATTTTACTTCCAGGTGCTTGACTACGAAGATGAGAAGCGGGATGACGTCATTTACGGATATCCGCGGGTGATCACCTCTTATCCGATTCCAGGCGTGGTGATTCCGATGTGGCTGGCGGAGGGCATGGCGCAGTACATGTGGCCCGGGACGTCCAACGATTTCTGGGACTCCCACCGTGATATGTTGATGCGGGATCGGGTGCTGAATAATAATGTGTTGTCCTTTTCAGAGATGGCTTCCTTTGGCAAGCGGGGCATCGGCAATGAATCAACCTATAATCAGGGCTATGCCTTTGTGAATTATCTGGCGGAACATTTTGGCCCGCAGATTCTTCCGGATTTGGCTGCCGAACTGTCGCGCCCGGTGCAATACTCCATAGACAGAGCAATGAAAAATGTGACCGGGATTCGCGGCGAAGAGTTACATAGAGAATGGGTCAACCAGCTGGAAAAGCAATATTTTGGATTGACTGAAGATATCCGGGCACATGAGGTCAAGGGCGAGATTATTGTTGCGGAGGCTACAACTCAGTATTATCCCGAATGGAGCAACGATTCGCTGATCTATTTTTTATCCAACAAGGGACATGACTATTTTATGCAGACTGCTCTGCTGCAGTTGAACATGAAAACCGGTAAGATGAAGGAAATTCAGCCCCTCGTTTTATCGCGCACTTCCATTTCACCTGACGGTCGCTATCTGTTTTATTCGAAAGCCAGTAAACCCGACAAGCATGGTTCGGTTTACTATGATATCTACCGCTTTGATCTGAATACTAAAAAGGAGCGGCAAATGACCCGGTTTGCGCGCTCTTATAATCCGGCTATATCTCCTGATGGTAAGCAGCTGGTCTATGTTTCCGGGAGGGACGGTACCTCTAATCTCTATCTGCAGCAAGTCACCTTCGGGCAGCCGGTAGTCAAAAAGATTACCGATTATAACAACGGTGAAGAGATATTTGCCGCCCACTGGTCACCCGACGGAGAGCAGCTGGCGTTTGATTTTCTGACAGCCCATGGACGGGATTTGGCGGTCTATCACCTGACGGAAGATCGAATAGAATATCTGCACACCGCAGCTCACGATACCCGTAATCCCTATTACAGTCCCGACGGCAAATGGCTCTATTACGCCTCCGATCAGTCCGGGATTTTCAATATTTACCGCCGCTCACTGGAAACCGGTGCGACAGAGCTCATAACCAATGTACCGGGCGGCGCCTTTATGCCGACGGTGAATACCAAAGGCGAACTGCTTTATGCGCTGTTTGAAAATTCCGCCTTCAAAATCGCCAAAATCACCGAGCCTACCGCTCTCGATCCGAGTTTAAGCCGGTATATTGATTATGCGGAAAAAGTTCCCGGCGTGATGGAATTTACGCTGGACAGCCTGCCGCCAGCGACGGACTATAGACAGAAATTTTCGAAGATGTTCTTTATGCCCAAACTGATGGTTGACTACGGGAAGGTCAAACCGGGATTCTATTTTTATTCATCGGAAATTCTGGACAAATTTAATATTTTCGGCAGTGCGGCGGTGAACCGCATCTGGGACCGCGACCTTTTTATTTTGCTGGAATATCACCAATGGTATCCGACGCTGTTTGTGGAATTTTATAACATTACCAGGAGTATATTCAATCAGAAGGCAATGATAAGCAGCGCTTACGAGGCGAGCTTCGACTATAAATTTGATCTGATCGAGTTCGTTACCGGGATTTCGGTGCCATGGGACGGGTTTAATAAATTTCGATTTGATATTTCTCTCTCAAAATACCGAGCCGTATCGGATACCAAGATTCCCGAGGTGAATCTATATCAAAATGGTTTTACTTACGATTATTACCGCGGGATGAATTTCAAGCTGAATTGGCAGTATAAATTTGTGCGCCGGACGGTCAACAGCGAGACCAATCCGGATAATGGTGTGGTTTTAAATACGAATATTTGGCGTAATTACGATAAATTCATCCGGGATTTTGAGGTCAACAGCGCCTACGGAACTTTCGGAGTGGCGTTTCGGAAAAATTATTACTGGCTGATTGACCATGAGGGCGAATGGTATCATAAGTATCCCTTTATGAACAAACTGGTGGGGACGCTCGGTTGGCGGATCGGCACGATTTCCAAACCGGATGTAGACTCCTTTTTCAATTTCTTTGCCGGCGGAATGCCCGGCTTGAAGGGGTATCCCTTTTACAGCATTGAGGGGCGCAACCTTCTGATTGCCGATTATACCTGGCGGATACCGCTTTTCGTGGAGAAGGACATTCAAATTTTGTCTTTTAATCTGCAAAATGCCTTTCTGGCGACTTATGTGGAAGCGGGCAATGCCTGGAGTGCGGTGGAGGATTATCCCCGTCTGGACTGGCCCGATTTTACCCTGAATGGCAGGGACGTGATTCAGAAACTCACCGCCGATTTCAAGCGGGATATCGGCATACAGCTGCGCCTGAGCGGATTCTCATTTTATGCCTATCCCACAGCAATAAGTCTGGATTTTGTCTATGGATTCGACGAATTTACCATAGCGGACAGCGATGGCAATCCGCACACCTATGGCAATGAATGGCGCAGTTATTTAACAATTTTGTTTGGTTTATAAAGGAGGCACGATGAAAGTGAAGATATTCAAGACGCTCTTGCTTCTGGCGATTTTGTTACCCTCTCTGGTGTTTGGTCAACTGCATCTGGCGAATGAAACCCTGATCAAATCCGATCGCAGTCTGCTGGAAAGTCAGCTGAAGTTCAGTTCGATGTCCAGTGATTCCTTTGAATTTGATTATGAAAAATCGCCGGGGCGGGCATTTCTGCTGTCGGCGATCTTACCTGGTGCGGGTGAATTCTATGCCGGTGCCAAGTGGCAGGCGCTGGCGTTTGCCAGCGTGGAGGTTTTTTCCTGGATAATGTATTTCAATAAAAAGAATAAAGGCGAAGACCTGGAAAATAAGTATATCGCTTTTGCCGATGATCACTGGACTCTTTACGATCTCTGGTTGAACAAAAACACTATGACCGGTCTGGACGGATCACACATTATCCATCTGGAGTACAACGGTGAGATGTATGAAGGGAAACCATCCTATCTGGATTCGGTGTTAGTCGGTTGGGAATCCTATATCAGCAGCGGTGATATCCAGCCGGTGAAGACCCGCGATTTTTATGAAAATATCGGTAAATACGATCAATTTGCCGGTGGCTGGGATGATTTTACTGACTACAACGCCGTATCCGATTCGGTTATCAAAGTATCCAAACATCGCGATTACTATTTGACCCAGCGGAAAAACTCCAACGACGCCCTCAAGATGGCGACCAATTTCGCTACGGTGATTATGTTTAACCACCTGATCAGCGCCTTTCATGCCCAGATTGCCGCGAAAAACTACAGTTCCGAGAAAGCCGACCGGGTGAGTTGGCATGTGGGCTTGGTGACGGATGTGCGTTACCGGAATCCGGTTCGTGGCGTATCACTTTCGGTCGCATTTTGAAATTGAATACAGGCTTATCTGGACAGGTAAATTTACAGGAAATAATGACCTTTAAAAAAATTGCTAATAGTAGTCTAACCTTTTTAATAATTCTGCTGGTTTTAGTCGGTAGCTGTGCGAAAAAGGCGGACGATGTCCGGATGACGGCACCGGAGTATTTCGAGCGCGGTGAAGAGGCGTTTCAAAAGAAGCGCTATGATAAAGCCATTGATAATTTTAATATGGTGTTGCTCAATTCGCCCGGCGGCGAGCTGGCGGATGATGCCCAGTACTATCTGGGCGATTGCTATTTTGAGAAAAAGGAGTACCTGCTGGCGGCGTCGGAATATCAGCAGCTGATCGAGCGATACAGCTACAGCCCATTGGTGGAAAAAGCCTATTTTCAGGTAGCGTTGTCATATTTTGAACAGTCACCGAAATATCCCCTGGATCAGCAGAGCACGGTCAGAGCCTTGCAGTACTTTCAGGATTTCATTGATGCCTTTCCGGCGAGCGAGTTGCGCCCTGAAGCCGATGAGAAAATCACCGATATCCGGAATAAACTGGCTCGTAAGGTATTTGAAAGCGGCAAGCTGTACCGGAAGATGCAGTATTATGATTCGGCGATTTTGTATCTGGATAAAATGCTGGACGAGTATTACGACACCAAATGGGCTGTTTTTGCGCACCTGGAGAAAGCCTATTGTTATATCCGCTTGCGTCAATTTGATCAGTACCGGGAAATGCTGAAAATTGTTGACAGATACGCAAAGACGCCGGAAATTGAGAAATATCTACGCTCGTTGGAAAGAGTCTACAATCGGGAAAAACGTAAAATAGCCCGTGAGGAAAAAAGAAGACAGCAGCAATGAAACTTGGTCTTTATGGCGGCACCTTCGATCCGCCCCATAACGGACATCTGGCAATTGCACAGCAATGCCTGACCCAATTTCAGCTGAACCGGATACTATTTATTCCCACTTATATACCCCCGCATAAAACGTCCCGGGAGATCAGTACCGCCCGGAATCGGCTGGCGATGTTACGCTTAGCCTTGCAGCCTTTTCCGGATTTTGAAATTTCCAAAGTAGAAATTGAGCGCCGGGGGGTGTCCTACTCCATTGACACGATTCTGCAGATCAAGAAAGAATTAAATCTGGAACGAAAGGACCTCTATTTTTTAATTGGTATTGACAGTTTGGCTGAATTTCATTCCTGGTATCAGCCGCAGCGGATTATGGCTGAAGCGCAGGTTGTTGTCGCTGCCAGACCCCAATATTCGTTGACTGATATAGCGGTTGAGTTTTGCGAGCAGGTTGAATTTTTATCGAATCCGCTGATTGATATCTCCGCCAGTACGATTCGACAGAAGGTGAAGAATGGCGAACCTATTTGCGGGCTGGTTCCGGAAAAGGTCGCCGAATATATTCTCTGCCACCAGCTGTACAAATCCTGAAGATTTAACTGCCGATATTCCGAATCTGCCGCCTTGTTTAGAGCGGGGGTTTTCCCTAAATTTGCCCAATGGAATTAAACGTTCGAAATTTCTCGGTTATCGCTCATATTGACCATGGCAAATCAACCCTGGCTGACCGGATGCTGGAATATACCGGTACCATCAGTCAGCGGCAGATGAAGTCCCAGGTGCTCGATAGTATGGAGCTGGAGCGGGAACGGGGAATTACCATTAAATCGCATCCGATTCAGATGCATTACCGGCATACCGATGGGCAGAAATATATTCTTAATCTGATTGATACACCGGGACATGTTGATTTTTCCTATGAGGTTTCCCGCAGCCTGGCGGCTTGTGAAGGGGTGCTGCTGCTGGTTGATGCCTCTCAGGGAGTCGAGGCACAGACGGTGAGCAACGCCTATCTGGCAATCGAAAACGATCTGACGATTGTACCGATTATTAATAAAATTGATTTGCCGGGCGCCGATATTGGGAGTGCAGTGCACCAGCTCATGGAGCTGATTGGATGCCGTGAAGATGAAATTATCTTAACCAGTGCAAAGAGTGGTGCGGGTTTAAAAGAGGTTTTCAGGGCGATTATTGAATATATTCCGCCGCCTCGCTACAACCCGGAAGACCCTTTTCGGGCGCTGATTTTTGATTCGGTGTTTGATCCCTTTCGGGGTGCCGTCGCCTATGTCCGGGTTTTTGACGGTAAGATTAATACCGGTGATATGATTCGGTTTTTTACGAACAGCAGCAGTTATGAAGTAGCCGAGGTGGGCTATTTCAAAATGGTTCGGATTAAGACCGATCGGCTGGTTTCCGGGGATGTGGGCTATCTTATCGGAGGCGTGAAAGATATTTCAAAAATCAAGGTTGGTGACACGATTACCGTCAAAAGCCGACCGGCTGCAAAACCGCTGCCCGGTTATCGTGAAATAAAGCCAATGGTTTTTAGTGGTATGTATCCGGTGGACGCGGATGACTATGAAGATTTGCGCAGTTCGCTGGAGAAGATGGTCCTCAATGATTCGGCGCTGGTCTACGAAACGGAGACCTCGACGGCACTGGGATTCGGATTTCGCTGCGGCTATCTTGGATTGCTGCATATGGAGGTGGTTCAGGAGCGGCTGGAGCGGGAATTCGACCTGGACCTGATTACTACGATGCCGAACGTTCGGTATCAGGCAATTTTAAAAAACGGCAGAACGATTGAAATTCATAATCCTTCGGACATGCCGGCGGCAGGGGATATCGAGCGTATAGATGAACCCTTTGTAAGGGCGGAGATCATTGTGCATTCGGATTATCTGGGCAATATCCTGAAACTCTGCCAGGAAAAACGGGGCATCTATAAAACCACTCACTATCTGGATGCAGGCAAGGTCCAGATTATTTATGAATTGCCGCTGGGTGAAATAGTGTTTGATTTTTTCGATAAATTGAAATCGGTGAGCCGGGGGTATGCCTCACTCGATTACGAACCTATCGGGTTCCGACCGGGCGAATTGGTGAAATTGGACATTTTGATCAACGGTGAACCGGTGGATGCCCTGTCGTGGATTGTGCATCGCAGCAATGCTTTCTATCACGGTCGCGAATTTTGCAATAAACTGAAAGAGTTGATTCCCAAACAGCTCTATGAGGTAGTCATTCAGGCGGCGATTGGCAGTAAAATTATCGCTCGGACGACGGTCAAGGCGCTGCGCAAAAATGTGACTGCCAAGTGTTACGGCGGTGATATTACCCGCAAACGGAAATTGTTGGAAAAACAGAAAGAGGGCAAGAAACGGATGAAACAGGTTGGCAGGGTCGAAATCCCCCAAGAGGCTTTTCTGGCGGTGCTGAAAATGGAACATTAACCGCGAATGGACGAGAATGCACCGCTAAATAATGCTGCTCAATGTTAATTAATTAGTCAATGACAATGCGGGTAATGGGCAGAATATGGATTTATTAAAAGTCTACTGGCGATATTCTAAATCACCTTTCTACAGTCTGCTGTTTACCCTGCCGATGTTAATCAGCTATGAAGTCCTGATTTTTAGCTATAACCATTCTGATATAATCGGTTTGCGGAATGGTGCCGATATTCTCTTTCGCCAGTTTTTTGGAATGTTTAACATCTATGGTTTTTATCTGGTTGGATTTCTGGTCCTGTCGGCGCTGCTGATCGCCTATTATTTTAATAACCGGAGGGAGGGGAATCCCGAATTTCGTTTTCAATTTTTTATATTAATGATACTGGAAAGTCTGCTGTTTGCCCTGCTGATGTATGTCATAGTGGACAAGATTGGCGATGCGTTGCTATCTGTACCAACGGATCAGGGGAAAAAGGAGCTGATTGTACTGGCGCTGGGGGCGGGGGTCTATGAAGAGTTCATTTTCCGGGTGGTCCTGATCAGCGGATTCACATTTTTTTTGAAAGATATCTTGCGCTTGCGGGCGGTGACTTCGATGGTTGTGGCGATAAGTGCCGCTGCATTGATTTTTTCGCTATTTCACTATCTGGGCAGCCTGGGCGATGTATTCGATATACAAACTTTCCTGGTTAGATTTGTGGCGGGTATCTTTTTATCGCTGTTATACGTGTTGCGCGGATATGGTATTGCGGCTTATACGCATATGATTTATGATTTTATCGTGATCCTGTTTTGAAATGAAGGCGATTCTGAGTGAGCGGGTTTTGCCGGCATTGTGCTGTTGAACCCGTCGGCTGAGATTGGCGGTGTAGCCGATATAAAATCCTCCATCTTTTTCACTATGGAGGATATAGACATAAACCATAAGCGGAGAGACCGGGATTTCCCGCTTTCAGCGGGACGAATCCCGCCAACGGCGGGGGCAAACCCGAGTTACTGATTAATTTTCGGAATGCTACACCACCCTTATAGGACTTAATCTGTTTTTCGCGGAGTTTGGCTTCCTTGATGGTGTTCAATTCTTCAACGTGTACGATTTTGAATGGTCTGCGGTGTTTGATGGAGCGGGTTTTGCCGGCAT
>DSAS01000035.1 GCA_011046365.1 Fidelibacterota bacterium
CAGGTTGAGGCACTGGAAAAACAACTAATCATCAATTCACTTCGTCAAGCGCAGGAAAACCAAAGTGCAGCAGCGCGCTTGCTGGGTATCACCGAACGCAAGCTCCGATACAAAATTAAGAAGTTTAATCTGAAGTAAATTCACTCTTCATCTCCCGCTAAATCCAAATATATCAAACCGTATATTCGACGAATCCGTCGAATAACTTCGACCATATCGTCGATTAAATCGAGTTTCAGATAATTAAATCATTCTGCATTTATATTCTATCTTATTCATTTATAATTACTTATATACTTTGGCATCATCCTTGTCATATAAATGCCCGGTTGACATTAAGAATTAACAGAAAAAAGTAAAATGAAACAATCACATCACACTAAAAACACTAAAAGAAGGAGAAGAAAATGAGTAAGAAGAAAACCTTGACAGTCATGCTGCTGGTTTTTGCCGCCAGTTTTCTGTTCGTTGGACTGAGCACCAACGCACTGGCACAGGACACACCGCCTTTTTTCATCGATGAAAACGGCGATGGTTTCAATGACAATGCACCGGATCACGATGGTGACGGTATTCCGAACAGCATTGATCCTGATTTTCGCCGGATGTTCAAAATGAATAATTCCCCCATCTGGAATCAACTAACTGAAGAGCAACAGCAAGAACTCCAGGCGCTGATTGAATCTATGCAGGATCAGGATGCAACGCGTGAAGATATCCATAACGCTGTTGCCGCAACTCTTGGTGAATGGGGCATTGAAGCTCCGGAAAATATAGGACGGGGTCCCGGGCTTAACAACGAACAGCGTATCCAAATTCGCGAATTGACTCAAACAATGAGAGATCAGGGTGCATCGCGCGAAGACATCCGGTCAGCAATCTCTGATCAACTCGGCGAATGGGGAATTGAAGCGCCTGTGGGTGGCCCGATGGCCGGACCAAGACAAGGTGAACGCGGACACCGCCGAGGCAGACCATAGTATATCTTTGGAGCAGTGGGGCTAAGCACCCCACTGCTTCAAGCTTTTTAATTAAATCATATCAGTTATTTCAAAGGTTTAAATCAATGAAAACACTAAAATATCTATCAGGCAGTCTTGTTTTTCTAATGATATTTCAAATCTATACAGCCAATGCCCAAACCTTTTTAAATTTCCAAATTCATGGCAGCTACACTGACAATATCTTTCAGAATTATACGCCAACAGAAGATTATATATCTTCCGGTAACTTTACGATATACCATCAATCAAAATCTAAGACCATCTTTTATTATAATGGTAATCTGAATCTCTTTTCAAAATATTCAGACCTGCAAAATCAAAATCACCACCTCGGTATCAGTAAAAAACAGTCGATAGGCGATAGTAAAAACGAAATGTATTTCGGCGGATATGCCCGGTTTCGAATCGACAAACCGGTCTATGAAATATATGATAACAATAATTATTACGGATTTGCCTCGATAAAATATTATCTGTTCCCTACGATCCTGTTCAGAGCAAAGAACACACTGGGAATGAGAGCATATGTTAATTATACCGATTACAGCTATTTTGAAAATGTGCTGTCACTGAATATTAGTAAATTTTTCCAGACACGCACAACCTTACAAAGCGGGATTGACTATTTTTATAAAGACTATGCAGAGGATCAAACTTACTCAGTTACGAGTCCGAGTGGATTGCGGACTCGAACTTATGTGATCGATTCTCCAAAAGTATCGCAATTGCTGGCCTCATTAAAAATTGCCCAGAGTATCAGCAGTCTGACAGCTGTTCAGGCGCAGTATCTTATTCGTAATACCCTGTCTGGTGAGAATCGTTTTGCCGAATTAGACGAATTTTATATAGATGAGGTCCTGTTTGATGACCATTACAGCTATTCAGGTCAGGAACTGTCCATGTCATTAAAACAGTTTTTACCTTTCCAGTTTATCGCAGTTTTATCCGGTTATTATCAGGAAAAATCTTATAACCACCGACCTGTTTATGATCTGGAGGGAAATGAACTCACTGAAGCCGGCACTCGCCAAGATTATCAGAATGGTTTTTCGATTCAATTAGAAAAGAAGTTTTCCGGCGAAAAAATCCCGGTTTTAAAGTCCCTGGACCTGTTCCTGAATTATTCATATCGGAAAAATCATTCCAATGATCCCTACTACAAGGCAGCTACCAACTTTCTGATGTTCGGACTCGAAACAAATATTTAATGGCAATACCTGATCAGCAAATTTCGCAACGGGATTACATCAATTTACACTGAATTCAGCCTGGTGTGAAAATGAAATTCATCATCGCTGAATTCTAGCGTTTTTTAATAAAAAATTTACCGATCTTTTCAGCGATTCCGCCACTGCTTTCGGAAAAATCAATGGATTTTGCCTCCGGACCGTAGAGATCCATCATCATTTTTAGCGCCTGTTTTTTTATCAATCCCCGAAACGGGACTTTGGCAATCATTCCGTAGGTTGCCGCATTGCCCTGCAGCTCCAGCCCCGGATGATTTTTTACATATTCGACGGAATCTTTCAAATCGCGGATATATTGCCCGATAAAATCCTGGTGCCGCGGTGTAATCATAATATGCAGGGCTGCGGGATTCTGGAGGCGATCGATATGCCAGCCCTTTTGCTCCATCTGCTCGGCTACCGCATAGATATTGACAGCCTCATCAACGGAACGGTAAGCCAGGACACTCATGTTCGGCTTTCCCAAAACCGCCAATTCCGGAATGTTTTCAATCCCTTTAATGAGGCTGGTGGTGGTATCCATTATCACTCTGGCATTATGTAGAAAACCCTGAGCTCCCATCACCTGCAATGCCGCCCAGGCTGCCGCAATAGCGCCCCCCGGTCTTGTACCTAACATAGCCGGCGATGCAAAAATTCCGCCGGGCCAATTTTCAGAAATAAAAAACTGATGTTTTAAATAATCAATATCACGGTACAAAATGACCGAGGCGCCTTTAGCCCCAAAGCCATACTTGTGAATGTCCGCTGATATTGAGGTGACACCGGGCACCCGAAAATCAAATTGCGGTACCGGATACCCCAACTGCTCTACAAAGGGCAAGAAAAAACCGCCCAGACAGGAATCAACATGCAACGGAATATGTCTCTCCCTTGCCAGCTGCGCCATTTCCGGAATCGGATCGACCAAACCATGGGGATAGGAGGGCGCCGAAGCGACGATCGCCGCCGTCCGACGGTTGATCTTTCGCCCGATTTTTAATACATCGGCACGGTAATTCCCATCCAGCGGGATTTTCCGTAAACGAACTCCAAAATAGTCCGCCCCCTTTTCAAAAGCCACATGGATCGATTCCGGTACAATCAGCTCCGCTCTCCTGATCCACGGACGGCGTTTCAGCAGACGATCCCGATAAGTTTTTACTGCCAGCATGCAACTTTCGGTCCCGCCGCTTGTCAGAGTGCCAACCGTCTCGGAATCGCCATGCAGCATTCCAGCTGTCATCCGGACAACCTCACTCTCAAAACGCTTGAGGCTCTCAAACGCCATGGGGTTGAGCCCATTCTCGCTGAAAAACAACGCATAGGCTTTTTTCAGAAAAGCGGTATGTTCTTCACTATGATCATAAATCAGACTGAAAATTTTGCCCTTTTTGTAATCAATATCGCCGGTGCGATACCGCTCCATCTCTGCCAGAATTTCCTGCTTGTCTCTGCCCTCTTTTGGTAAATTCATGCCCTCACTTAATGGTTAACTTGGTAGGTCTGTCTAACTTGAACGGAATCAGACATTAAAAGAAATTTAATAAAAAATTGATGGAAAACCAGTGAATCTTCCGCGAGTCAATTACCCCGAATGTCCAATCCCCAGTTCAGCTTGGAGCGCAAGGTTTTGAAAAAACTGTCCCCTTCAAAACGGACAATTTTCAGGGTAAAATCGGCTTTATTGATAATAATCTCCTTTGCCGTTGCAAGGGGTATGCGGTCCTGTCCGTCCACAATCAAAGATACATCGCTGTTCAGATCGCCGGCATCAATTCGGATGGTCTGACTGTCAGCCAATACTACCGGACGGGCGGAGAGGCTATGCGGGCAAATCGGCGATATGAGGATAACATTCAGATGGGGCGAGATAATCGGTCCGCCGGCGGACAGTGAATAGGCTGTGGAACCGGTCGGCGTAGCAACGATCAAACCGTCGGAGCGGTAGGTGTTGAAGTATTCACCATCTACAAAGGTACGAATCTTGATCATTGTCATCACGTGTCCTTTATCAATGACAAAATCATTAAACGCAAAATATGTTTTTTTCTTGTCTGAAGTGGACACAACCGCGTTAAGAACACTGCGTTCCTCGACTTTATAGTCGCCTTTTAAAAAAGCCGACAGCCGCTCCCGATAGTTTTCAATATTTACATCCGCCAGAAAACCGAGTCCCCCCAGATGGATTCCGATGACCGGTTTGCCGGTTTTCGCCATCAGCCGGGAGGCACCCAGAAAAGAACCGTCACCACCAATACTGAACATGGCGTCAACCAGTTCCGGTATTTTATCCTCAGCAATGAATTTAACGGACGCATTATCATTTTGAATATAATTCCGAGCCAGTTCCGGCAGGATTACTTGCTGTCTTTGCGAAAGTAAAAAGGATACAATTTCCGGAAGTGTTTCAGCAATTGTCCTAAAATGAGGATGCAGATGAAGTCCGATAATCATGTTTTACTCCTGCAAGTCTTCTTCAGTATACTCGCCACCGTCCTTTTCAACCAGCACCTTCACCCGTTTCTCCAAAGCCTCCAGCTGTTTCTGGCACTCAGTGGACAGCGTCATGGCTTCTTCAAACAGCTGAATGGATTTTTCCAATTCCAATTCGCCGGACTCCAGCTGACCCAAGATTTCTTCCAGCCGTTTAAAAGAATTTTCCAGGGAAACATCCTTCTTTGGCATATCTTTCTCCTCCCAGTCTATGGTCTATCCGTTGATTTGACTTCTGCATCGAAACGACCGTCGGATACCTCCACGGTAACTTCACTGCCATCGGTCACTTCATTGACAGAGCGTACAACTTTTCTTCCGCTATCGGTATACACAATCGCAAAGCCCCGCTTCAGTATCTCTTTCGGATTCAAAACCCGCAGCGTGTTACGATAATGATCCAGACGCAGCTGCGCCCGGTTCAGCTGATTATTGATGGATAAAAGGACGCGCTGATGAATCTCACGCAAATTCTGCCGGTAGTCCGACACAATTCTCTCCGGGTTATAGTGCAAAATTCGGGAATAGAGATGATCCAATCGCTGGGTTTTCTGAGCAATTGCATACGTCACGATCTGGGTCAAACGCTCCCTATATTGACGCAGCTTGTGTTCAATCGCCTGTTTGTCGGGAACCGCCAGTTCAGCCGCTGCTGAAGGAGTGGGTGCCCGGAAATCGGCAGCAAAATCGGACAGAGTGAAATCCACTTCATGACCAACTGCGCTGATCACCGGCAATTCTGAAGCAGCCACTGTCCGGACCAACTTTTCCTCGTTAAACGCCCATAAATCCTCGATGGAACCGCCACCTCTGCCGATGATGATCAGATCAACGTTTTTCAGCCGGTTAAATGTCCTTATACCCTCGATGATAGTATCAGCCGCTTTTTCTCCCTGGACTTGAGCGGGAAAAATGACCAGCTGGACAGCCGGATTCCGGCGCCCGCTTACTTCGATGATATCCCGAATCGCTGCGCCGGTGATACTGGTAACGACACCGATCCGCCGGGGCATTTGCGGGATTGGTTTCTTCAATGCGGCGGCGAAAAGACCCTCTTTTTCAAGCTTATTTTTCAGCGCTTCAAACGCCATAAAGAGGCTGCCCAGTCCAGCCGCCCGGACCGTTCTGACATTGATCTGATACTGAGATTGAGCCGGATAGGTGATAATCTCGCCATAGACAATCACCCGCATTCCCGCTGACAGATGAAACGGTATGCTTGCGGCGATATTCCGCCAGAGAACACAATTGATCAGGGCGTTTTCATCTTTCAGAGAAAAGTAGACGTGCCCGATCCGGCTGACCGAAAAGTTCGAAATTTCACCCTCCACCCAAACGGGCGAGATAAATTGTTCGATTACCCGTTTAACCTCGGAGGAAATCTCGGATACGCTGTAAATTTTTTCTTCCATTAAAAAAGAGTGGTGACGACCATTCCGCCCTCACCACTCCCCAATTAATTGCAGTGTTAACCTATTTTCCTTTTTTCTTGTGGCGGTCTCTTCTTAACCGTTTCTTGCGCTTATGTGTTGCAATTTTTCTCTTTTTTCTTTTCTTACCACAGGGCATACAGATTATCTCCTTAATCGAAAATCATTCCAAATTTAGATTGTATCGTTGGTTTATACTGTCCTTTAAGAGTTTGGAAGGTTTGAATACCGGCACGATCCTTTCGGGCAGATGAATTTCTTCGCCGGTCCCAGGATTCCGCGCCTTCTTGGGCTTACGAACCTTCAGACTGAAGCTGCCAAAGCCCCGGAACTCGACCCGCTCGCCGCGTTGAAGTGCATCAGTAATCGTTGCCAAAAAGCCATCAATAACGGCTTCGGTATCAACCTTCGTCAATCCGGTCGCACGCGATACAACGTCTACGATATCAGCTTTTGTCACGGTTAAACCTCCTTATCTCCACAGGTAATTCAGAGTCGGGATAGCTGCAAACAGTGCAAACACCTCTTCAATTTCGGTAAAAAGCAAATCAAACAGAGTCCTTGATTGTTTGGGCGGAAATACCAATTTTGGTCGTCCGGTAATCCCAGCCAACTTTCCAACCATCACTACTGCATCTTCAAAAGTTCCCAGTGTATCAATTAACCCATACTCCAAAGCCTGTGAACCCGTAAATATACGTCCGTCAGAGATTTTTAACAATTCCTTTTTATCAATTTTGCGCTCCAGCGAAACGGTATTAACAAATTGATTATAAATGTCTTGGACAACTGCATCAAGCCGGGCTTTATCTTCAGATGTAAATTCCCGATAGGGCGAACCGACATCTTTATACTCACCACTCTTGACCGTCTCCACAGATAAACCGATTTTCTCAAGCAGTTCCACAGCCACCGGGAAATCCACGATCACGCCGATGCTGCCAGTCACACTCGCTGGATTGGCGATAATTTTCGTCGCACCCAAAGCCACATAATAGCCGCCGGAAGCACCAACCGACGCAATTGCCGCCACAACCGGTCTGCCTTCATCTCTGAAGCGCTTCACTTCCCGGTATAACTCCTGAAAAGCCGCCGAGCCGCCACCAGGCGAATCAATCCGGAGCAGCATGCCCTTTAGATCTGAATTTCGACGGTGTTTATTGATCTGCGCGGCTATCTTTTCAGCCGACACAATCATCCCTTTTATATCAACAACGGCAATATCACCGCGCGCCGAACCGGAACGCGCAGCTCCCGTCCAGGTGACATTGGATAAAAGCCCAACGATAACAATGCCGACGATAACCAGCACAATGACGGATAAGGCTCGATCCGATTTTCTCAAAATAACCTAGCTTCCGGTTGATTTGTATAGGATAATTTTTTGTCCCGGATAGATAAATTTTCTTCCGTAAAGATTATTCCAGGAGCGAACCCGGCTGAGTCCCACATTGTAAGCATCGGCAATCTCACTCAGGGTTTCACCTTTTTTGACCACGTGGATGATTTTTGTCGCTCCAGAGGGTTTCGAGGAATATTGAACTGTCCGACTTTTTTTAACCGGGATTTTCAATTTTTGCCTGGGGTAAATATAGCGCTTGCCATAGAGGTCATTGAGTGACCGAATTTTACTGATACTGACACCGTACTTTTCTCCGATCTCACTCAATGTTTCGCCCTTTTTAACGACGTGGATAATCAAATCCTGATCCGATGAGACCGTTGCAGCGGCATAATAGTCGCTGGTCGGAATGCGCAGAACCTGTCCAACCTTGATCTGGTTTTTATTGCGGATATTATTAGCTGAAATCAATGCCGAAACACTGGTCCCATATTTTCGGGCAATATAAGAAAGGGTCTGCCCTCTACGCACTGTATGGGTCGTCCACTGCGGTTTGGATTCCACCGAAGGCAATTCCGCCAACTTTTCAGCCAGCCTCTCGCCTTTGCCCACCGGAACTCGAAGAACGTATTGATCCTCATCCGGCGGTGTCATCCAGCGCCTTAACTCCGGGTTGTACTCTTTTAAAATAGATGAAGAAATGCCGCAGACACGCGCAATATCTTCAAATTCATAACAACCATTTATGGTGATTTCATCCCACCGCCAGGTCTCTTTAGGATTGTTTTCAAAGCCATATTTTTCAGGATTCAGGGCAATAGTCATACCTGCCATCAGCGTAGGAATATAGTTACGGGTTTGTTTCGGCAAGGAGCGCAATTTCCAGTAATCCCGGGTGCCTTCCCGGCGAATCGCCCTCCAGACGCGCAGCTCGCCGGTGTTATAAGCCGCCAGCGCCAGAAACCAGTCGTCAAATTCTTCATACAATTTTTTCAGATATTTGGCGGCAGCGTAAGTAGATTTTATGGGATCACGCCGCTCATCAATCCACCAGTTCCGCTTCAAGCCGTACAGAGCACCGGTAGAGGCGATAAATTGCCACTGACCGGCTGCGTGCGCATAGGAATAGGCGATCGGATTGTACCCGCTCTCAATCAGCGCCAGATAAAAAATTTCTTCCGGTAAACCGTACTCTTTCAGAATCGGCAGCATGTGTTCTTTATACAGTCCGGCGTTATTCAACCACTCCTGAAAACGTTCATGCTCGCGATTCTGAAAATATTCAATAATCCGGTTAATCTGACGGGAACTGACCAACGGAAAATGTCCCGGTCGGTCATCCACAATAACCAACGTATCGTGTCCCAGGGCAACAGTATCAAGGACAGACTCCATTAATTCATCTTTCACCAGGGCAATGCCATAGGTTCCGGAGTCGCCATCAATATAGTTGAAATTTTCCTGAAAATCGAAGGTAATCTTTTCGTAGAACCGATTGAACTCGTCCTTTTGTAAAAGTGTCAGTGTATCCAGCTCACCGATTTCCGCCATAATCTCAAAACTACGGTCAAAACAGTACTTTACCTCGGCTGTATCTTTAAAATGAGCCGCAATCATAGCGTCTACGTAAAAGGTCTTGGCTTCGGCAAACATCAGGTCGAAGAGCTCGGGTCGGTTGTTTTCAAGCTCCATTCCGCTCCCGTAAATATCGGTGGCGGTGGAGTCCTCAATGTCGCGGGCAATCAATCCGCTGAATAATATTACTATCGTGAATGTCAGTTGAATATATTTTTTAACTATCATAGTCTCACTTTAAAGCTATTCAAAATTACCAGGTCGAAACTTATATCTACCGTACCACAATATCAAGGTGTTTATGTCGAAATCCGGCGAATCTTTTCAATGATTTTACTCGTAGACTGCTCCGGCACAAGGGGAATTACCTTTACTTCCGGAATAAAATCATAACCGACAATCTCCTCTTTGCGATAGTCGCTCCCCTTCACGATAACATCTGGTTGGATTTCCCGTAAAATCTCAATCGGGGTTTCCTCGTTGAAAAAGGTTACAAAATCAACGGTTTCTATTGCCGCAATCAGGCGTGCCCGATCGGTCTCGTTGACAATCGGTCGGTCCGGTCCCTTGATTTTTCGGATTGAAGAATCGGAATTCAGGGCGACAATTAAAATATCGCCGCACGATTTTGCCTTTTCCAAAAGATCAATATGCCCGGCATGCACAATATCAAAACAGCCGTTTGTAAAGACGACTCGCTGTCCGTTTCTGCGGGCAATTTGCACTCGCTGTATCAGCTCCGCCCGATTGACTATTTTTCTATCCGCGCGCATATTCCTCCAACGGGCACAATCTACACAATTCGAGATCACAAAAACTGTGACGGAGTTCAATCGCACCCTGGATTAAATAATTTTTCGTAAAAAAACGCGCCGGCACCCGCTTGTACACCTCCCAACGCCTGAGAAACGCCGGTATCTCACCACGGGGAACCTGATAATTCCAGGCGATGATCTTGTTCATTAAACCGGTATCATTTCTGAGGGAAGCAAGCGTCCAACAAAATGGCAACAGCAGATTGCTGAGCAGGTCCATGGCGCGACCCGTACCGATCAATACGTTACCCGGACTGCTGCGGAACAGCGGATGGTTACGCCACATTCCCGCCGGTTGCTGAAAATATTCATTGACCCAATCCAACAATACCTGAAAATCCCGGTGTGTCACGACGAGATTTGACCAGAGCTGCGCCGGTTCATCGGGGTAAAATTTATGCAGAATCTGCGCCAGCGCCACCAGGCGCCGGGTGGGAAAATTTGGCGGGCGGATACCGGCAAAATGCCAGTTCAATTGCAGCGCCGAAAGCGAATATTTTTTCGCAATTTTATCCCAATCCTTTTTAATTCCCTGAAAGTATTCGGGATTCGAAGATAAATAACCGGGATAGGCATCCGATAGAAAACCAGCCGTCCCCAACAGCAGCGCTTCGAGAGTGATGATCCGCTCCGATACCGGCTTGTCATTCAGAATGGAGTAGACATCCGGCAACCGCAGGTGATCGGCTAATGTTTTGAAGGACTCCCGGTTCTGGCTGTATCCCAGCACATCAAAGATTAAACGATAAAAGGCGTGACTGGCGGAGTATCTCAGGATCTCTTTTTTCAGTTCAGTGCCCTTGCGCTGAAAGCGAATACCGGCATACTGTTGCAAACAACTTTTTACGCCCTCTGCATCCAGATCATTCCAGGAACTGCAGCGTACCGGTGTTGGACCTGCCTCCGTCGCCGCCGGAATTACCAGAACGGGAACCGCTTTATCCGCCTGGGTGCTAATCACCGTAGCGGCAGTCCCGTCAATAACAACATGCAGCACTACGCTATTATAGACCGGATCGGCATCATGTTTATGTTTGTACCAATCGAAATTGTTAATATGAATTTCAACATCCCCTTTACACAGCTTCCCGCCAATAAAAATTTGCGCCCCTTTAAAGTCCGGTCCCTCGAAAATATTCCGTTCGCCGGGATCAACAATGCTGACCGACTGCCCGTCTATCGTGGTCAGATTCTTTTGTGAAAACTTTTGATACAGCCAGGCTTTGTACAACGACTTTTCAAGCGGTTTATAAGCCGGTCGTTTGTCCGCAATGGTATGAGTTTGACAATTGAACATGTCTTTTGCCTCAATATTCCCTTATCTCTCCACCACTCTGTTATGAATTGTCAGCAGAATTTAACGGCTGCCGGTCAATTATTCCATATTTAAATTTGGGAAAAAATAGTGCTTATACTGGCTTTTCGTAATCGTCTTTGTACCGGATCATTAAATTCCGGACAAAGTGGATACACTCTTCGAGGTTCTCGTAATGCTCCGGATAAACCGGTTTTTCAATTACAACCTTTACAATCCCCGAACGGATTCTGAAAGTTTTATTGGGTACACAATACCGTGATCCCATCAATATCACCGGTACTAAAGGCAGTTTATAAGAGCGCGCCAACCGGAAAGCACCTTTTTTAAACGGCAGAATCCGACCGCTGCTACTGCGGGTTCCTTCGGGACTGACAATGATCGAGATGTTCCGTCGGATCAATTTACCGGACACTTTTTCAATCGCTTGAATCGCCTTTTGCCGGTTTTTTCGGTCAATCGGGATATGACCACCCCACTTTAGAACCCAACCGAAAAAGGGAAACCGAAACAGCTCCTTTTTTGCCATGAACCGAACCGGTATTCTCGTCGCTGCCACAGCAACGGGAATATCCAGAGCGCTTTCGTGATTGATTACCAAAATACAGGGTTTCCCCCGCGGCAGATGATTGCGTCCGCTGACCTCCAGACGAATACCCGTCACCACCAACGCAACCTCAGACCAGATGATCATTATCCAGCTGTGTATTGGTAGAAAAACCAGAGCCAATACTACACCAATGATCAACCAAAGGAAGATTAGTACAATTTTAACAGCATTGATAATCATTATCAATTTCGTATTAACGGATCAGCTTGCGAACCAATTCGTTGACCGGATAAGCCGCCAACAATTCGTCAACTTCAGAACGGGACAAGGATTTCACCTTGCCAAGTGAGCAGGCGATTGCCAGAATTTTGAAGACGTGCTCTGCTCTTTCCAGCTTATAATAGGCATCCCAGAGGTCCACACCAGAGCTGACGATACCATGCCGTTCCAAAAGCAGAACATCGGCTCTTTCGGCGTATTCACCCACAACGTCGGCAAATGCCTGAGTCGAGGGAGTCCGGTAGGGCACTAAGGGAATTTTTCCAAGAGTGACGACAACCTCCGGAAAAAGCAGTTCTGACATCCCGATTCCCAGCATGGCAAAGGCGGTTGCATAAGGAGAGTGGACATGAATAATTCCGGTTATTTCGCTCCGGACAGCGTAAATCGCCTGATGCATCTTATATTCCGACGACGGCTTAAGCGGTCCCTCAATCTTATTTCCACGAATGGTGATCAGGCTCTCCGCATCCAGACTACCCTTAGAAATACCGGTCGGCGTAATCAGAAACGCCCTGGGATCAATGCGGGCGCTGATATTTCCGTCATTAGCCGCCACAAAACCCTGACGGTAAATCTTTTTACCAATCGTACAAATCAGCTCTGCAGGTGTCTTCATCATCAGGATTGCGTCTTTATCTGAGTAAAACCGGTGTAGGGCTGTAAAACCTTAGGAATAGTGATGGTCCCTTCGTCGGTCTGATAGGTTTCCAGCAAAGCGATCATCAGTCGCGGTGTCGCTACTCCGGAACCGTTCAGAGTATGCACATAAGCTACTTTACCGTCCGAAGCCCGGCGATAGCGGATGTTTGCCCGGCGTGCCTGAAAATCCTCAAAATTGCTGACACTGGAAACCTCGAAATATTTTTGGGAACCCGGCGCCCAGACTTCGATGTCATAGCATTTGGCAGCCGCAAAACTCAAATCCCCGGAACATAGAGCAACAATGCGATAGTGCAGATTCAGTGCCTGCAATACCTTTTCCGCCTCGTTCAATAATTCCTCATGTGCCCGATACGAATTTTCGGGTTGCGTAATGCGAACCAGCTCGACCTTATTAAACTGATGAACCCGCGACAGACCACGTGTATCTTTCCCGTATGACCCGGCTTCCCGGCGAAAACAGGCGGAATACGCTGTATAATGGAAAGGAAGTTGGTTCTCAGGAATGATCTCATCGCGATGGAGATTTGTAAGCGGCACCTCCGAAGTAGGAATCAAAAACAGATCATCCACATTATCCCGGTACATATCCTCTTCCAATTTTGGCAGCTGCCCGGTACCAAAAGTCGCCTCGCGATTGGTCAGAAAGGGCGGAAAAATCTCCTGATATCCGTGTTTTTCCGTATGCAAATCCAGCATGAAGTTGATAAATGCCCGCTCCAGCCGGGCGCCGGCATTTTTATAAACAGGAAAGCCGCTGCCGCTGATCTTTGCACCGCGATAGAAATCGAGGATATCCAGACGTTCCGCCAGTTCAAGATGATCCTGCAAAGGATAATCGTATTGCGGCTTTTGACCCCATTCGCGTACAAACTCATTTTCCTTGGCACTCTGTCCGACTTTCACCGACTCGTGCGGCAGATTGGGCAGAGTGATCAAAATCTGGTGCAATGCTTCGTCGATTGACTTGATCTGATCATCCAGATCCTTAATCCTCTGAGCCACCTGTTTCATTTCAGCAATTCTATCGTCGGCAGACTGACCGGATTTCTTGAGTTGAGCAATTTCGGCAGAGACCCGGTTCCGCAGCGCTTTCAGATCATCTCCCTGCGATACGGCGGCTCGGCGCCGCCGGTCCAGCTCCAGAATTTCCTCAACCTTACCGGCACTGTTTTTCGCCCGCAGACTACGAATAAAAAAGTCAGGATTCCGTCGAATCTCCTTAATATCTAACACTGCTGTCTCCCGTTCGTCTTGAATTCACACAATCTTGCCATGCGTCGTAAATTAAGAATTATTTTAAAGGAATTGTAGAGCTAAAATGAATTAGACCGGCTGATCCTCGACTTAATTATAGGCAAGTTTATGTTTTTTACGCAGCCCGATCAGCAGTGTCTGAATGATAATTTTCAGGTCCAACAGCACCGACATATTTTCAATGTAGTACAGGTCGTAACGCAATTTTTCACGCACGTCATCAATACTTTCGTCGTATTTATATTTGATCTGAGCCCAACCGGTGATGCCCGGCTTGACGATCAGCCGGCGGGAATAAAAGGGAATTGATTTTTCCAGTTCATTGACAAAATGCAGCCGCTCCGGGCGGGGACCGACAATGCTCATGTCGCCAATCAGCACATTAAAAAACTGCGGAATCTCATCCAGACCGGTCTTTCGTAAGAATGAGCCGACGCGGGTCATCCGGGGGTCCTCTTTCTCCGCCCATTTCGGTCCGGTCAGCTCTTCGGCGTTATGCTGCATGGAGCGGAATTTGATCAGTTCAAATTCCTGTCGGTTTTTCCCCACCCGCTTCTGCTTATAAAATACCGGACCTTTGGAATCGAGTCTAATGATCAGCGCGATGATCAGCCAGAATGGCAGAAACACTACCAGCACAATCAACGAAATGACGATATCAATAATCCGTTTTAACAACCATTCCCAGGTCTTCATATTGGATTTGAAAAAGCGGATCAGCGAGACACCGTAGATATGGCTGGTTTTAAATCC
>DSAS01000186.1 GCA_011046365.1 Fidelibacterota bacterium
ATGCCGGGAGACCGGGTGACGTTGACGGTAGAATTGATCACGCCGATAGCGATGGAGAAGGAATTGCGTTTTGCGATTCGCGAGGGTGGTCGCACGGTCGGTGCTGGCGTCGTAACCGAAATCCTGGAGTAAGTTACAGAGGAAAAACTAATGCGAGACATCATTATTCTGGAATGTACGGAATGCAAGCGTCGGAACTATACGATGGATAAGAACAAGAAACTCCATCCGACCCGCGTTGAATACAAAAAATACTGTCGCTGGTGCAAGAAACACACGGCTCACAAGGAGACCCGGTAAAATGAGAATACAGGTGAGTAGCTCAATTGGTAGAGCACTGGTCTCCAAAACCAGGGGTTGCGGGTTCGATTCCTGCCTCACCTGCGATGATTATCAGCGCGCACTGGTATCCGGATTTAAAAAAAATAGGGGAAGCCGCCATGTTTAAGAAAATAGCGAATTTTTTTGACGGCGTGGTTTTTGAAATGAAGAAGGTCTCCTGGCCATCCTGGCCGGAACTGAAAGGTTCTACCATCGTCGTGTTGGTTTTGTCCTTAATCTTGGCGCTGTTCCTGTTCGTTATTGATGTGATTTTAACCAAACTTGTAAACGTAATACTATAAAGAGTATTCATGAACTGGTATGTTTTAAAATGTTATTCCGGTAAAGAGAAAAAGGTACGCGAAGCGATTCTCCTGGAAGCGGAGCGTGCCGGGATGAAGGATATGATTCCCGAAGTATTGGTGCCGTCGGAAAATATCATGGAAATGCGCGAGGGAAAAAAACGCGTTCGGAATAAGGTCTTTTTCCCGGGGTATATCCTGGTAAAAATGGAGATCACCAAAGAATCGCAGTTTCTGGTAGAAAATATTCCCGGAGTCATGTCGTTTGTCGGCGCTAAAGGGAATCCGTTACCCCTGAAACCCGAAGAGATCAAGCGGGTGATGGGAGAGGTTGAAAAGAAGGATGGCCGGGAAGTTATGGCAACACCCTTTAAGATGGGTGATCCGGTCAAAGTGGTAGACGGTCCCTTTATTGATTTTCGCGGAGCCGTTCAGGAAGTCAATGAAGATAAGCAGAAATTAAAGGTGATGGTTAGTATTTTTGGTCGTCCGACGCCGGTAGAGTTGGATTTCCTGCAGGTAGAATTAGAGAAATAGGAGAAAAAATGGCAAAAAAGGTAGTTGGAATAATCAAGTTACAGATTGAGGCTGGAAAAGCCAATCCATCTCCACCCGTGGGACCTGCCCTGGGACAGCACAGTGTCAATATTGTGGAATTCTGTAAAGCATTTAACGCCAGAACCCAGGATAAAATGGGATTGATTATCCCGGTGGTCATTACCGTTTATGCGGATCGTTCGTTTTCGTTTATTACAAAGACGCCGCCGGCAGCGGTGTTGATTAAAAAAGCAGCAAAATTGCCCAAGGGTTCCGGTGAACCAAACAAGAATAAAGTCGGTTCAATTACCATGAGTCAGGTTAGAGAGATTGCCGAATTGAAAATGCCCGATTTAAATGCCCACACGGTTGAAAGTGCTATGGAGATGATAAAAGGAACCGCCCGTAGCATGGGTATATTGATCAAAGAATAGAGGATTCAGATATATGAAAGTCTCGAAAAGAGTAGCCAATAACAGCAAAATAGTTGACCGGAATAGAGAATACAGTCTCGAAGAAGCGATTAGTTTATTACAGTCCATTGAAGGCACCAAGTTCGACGAAACTGTCGAAGCCCATGTCAATCTGGGAGTGGATCCCCGACATGCCGATCAAAATATTCGCGGTACCGTGTCCTACCCGCATGGCACGGGTCGTCAGGTTCGGGTGCTCGTATTGACCAAGTCCAAGGCTGAAGAAGCCAAGCAAGCCGGCGCCGATTATGTGGGATTGGAGGAGTATATTGAGAAAATTGAGAAGGGCTGGTCGGACATGGACGTAATCATTGCTACTCCCGATGTGATGGGTCAGGTTGGAAAGCTTGGTCGCATTCTGGGACCGAAGGGCTTGATGCCCAATCCGAAGACCGGCACGGTGACTATGGATGTAGCTGCCGCCGTCACTGAAATAAAAGCCGGACGGATTGAAATTCGGGTTGACAAACATGGTATAATTCATACGCCGGTGGGTAAAAAATCGTTTCCCAAGGAGAATCTGGTGGAAAATGTCAAGGTGTTGATCGCCACCCTGATGCGGATGCGCCCGGCAGCCACCAAGGGCGTTTATTTAAAGAAACTAACCCTGACGACAACAATGGGACCGGGTGTTCGGGTTGATAAATCCACGGTAACACAATAGAAAAGGATTGAGGAGACGTCATGCCGAATAAAAAAAATCTGAAAATAGTTGAAGAGGTGACAGATAAATTTGTAAAAGCAAAGAGCATTTATTTTACGAATTATAAAGGCTTGAATGTCGAGCAGGTAAACAATCTGCGGGGTGAACTGCATGCGGCTAATATTGAGTACAAGGTGGCTAAAAAGACCCTTTCCCGCATCGCCGCAAAAAACGCCGGTTTTGAATCCATTGACGATTTGATTGACGGACAGATGGGAATTGCCTTTGGCTATGATGATCCGGTCTCACCCGGTAAAATCATCTCTGAATTTATCAAGAAAAACAAACTTGAGACTTTGAATATTACCGGTTGTATATTTGAAAAAGAGCTATACACCGCTGATAAGGTCAATGTTATTATCAATTTACCGACTCGGGTAGAGCTGCTAGCCACCCTGTTGGGAACGCTATCAGCGCCGCTGAGCCAGCTGGTTGAAACGCTACGCGGTTCAATGAGTCACCTGCTAGGCGCATTAAGATCGCTAAGTGACAAGAAGAAAAAAGAAAATAGTTTGCAGTAAAAGGAGGAAACTTAGACATGGCAGACATAACAAGAGCAGACGTTCTTGCATACCTGGAAAAAGCCAATATGCTGGAGATTTCTGAGCTGATCAAGGAAATTGAAGAGAAGTTTGATGTAAAAGCCGCTGCACCGGTTGCGGTTGCTGCTGCTGCCCCTGCGGCTGCTGCGCCCGAGGAAGAAGAAAAGACCGAATTTGATGTCATTCTGAAAGAAGTCGGATCGCAGAAAATCAACGTTATTAAGGTTGTGAGAGCCGCGACCAGTTTGGGTTTGAAAGAGGCAAAGGATCTCGTTGACGGAGCACCGAATCCTGTTAAAGAGGGTATTTCTAAGGAAGAAGCTGAAGAATTAAAGAAACAGTTGGAAGAAGCCGGCGCTACCGTCGAGGTGAAATAGTCGGCTTGGTTTACTTCAGTTTTTGAATGACGCAGCCTCAGCAAACTGAAATATTTATCCCCATATTTATGTGGGGATATTTAAACGTAAGAAGGAGGGATACTCTTGAGTAACACTCCCGTGAAAACCGCTCAAAGAAAAACCTTTTCAAAAATTGCTTCGGTCCAGGATATGCCGAATTTGTTGGCAATCCAACTGGATTCCTTTGAGGAATTTTTACAGAAACAAACGGACCCGGAGAAACGGGCGAACAAAGGTCTCGAATCCGCCTTTCGCAACATTTTTCCGGTGGAAGATTCGCATGGTAATTATATCCTTGAATACAAGTACTATACCATCGGGGAGCCCCGCTATACAATCAAGGAATGCCTGGAGCGGGGCGTCAGTTTCACCGTGCCTTTGAAAGTCCGCCTGGTACTGCATATCAGCGAAGAGGGGGGCGAAAAGGGTGACTACTCAGCCGGAATTGAGCAGGATATCTTTTTCGGTAATGTTCCCTATATGACCGAAAAAGGGACTTTTATAATCAACGGAGCCGAACGGGTTATTGTCAGCCAGTTGCAACGATCGCCGGGCGTGTTTTTTGATGAAGGAGAACACAGCAACGGTATGAAAATCTATACCGCCCGGGTTATTCCCTTTCGGGGATCATGGGTGGATTTTGTGATTGATACCCGGGATGTCCTGAACGCTATTATTGATCGTCGCCGTAAGTTTCCCGCCACCATATTGCTCCGGGCATTCGGATATCCCAATAACGAAGATATATTGAAATTGTTTGAGGTGGGAGAGCGGATAAATCTGCAGACCTCCCCCAGGGAAGCTCTTGGAAAAGTGTTGGCGGAAAGTATTGTTGATCCGGAAACCGGCGAAGTGCTGCTCGAGGTAAGGGCTATTCAGGAAGTGGATAAAGATATTATTAAACTGTGTAAAGACCATAAGGTGGAATCGCTGCTGGTTTTTACAACGGCTGATGATATTGTCAAGTCCATATTCATCAATACCCTGCGCAAGGATACCCAAACCTCCGATGAAGAATCGGCGCTGCTTTTCCTCTACCGAAGCTTAAGAACCGGCGAGCCGCCGAATCTTGAGACCGCCAAAAAGTTTGTTGAACGCCTCTTCTTCAGTCCGAAAAAATATGACCTTGGTCAGGTCGGACGTTATCGCATCAATAAAAAATTCAATCTCAACGTTCCGCTGGATAATACGGTTCTGACCAGAGAAGACATTATTGAAATAATGCGACATATTATCGAGATGCGAAGAGGCAATCTCGGACCCGATGATATTGATCATCTGGGAAACCGGAGAGTGCGAACGACAGGTGAACAGCTGACCAATCAATTTAATCTGGCATTCACACGGATGGCACGGACGATCAAAGAGCGCATGAATTTACGGGAGTCTGAGAATCTGACCCCGCAGGACCTGATCAATTCACGGATTGTCACCTCGGTTGTAAATTCCTTCTTCGGAACCAGCCAGCTATCCCAGTTTATGGATCAGACCAATCCTCTGGCGGAGATTACCCATAAGCGTCGTGTATCGGCGTTGGGTCCCGGCGGCTTGACCCGTGAAAGAGCCGGTTTTGAGGTTCGGGATGTGCACTATACCCATTATGGCAGACTGTGCCCGATTGAGACGCCGGAAGGTCCGAATATCGGACTGATTTCTTCACTGTCTACCTATGCCTTCGTCAACCATCTAGGATTTATTGAGACTCCTTATCGGATTGTTGAAAAGAAGGGCGAAGAGATGGTGGTGACTCCAAAGGTCGAGTATCTCTCTGCCGACGATGAAGATCGGGCGCTGATAGCTCAGGCGAATGCGCCGCTGGACGAGAAAAATCGTTTTAAACGGACCCGCGTGCGGGCGCGCATTCGGGGTGAGTTTCCCATGGTCGAACCAGCCGAATTGAAGTATATGGACGTTTCGCCGAACCAGATTGTATCGGTATCCGCCGCACTGATCCCTTTCCTGGAGCACGATGATGCCAACCGGGCTCTAATGGGTTCGAATATGCAACGTCAGTCGGTGCCGCTTTTGAAACCGGAACGCCCCATTGTGGGTACCGGTCTGGAAGAGGTGGTCGCCAAAGACTCCCGGACAACGGTAGTATCGCCCATTGATGGTATCGTTGAAGAAGTTTGTGCCGATTATGCGATAATTGCGGCAGAAAAACAGCAGGAATTGGTTTTAGACGAAAGCGTCAACAAGGTCAAAATCGAATTTGCAAAATTTCAACGAACTAACCAGGATACGTCCATCAACCAGATCCCACTGGTTCGCAAAGGCGATAAGGTTAAAAAGGGCAATCTGATTGCCGACGGTTGCGCTTCGGACCAGGGTGAGCTTGCCCTCGGACGGAATGTTTTAGTAGCGTTTATGCCGTGGCGCGGGTACAACTTTGAGGATGCGATTGTACTGAGCGATCGTCTGGTCCGGGACGATGTTTTTACATCGGTTCATATTAAAGAATTCGAACTGGAAGTCCGGGATACCAAGCGCGGGAACGAGGAATTGACGCGTGAAATTCCCAATGTCAGTGAAGATACGACCAAGGATTTGAATGCCAACGGCATTATCCGGATTGGAGCCGAGGTGGAACCCAACGATATTCTGATCGGAAAGGTAACCCCGAAAGGCGAGACCGATCCCACCCCGGAGGAAAAACTGCTGAGAGCAATTTTCGGCGAGAAAGCCAGTGATGTTAAAGATGCTTCGAAACGAGCGGATTCCGGCATCAAAGGCGTCGCCGTTGATACCAAGCTGTTTCAACGCAAAGGAAAGACCAGCCGTGCCGAAGAAAAAAAGCGTATCGAAGACGAAACCAACCGCAGTATCGAGCACCATCGTCAACTGCGCGAACGCCGGAACGCTATCCTGGCGAAGCTGTTGACCGGACTAACCGCCAATTCGATTAAAGATATTCTCGGGACAACCACACTAGTCCGCGCCGGAACAAAATTTTCTGCAAAGCTTTTTGAAACCCTGGACCTGGACAATCTGAGTATCGAAGAAGATTGGGTCAAAAATGCAGAAATCAACCAAAAAATCCGACAGGTCTACCGGGATTACTCTATGCTCTCCCAGCGAATTGACGAGGACCTGGAACGAGAGGTCTACAAAATCAAGGTCGGTGATGATCTGCAACCTGGTGTTCTGCAATTAGCTAAAGTATATGTAGCCAACAAGCGCAAAGTGCAGGTGGGTGATAAAATGGCTGGACGCCATGGCAACAAGGGGGTTGTATCTATCATCATGCCTCAGGAGGATATGCCGTTTCTGGAGGACGGTACGCCGGTTGACATTGTCCTGAATCCGCTGGGTGTGCCTTCCCGCATGAATCTTGGTCAGCTCTATGAAACGATGCTGGGCTGGGCTGGGAAAAGACTGGGTTGTTATTACGAGACGCCGGTGTTTAACGGCGCGACTCAGGAGGAGGTTGCCGCCGAAATGC
Organism: Fidelibacterota bacterium; assembly: GCA_011046365.1. Lineage (GTDB taxonomy): Bacteria > Fidelibacterota > UBA2242 > UBA2242 > UBA2242 > B118-G9. The sequence goes on from DSAS01000186.1 coordinate 6,719, forward strand.
GCAAAGCGGGTTTGCCGGAATCGGGTAAAATCAAACTGTTCGATGGAATGTCCGGAGAACCTTTTGATGATCCGGTGACAGTCGGCTATATCTATATGATGAAGCTGTCTCACCTGGTGGAAGATAAAATGCACGCCCGCTCTACGGGACCTTACTCACTGGTTACCCAGCAGCCACTCGGCGGGAAAGCCCAGTTTGGCGGACAGCGGTTTGGCGAGATGGAGGTCTGGGCGCTCGAGGCTTACGGCGCCGCCTATACTCTGCAGGAGATATTGACCATCAAGTCCGATGACGTCGAAGGTCGTTCAAAGGTATATAACGCCATCGTCAAAGGTGAAAACTTCTCTGAGTTTGGCGTCCCCGAATCTTTCAATGTACTATTGAAAGAGCTCCAGGGTCTCTGTATAGAAATGGATATAAATTAGCCCCGAAATGGGACTGGAGGTATAGATAAGCAAATGAGTTTTACAAAACCCTTTAGCCAAAACCAAGAGTTTGAGAGCATTACCATTCATCTCTCTTCTCCGGAAGCGATTTTGACCCGTTCTCATGGTGAAGTGTTAAAACCGGAAACGATCAATTATCGCTCCTACAAGCCGGAGAAAGACGGACTATTTTGCGAAAAAATCTTTGGTCCGGTCAAAGATTGGGAATGCCATTGTGGAAAATACAAACGAATTCGGTACAAAGGGATTATTTGCGATCGCTGCGGTGTGGAAGTTGCCCGGAAAAAGGTTCGCCGGGAACGTATGGGACACATAACTCTGGCAGTACCGGTTGTCCATATCTGGTTCCTGCGGTCAATTCCCAGTAAACTGTATTACCTGCTTGATATCCGGACGAAAAATCTCGAAGAAATCGTCTATTATGAAAAATATGTGGTTCTGAATCAGGGCGGTTCCGATCTGCCTTACAAGTCGGTCATCAGCGAAGAGGAATTTTTTGAAAATATGATGAAATTCGGTCCCAAAACTGAACTTTTCGATGAAGATGAAGCGCAAAACTACTTTATTGCTAAAACAGGCGGTGAAGCAATCCGGGAGCTGCTCCAGAAAGTGGATGTTGAAATTCTGGTGAAGGAACTGAAAAAAGAGCTGAAAACGAAGAAATCGGCGACACAGAAAACGGAAATTTTAAAACGTCTGAAGGTCGTCAAGGCTTTTCTACCCAGCGAGGGTAAGCCGATCAACAAACCGGAATGGATGGTGGTGACCGTCCTGCCGGTGATTCCACCCGATCTGAGACCTTTGGTACCCTTGGAAGGCGGTCGCTTTGCTGCAAGTGATCTAAACGATCTTTACCGGCGGGTGATTATTCGGAATAACCGTCTTAAGCAGCTGATTGAAATTAAAGCCCCCGATGTCATTCTGCGCAATGAAAAACGGATGCTCCAGGAAGCCGTAGACTCCCTCTTTGACAACAGTCGTCGCCGAACCGAGGTGCGCAGCGGGACGCGTCGTCCCCTGAAGAGTCTCAGCGACATGTTGAAAGGCAAAGAGGGGCGCTTTCGCCAGAATCTCCTAGGCAAACGGGTTGACTACAGCGGGCGTTCGGTCATTGTTGTCGGTCCGACATTGGAATTGAACCAATGCGGACTTCCCAAGGAGATGGCTATTGAACTGTTTAAACCGCATATTATTCATCAATTGATCCGCCGGCGTTTGTCGAAAACCCCGAAATCCGCCAAGTCCATGGTAGAGCGTAAAGACCCGGAAGTTTACAAAGTACTGGAGTATGTGGTCAAGGATCACCCCGTCCTGTTGAACCGTGCACCTACTCTTCACCGACTCGGAATTCAGGCGTTTCAGCCGGTTTTGATCAATGGTAAGGCGATCCAGATTCATCCGCTGGTTTGTGCGGCTTTCAATGCGGACTTTGATGGCGACCAGATGGCTGTCCATGTACCGCTGTCCTTTGAAGCCCAGATGGAATGCCGGGTTATGGCGCTTTCGAGTCATAACATTTTGCATCCGGCGCACGGACACCCTATTGCAATTCCATCCCAAGATATGGTGCTGGGGGTCTATTATATCACCCGTCAAAAGGATGGCGCCAAAGGAGAAGGGACAATTTTTTCTTCTATTCATGAAGCGGTTACCGCTTATGAAAACAACCAGGTTGACCTGCATGCCAAAGTAAAGGTGCGGGTTGATGGAAAACTGATTGATACTACGCCCGGACGTGCCCTTTTTAACAGTATTTTGCCCAAGGGGATCGGCTATATCAACGAACTGATCAGTAAAAAAACCATCGAAAGAGTCGTCGGCATGTCTTTCCAGGAGGCAGGTAACTATGAGACGGTCAAATTTCTGGACCAGTTGAAAAATCTGGGTTTTAAATATGCCACGCAATCGGGAGTTTCCATTTCAATTTCCGATGTATTGATTCCGCCGGAGAAGGAAGCTATTTTGCAGGAATCCTTTGCCCGGGTTGAAGACATTCAGAAAAAATTTAAAAAAGGTATCCTTACAGAAGGTGAGCGTTACAATAAAGTTATTGATAACTGGACACACACCACCAATAAGTTGTCGGAAGTTATGATAGACCACATGGCAGCCGACCGCCAGGGATTCAATCCGGTGTATATGATGGCTGATTCTGGTGCCCGGGGCAGTAGTGAACAGATCAAGCAGCTCGCCGGGATGCGCGGTTTGATGGCAAAACCCCAAAAATCCATGACCGGTCAGGTGGGTGAAATTATTGAAACGCCGATCACCTCAAATTTTAAAGAGGGTTTAACGGTACTGGAATATTTTATTTCCACTCACGGAGCCAGGAAGGGTCTGGCGGATACGGCATTGAAAACGGCTGATGCCGGCTATTTAACCCGCCGCCTGGTTGATGTGTCTCAGGATGTAGTAATTACCGAAGAGGACTGCGGTACCATTAACGGAATCGAAATCACCGCTTTGAAAAAAGAGGAAAACATCATTGAAAAGCTGGCTGATCGAATCGTTGGTCGGGTAGCCCAGGAAGATATTTTCAATCCCGAAGACGATAATGACATTATTGTGGAAGCCGGGCAGGAGATCACCGAGAAAAAAGCCCTGCAGATTCAGGGGCTTGGAATTGAAAAGGTGCGAATCCGGTCAGTTCTGACCTGTGAATCCCATCGTGGAGTATGCAGTAAATGTTACGGTCGGAATCTGGCAACCGGTAAGTTGATCAATATTGGCGAAGCCGTGGGTATTATGGCTGCCCAATCCATCGGTGAGCCCGGGACTCAGTTGACGCTGCGAACATTCCATTTCGGCGGTACGGCTGCCCGTATCGTTGAGGAGTCCGAAACAGTGGCTAAGAGCAAAGGACGCGTGACATTTTCGGAAAATTACCGGTTTATTGATTACAGCAAAGATAATTACGATGTCGTTCTGTCCCGTAATACCATGCTCAGTCTGATGGATGATAATAACCGCATTACGTCAACCTATAATATCCCCTACGGTGCCCACATGCTGGTCAGGGAAGGTGATAAGGTTAATATTGGACAGACGCTGTTCCGTTGGGATATCTACATGGATCAGATTCTGGCGCTCCATTCCGGAAAAATACGCTATGTTGATTTGGTCGAAGATGTCAGCTATAGTATTGAGGCTGATGAATCCGGTCATAAATCAACCACCGTTATTGAAGCCAAAGACCGGAACATTCAACCCCGGATTGATATAGTCGCGACTGAAGATGGCAGAGAAGTTGTTCACCAGGGTTTTGTTTTACCGGTGCGTGCCATGTTGGTTGTCAAGCCCGGCGATGAAGTCATTGCTGGTGACGTTATTGCCAAGATTCCCAAGGAGATGGGTAAGACCAGTGATATTACCGGTGGTTTACCCCGGGTGGCGGAGCTGTTTGAAGCCCGTAAACCGAGTGATCCGGCGGTGATTACTGAAATTGACGGAAAGGTCAGTTTCGGGAAGACCGAAAAAGGGATCCGGGAAATTCTGGTTACCAGTCCGAATGGCATGGAGAAAAAATACAAAATGCCCTATGGTCGTTATGTACTGGTGAATCAGGGCGATGAGGTCAAAGCCGGTGATCGTCTCTGCGAAGGACCCGTGGCGCCGCAGGATATTCTGGCGGTTCAGGACCCGCGCAAGGTACAGGAATATCTGGTGAACGAAATTCAGGAGGTGTACCGTCTGCAGGGCGTCCGGATCAACGACAAGCATATTGAAGTGATTGTTCGCCAGATGATGCAGAAGGTGCGGATCGAGGATCCCGGTGACACAGAACTGCTTGAGAAAGACCGGGTAAACCGGCACGAGTTGATTGAGGAAAACGAACGGATCAAGAACTATGTGGTGATTACCAATGTCGGCGATTCCGATTGGGATATTGACGATGTCGTTTCCAAAAAAGAGTTTGCCAAATTCAACCGACTGTTGAAAGAAGAGGGGCGCAATCCCGCCAAAGCCCGTCCTGCCAGACCGGCTCAGTTTACTGAAATGCTGTTGGGTATTACACGGGCTTCGCTGAATACCGAATCTTTCCTGTCAGCCGCCTCCTTCCAGGAAACAACGCGCGTTTTAACCGATGCCGCGGTTGCCGGGAAGGTGGATTATCTGCGTGGTTTGAAAGAAAACATTCTGATGGGGCATCTGATTCCCGCCGGTACGGGACTGCGGAAATATAATGATATCATCGTTATCGAACCGGAAGAAGAGCTGCAAGAGTGGGATGCCATCCGGGAACGGGAGCGTTTGAAAGAGGATGAACTTGCTGCATTGCAAAAATAGAATTCTGGATAAAATGTATTGCTTAAAAAATAAAGAAATCGTATTTTTGCAGGCTTTTATAATGGAGAAAATATGCCAACAATCAACCAGTTAGTCCGTAAGGGCCGTAAGACCGTCAGTAAAAAAGAGAAAGCACCCGCTTTACGGGGTTGCCCCCAGAAAAGAGGGGTCTGCACACGGGTCTACACCACCACACCCAAAAAGCCGAATTCGGCGCTGCGTAAAGTCGCCCGTGTTCGTCTGGTAAACGGTAAAGAGGTCAACGCCTATATCCCGGGGGAGGGACATAATCTCCAGGAACACTCACTGGTGTTGGTAGAAGGTGGCAGGGTCAAGGATCTGCCCGGTGTCCGTTATCACATCATTCGGGGAACCCTTGACACCAGCGGAGTCAATGACCGAAAAAACAGTCGATCCAGATATGGTACGAAACGACCGTCATAGCAGGGAGTCAGCTAGATGTCACGCAGAAAAAAAATAGTAGCCCGCGAAATAATCTCCGATCCCAAATACAGGGATATTGAGGTAGCCCGGTTCATCAGCTATGTGTTGCGGGAAGGGAAACGATCGGTTGCAGAGAAAATCTTTTATGACGCTATGGAAATCATTCAGGAAAAACGGAAGACCAATGGGCTGGATGTATTTCGCAAAGCCATGCACAATGTCGCTCCGATTATGGAAGTCAAATCGAGAAGAATCGGTGGCGCCACCTATCAGGTGCCCATTGAGGTAAAACCGAAACGGAAGTTTGCCTTGGCATCGCGCTGGATCATCAATTTTTCCAAATCTCGTCCGGGAAAATCAATGGCTGAAAAGCTGGCAGCCGAATTGATGGCTGCTGCCGACGGCGAAGGTGCCGCCATTAAAAAACGGGACGATACTCACCGTATGGCAGAAGCCAATAAAGCCTTTGCACATTTTAGATAAAAAGGGTATTTGTGTTAAAAGAATCACTCCATAAAGTTCGGAATATCGGTATCATGGCGCATATAGATGCTGGCAAGACTACTATGACCGAGCGGATTCTTTTTTATTCCGGGCGGCTGCACAGGATGGGTGAGGTGCATGAAGGCTCCGCCACAATGGACTGGATGGAGCAGGAGAAGGAACGGGGTATTACCATTACGTCGGCTGCCACCACCTGTTACTGGGCGAACCATCGCATCAATATTATTGATACGCCCGGACATGTTGATTTTACTGCGGAAGTAGAACGTGCCCTGCGGGTCCTGGACGGAGCGATTGCCATCTTTTGTGGCGTCGGAGGTGTCGAACCGCAGAGCGAGACGGTTTGGCGGCAGGCAGAAAAATACCACATTCCCCGTATCGCTTTTGTAAATAAAATGGACCGCGCCGGTGCGGATTTTTTTAATGTATTGGAGATGATGCGCAAACGCCTGAAGGCTCATCCGGTGGCTTTGTCCCTGCCGATCGGCTCAGGCGAAATGTTTAACGGGGTGATTGATCTGATCCAATTTAAAAGTATCATTTATGATACCAATGCACTGGGTGCCAAATATTATCTCGGCGAAGTGCCCGACGATCTGAAAGAGCTGGCAGAGGAATATCGGGTAAAATTGCTCGAGGAAGCTGCCAATTATGATGATGTTCTGTTTGCCAAATATTTAAATGGCGATATCATTTCTCCTGAGGAAATTCAAAAAGCTGTACGCAAAGCGACTCTTCAGAATAAACTTGTTCCGGTATTATGCGGGTCCGCCTTTAAGAATAAAGGAGTGCAACCGCTCCTGGATGCCGTGGTAAATTTCCTGCCCTCTCCATTCGATATTCCACCTGTTCATGGGGTCAACCTAAAGGGCACCCCTGTCGAGCGCGAAGCCGATCCTGATGGAGCCACAGCGGCATTAATTTTTAAAATAATGACCGATGTTCACGTGGGGCGCCTGAGTTTTGTCAGGGTCTATTCCGGTTCCATTACCAAGGGAACGATGATATATAATTCCACTGTGAATAAAAAAGAACGCGTTCACCGGATTCTTTTGATGCACGCCAACAAACGGGAAGATCGGGACAGCTTATCCTGCGGAGAAATCGGTGCCCTGGTGGGGCTAAAATACAGTTTTACGGGACACACGCTCTGTGATCCCAAAAACCCCATCATCCTGGAATCCATGGAATTTCCAGAATCGGTTATTTCCATTACCATTGAGCCCAAAAGCAAAAGCGATTCAGATAATTTAAAGAGTGCGCTGGAAAAATTGTCCTACGAAGACCCTACCTTCCGCATCAGCGAAGATGAGGATACGGGACAGATAATCATTTCGGGGATGGGGGAGCTTCATCTGGAGATTTTAATTGACCGTCTCTTGAGAGAATATAAAATTCAGGCGCACATCGGCAAACCGCAGGTTTCCTATCGTGAGACGATTGAAACCGAAGTCGAAGGAGGGGCTGTTTTTGACCGTCAGACCGGTAATCGAAATCAGTTTGCAGCAGTAAAATTAAGGCTGAGCCATGACAATGCAGCAGAACATGGTATTATCATCAAAAATGAAATTCCGGTGACAGCGGTACCGCGGGAATTTTTTCCGGCAATTGAAAGAGGCATCCAAAACGGTGCCAAAAGCGGCATTTTAGCGGGTTATCCATTGCACAAAGTTAAGATAACGCTGATTGATGGCGAGTACCGGGAACATGACAGTACGGAGTTGGCTTATGAGGTGGCAGCCGCTCAGGCGCTGAAAGATGCCTTATTAAAAGGCCAGCCGGCGATTCTGGAACCGATTATGGCTTTGGAGGTCTCGGTGCCCGATGCCTACCTGGGTGACGTGATTAATGATTTAAATGCCCGGAGAGCAAATATTATCAGTATGGATAAACGCAACGATATTAATATTGTTGACGGAATGATTCCGCTCCGGGAATCGTTTGGCTATGCAACGGATTTAAGGTCTTTAAGTCAGGGGAGAGCCGTTTTTTCCATGCAATTTTCCAGCTATGAGGTCTGTGATAAAAAGATCCAGCGGGAAATTGTGGAAAAGGCGAGAGGTTTTATTCCTGAATTTTTACAAAACTAAAGGAGATTCCATGGCAAAGGAACAATTTAAGCGTACGAAGCCCCATGTCAATGTGGGCACGATTGGTCATGTAGATCATGGGAAGACGACATTAACCGCGGCGATGACTCTGATC
>DSAS01000166.1 GCA_011046365.1 Fidelibacterota bacterium
AGTACGATACCCAACAGAATCAGCGGCATCTTCTTCATCGTTACTTTCTTCGAAATTCGCTCAATCATGACCGGAAATTATAGGGAATTGACGGAAAAACCAAGCTTTGCGTTGGCGGCGGGAGGGTTGGTGTTGCGGACTTCCGGTTTCAATGGGTAAAATGAACGGTTTTCTGATTCCGGAATTAAAAATAGCCGGAAGTATATGGAAACCGGATAAATTTGCCGGTCGCTGGACTTCTGTCTTTTTCCGCGATTTTATATAAAATTAATAGCACTTAGAGATAATTTGGTCTATTTTCCAGAAGGCACCTCTATAGAAGGAAGCAAAATCACCGGGAAGCCAGGTGATGTCCTGGCTGTCAATCCCGACATCATATAATTTTCTTCCTCCGAAGGATAAAAAATGAGTGGCGTTGAAAAAACCGTTATTTAATGATACTTCGATCACCTTGTCCTTGTCGGTGGTTACCAACTTAATCAATCTGGACGTTGAAATTTTTTTCCTTCTCATCTACTTCATATAAGATAAACTTCACAATAGAATCTTATAGAATCATCTTCCAAAATCCCAATAACTTCAATCGAATGGCAAATCCAATTTTGTTATTAATTCTTCAATTTCAGATATAAATAGGAATCTCTCTTGCCATAATACCCATTCCCCAAAATGTAACTGTCTTCCAGGCGCTATGAATTTCAAAAAAATTAAATGTGTTGCTAATGCACATATTGAAACCCAACTAAAATATTTTCTTTTCCAAACTATATATTTCGAATGATTTTGCATGCCACTCTGATAAGCTTTCGTAGTCAAGAAACTTTATTCTGCTTTTTATATCGCTGAAAACATTAGCAGAGATTTTTTGAATATATTCTCTTTTTCTCCTATTATCCGATACAATGTAAAAATTAATGTAGAAATCCTGAAGATCACAAAATTTTAATAAGGAATTGTATATATCAGTAGTATGCTCGACCTCAAACATAAAATTAGGTAGATTTCGGTTATTAAACCAAACTACATCCACAGTTCTTGCTTTTCCCACTATTTCATCATAACTGAATTTGAATATATTATCAACAGTTCTAATCTCACTTAAAGTCTTATTGAGAAACTTTTTGTTTTTATCCTGATTTGGAATGTAAGTCTTGTAATTCTTTATATTGCCAATCTCAACGAGCAATCCCTGATAATAAGAATGGTTAAATTCATCTACTTCTTCGGGGCTTTTAGAACTGATATGATAATTTTCTAAAATTTCTTCTTTATGACTTTTTAATGCCCAAAGTCCCGGTTTAATTTTAAAGAAAAATCGTTCATCTTGAACAATTCTCCGGATACTGGCAAATGGTGTTTTTGTTTTCCATTCACAGTTTGGAACCTTGAGAACATTTTGATTTAAGTAACCCAATGTAGCCAGTCCACCATTTTCTTCCATTACCTTAATTACTGCTTCGTATTGTTTCATTTTTTTCTCTTGGTGTACTTATAACATATTATCTACATCACCAGAAGCAAAAACGGATAGCGAATAATACTTTTTAAATTGAGCCAGTAGTTGAGTTTTACCGCCAGCCCATTTCAGGAACGGTTTTACCTGCATTTATGATTTCCGTTATTCATCGTATTTTCTATCTCTTATTAAATTTAGCGCTTAAGAGCTGACAAAGACCTCTCGCCACTCTTTGCCGGGGCGATTTCAATTATACTTTTCAAGCCAAATCTGTTGGTTCTTTTCCATCATAACTCTATTTTAACCGTTTCGCATTCTTTTGTCAAGTCTGAATCCCGTCTCCGTCCCGACCAGTCGGGACTTCGTCGGGCAAGCCCGCCCTCCAGGCTCAAACAGACTGTCAAAAAACCTATTCTCCCCACTCCAGGTCTACCAGGCGCTCTTTCACGGATACCGAAGCAATTTTTACCATGACCCGGTCGCCGAGACGGAATGCCCGCTTATTTCGGCGCCCTTTCAGGGTGTGATTCTGCTCGTCGTAAACGTAATAATCATCCTCAAGCGTACGCACATGCACCAGACCTTCCACCAGAAAATCGGAAATCTCCACAAAAAAGCCAAAATCCAGCACGCCGGTAATGATACCGGCGTACCAGTTGCCCACTTTATTTGCCAGAAACCGAATCTGTTTGACTTTTGTGAACGCCCGCTCCATCTGCATAGCTTGAATTTCATTCTCAGTGGACAGCTCTGCAATTTTGGGCAGTGCTCGCCGGAAATAGACCTTGTCTTCTGAACTCACCGGCTGGGAATAGAGCTTGAGCAGCCGATGAACCATCAAATCCGGATAACGTCGTATCGGCGATGTGAAATGGGTATAATACTGAAAAGCCAGACCGAAATGCTGTCCCGTTTCCGCCGCATAGCGCGCTTTCGCCATGGAACGCAGCGCTATCTGCTCCACAAACAGCTTAAAGGGCAGGTTTTCGATTTCCAGCAATATCCGGCGAATATCATTGGGCGTCACCGGGTCTGGTTTGTGGAAATCCATCCCCAATCGGCGCAGCAGGTCGTAGAGATTGTCCACCGCCTCATCCGTCGGCGCTGGGTGGATGCGATATATAAACGGCAGTTTTTCCTTTTTCCGGTGAACGGCGATATACTCCGCCACTTTGCGGTTTGCCAGCAGCATGAACTCCTCGATCAGTTTGTGACTGTCCAGCCGCTCCGAAGGCTTTATCTCCGTGGGAATACCGCTCTCGCCGATTTTAAAAATCGGTTCCGGAATATCAAAATCAATACTCCCGGATTCAAATCGCTTTTTGCGGAGAAGCATACTCAAACGGTGCATTTTTAAAATCGTCCCGGAACAGGGACCGCTTTTCCGATCAATGATTTCCTGAACTTCCTGGTAATTGAAACGCCTCACCGAGCGGATAACAGTGGGCGAAATCCGGTAATCCAGCACATCCCCGGCTGCCGTAACTGTCATGATCACCGACATTGTCAGTTTGTCTTTAGCAGGTTCCAGCGAACAGATTTCATTGCTGATTTTTTCCGGCAGCATGGGCACGACGGTTTCGCCCAGATAGATGCTGGTACCCCGGTCGCGGGCAGCGCGATCCAGCGCTGTACCGGGTTGGATGTAGTGGCTGACGTCGGCGATGTGAACACCCAGCTCCCAATTACCATTTTTATTTTGCGTCAGCGACACCGCATCGTCAAAATCCTGCGCCATTTTGGGATCAATGGTAAATATTTCGCAATTCCGCAGATCCAGCCGATCCTTAAGAACATCGGCAGAGATTTGAGCATCTAAATCGTTGAGCTCCTTTCTGATCGGCTTTGGAAATTCCGGTATAATATGGTACATTTTCAGAAGAATCGGTACATCGTCGCGCGGATTTTCAGGCGTTCCCAGAATCTGCTTGATCTGTGCCCGCGGATCGCTTTTTCGATTATCCCAGATTAAATTGTATAATTCCACCATTTGTCCGGCTTGCATCCCGGCGATTTCATTTTCGATTACAATCGAGACCAGAGGCGCCGGCATTTCGGGAACCACTACCCAATTCTCACCCCGGCGGGATAGCGTCCCGAAAAGTGGCTGTTGGGAACGTTCGAGAATCCGGATGACCCTGCCCTCGGGATTTTTGCCGGTCTGTTTTTTATACCGTTCGACGAGAACCTTATCGCCTTGAAAAGCGGTCAGTGTATCGTAACTGCCGATGAATATATCCGGTTCATCCTCAGCATTCAGAAACGCGAACCCCCGGCTGGAAAAGGAGATAGTTCCTTCAATTTCCTCGCCCTTCGAGGGAACGCAGTAACTGTTCTTCGGGCGGCGCTCGATTTTTCCGGCATCGGCAAGTGTACGCAGGGTCTCTTTGAATTGCGGATACCTGGCACTGCTGACGTTCAGTGCTTTAGCAATGCGGCGCTGTTTGATTGACAGCCCCTGTTGTTTCTGCAGAAATGCAACAATTTGTTCTTCAAGTGTCTTTTTTGTTTTTTTCATTAAAACCTGCTGATTAGGCGGATATGAATTTTCGCGGTTGAAAAAGAATCCCCTTTTCCGAAGCCATAATCTAAACCAATTATTCCCATTCTGGAAGCTAATCGAATTCCCACACCGTAGCTGAACGGGTTATCGTCAAATAATTTATCGTCGTCAAATCGCTGATAATAGCCCTGATCGAAAAAAATGTAATAACTGCTCAGTTCACCAATCAGGCGGCGTAATTCCAGCGACCCCCAGGCAATCCGGCTGCCGCGGAAAAAATCGTTCGGATAGCCGCGCAAATTACCGGCACCACCAAACCAGTATTGCTCGGCAAAACCCGGTTCTTCTCCGCCACTCAGCCATTTCGCCCTGCTGTTCAGTTCGATGGCAATTACCCAGGAGTTTTTCAGCGGGATAAAACCCGCAGATTCCAGTGTCAGTTCCAGACGCGTAACCGCTGCCAGAGAATCCCGCACCTGATGCCCGGCGGCGATTCCGGTTTGCAGAAAAAGTCCCCGGGCAGGATTATAGATATTATCCCGGCGGTCGAAAACATGTCGAACGCCCACCGCCTTGGTTTCTGAACGAGACAGCCCAAGTAACTCCCGTCCACCCGGTGTCGGAATCGCCGATTCCCGGTTAAGGTTAATTTCAAAACTGCCGAACCGGTTCGAATAAAATCCGCTGCCGATACCAAGTTTACGAATGACGACCAGTGTATCCCGCAGAACCTGTTGAAATTCGGCGACCCCATAAAAATCGGTCTTCCAGAGCCAGGGCTCTTTGTAGCCCAGCTCAAATTCCTGTGAATAACGGTTTGTTTTCGACCAATATAAAAACAGCTGCCGTCCGGTTCCCGAGAGGTTATGAAATTTCAAATCCAACTCGCCGGTGAAATATCCGCTGCGATTGTAGGTTTCCGGAACATATCCCACGACACCGATGAACTCATTGTCCTGCCGCTCGCGCAGAGAAACCAGAATCCCGGTGCGTCCTTCCCTGGTCTGCACAATCTCATTGTCCCCATCAACCGATAAAAAGGAGAAGCGTTGCAGCACATGCCGAATCGCCGCCTCCTGTCGCTCGGTAAAAACCGTACCGAGCATTGGTCGCACCGCCCGATCCAGCACCGCCACTCTGGTTTTGACTAGTCCCTGGAAAAAAATTGTATCAATCCGGGTGATTTCGCCCCAATCCAGGCGAATTGCAGGATTCAAATACCAGCGATCGCCGGTATATCCGGGATTTATTGATTCCAGTGCCAATGCCGGAAAATGGTAACCCCGGCTCTGGGGAATATGCAACAGATAGCGGCTGAAATGTTCGAAATTTTCAGTATTGACGATCAAATTCCTGTATTCCTGCTGCAAGGCATCGAACCAGTATTCTTCCGCAATCTCTGATTCGATTCTAATAGCGCCAAAATAGACCGTGTCACCGGTTACCTCGTCACCGGCAAAGGATTGATTCCAGGTCCAAATCGGGACGATAATCGCTATAAATTTAATACAGGCAAAAAGTTTTTTCATCAGAACAGTGCCCTGATTTCTCCGCCACCCAGATGATAGACATCCCGGTTCGGTTCATTCCAGCCTTCATAATTTAAACGCAGGCTCAGGTTGCGTCCGATCCGATATTCCGCAGAAACGCCCCAGCCATAAGTATTGCCGGCTTTTTTCCCGCCGCTCATCTCCCAGGGAATCGGCGCGCCCCCGGGAGTGACATTGACCTGGTCAATCTCAACGAACGCCCGCCAGCGTCCCTTGCCCTGAAATTTTCGTTCATAGCTGTTCCGTAGCCCCAGCAATAACGCTTCCAGGTCTGCCGCACTCCGGTCTTCATCATAAGCCGCCTTGATGACAACTTCACACAGGTTGACAATATTCCATAGACAGGAAAATTTATTTTCAAATCCGTAGGAATGGATATCCCGGTTCCGTAAACTGTTGAATGCCGATTGCCGGATAGTGGTTTTCGATCTCAGCTCCGATTCCAGCGTGACGGTACCGATAAAATTACCCTTATACCGGACGGATATCTCCTGCTGACTGGACTTTTCGGTTCCCCGGACATCCAGCTGGCTGATGATATTGTTATCGAGATATCGCAAACGCAGGTTTGAGCGTCTTTCCCGAAAATAGTACAGCACGTCCTGCTGAAAGATGCGGTTGAAAAAAGCCCAGCGCTGGTCAATTTGCGCCGGATCAAAGGCTAAAATTGACAGCGGTTCATGATTGCTTTTAATCTGCTGTTGCAAACGAAGGTCGGTCAGCGACACGAGCCGGGTTGGAAATTGCCAGGGAATTTTACCGGATAGACGGCGCCCGTTGAATTGAAACCGCAGCCCGTTCCGAATACTGGTCACCGGTTCCTTAATCGCCGCCGGCAGAATCCGCAAAATATAGTCGCCGTTAGCATGGGGCACAAAGTCGGAGTAGGTGGAGTCGTAACTGTACTGCCCTTTGCCCTCGCCGACATAATAGTACTGGTATTCTTTCTTGACCATGCGCTCTTCTTCGATTTTCATCGTCGTTTCGCAGGCATAAGGCAATTTCCGCGGCTGCTGCTTCAGCATAATATCCATCAACTGGACTTCCTGATTTGGGAGCGCGTCAGCACCGAAATACTCCTTGATCCGATAGGTGTAGGAAAAACGACCGGAAAAGCTCTTCCAGTCATTCAGCAGACCGCTGACGGCATAATTTTGAGATGCAGCGGACGGCTGCCATTTACCGCCCTCGAAATCCTGATCATCCCGCAGATAGGTCTCGATTCGACCCGACAATTTTCGTTGACCGTTGATCTCGATACCAAAACGCTGCTCGACAAACAGAAAATTGGCGATAGGCATCAACGCATCGCGGTACTCCTCGGAATACAAATCCATAAAGGGATTAAATGCTCTCATTTTCAACCGGAGGCGCATCTGCTGACGGACCCAATCGGACGAACTGGCTGGTAAACTGCGCCGAATCTGTTCGCGATAAACCGCCAGCCGATCGAGCCATCCGAATTGGATCGCCGCACCGATTTTATAACGATTAGCGTCAATCCGGTGACGGTTATAAGAGCCGAGATCGAGATTAAGCTGCAACTGTTGATTGAAATTCAGATTCAAACCGGCTTCCATGACCTGCTCACCCTGTGTAGAATCCGACGGTAAATCCCATTTGCGGCGATACTCCACCTCCTGCAATCGTTCAATCGGCTCAAACCGGTCACCGATCTTCCGGAATTGTAAATTGACACCGGCACGGCTCTTCTGAGTCAGGGGAATCATAATATCCGTATTCAAATTAACTGCGATATCGCGATTGTCATCGTCTCCAATCCCGGAAAAAGTATTGCGGTCAAAATCGGAACCAGCCAGTTCTGTGCTCACGGATACATATCGCGACGGTTGCCATTGACCTGAAAGATGGTATAGGCGCTGGGCAGCCGGCAATTTCAGGGGTTTTACCGGTAGATAAACAGCTTCTCTGACTTCCGACAGTGAAACCGTCGGGTCGGTTTTATCCACATATTCAAAATAGTAGGAATCGGCGGTGTAAACTTTGCGATAGGCGCCCCGGTTGCCGACATTGTAAAAGGAAGCCGAATGCGTGCCGCCGACGCCCACATAGACCAGAATCGAATCGGTCCCGGAGAAGAGATACACGCCATTACTGTCCGTTGTGATGGTGCTCTGGAATGCCTGCCCGGATTGGTCGCCTACCGTTTTAAGATGGGCAATATCCGCATCACTCAGAGACAGCTCGATGGGGTTCTCCCGGTCGTCGGTCTCACTGATGACGCCACCGCTGAATTTCAGCTTCCCTTCCGCCACAGACGTCGTATTCCGGGCGTACCAGATATTTTTCTGATACACCAGATTGGAATATTGAAAATCCACGGAAATGCGGGAATCCGAGGTGATCAGCCGTTGCGGCGTAAAGGTGATTTCCCCGGTGGAATAATCAATCACATAGTCATTGTTTTCACCGCGCTGCATCGGTTCGCCATTGATCCATACCCTCTCGGTACCCGCCAGGATAATAATCGCCGTCTCGCCCTCTTTACCGGTCAATTGATAGGGTCCCTGGTTGGCTTCTTCCCCATTAAAATAGTTACTGGTAAACTGTCCCCGGGTCACCGCTCCGCTTAGCCGAGTGATGCTGTTTTCACGATCGCTTTCAATCAAAACACCCTGCAATTTGCGCCGGTAATTGCTCAGAGATGCCGACTGATGGGAAAATTCATAATCCCCGAACGTAATGGATTCATACGGCATCTGAACCCGAACAAAGACCTTGTCAATCTCCTCAATGGTCTGAGTGTTGCCTTCCGGCTGAATCGGAATGTTCTGATCGGATAACGAACCAACAATGGAAATATCGTCCGTGATATTGCCCTGCAACTCGATATTCAGCCCGGATTGCAGTGTCATGCCGCTGTTGGAACGCAGAGAGACTCCCCGGTATATCGTCCCGGATTTCAGAAAATCAAAATCGCCGCTCTGGGCGGGTTTTTGAGCAGTTGGCGGTGGTTGTTCAAGATCGGAATCAGGGAGCTGAGAGATATAAACCCGCGGTGGCGGATTGAGAATCCGGTAACGCGGCAGCGAAATCTCCAGATAACGGTAATCAGCAATGAGCATAACAGTGTCCCGATTACCCAGTCTGCCCCGTAATGTTCCGTTCAGCGCATCAATTTGAAACTGCTGCACCGAAATTGTATCCAGACTGCCGGTAGTCAATCTCAACGACTGGGGAATAATCGTTGTCTGCGAGAGCTGCATAAGGGTATCTCCGGGTGCAACTACCAGCGTATCCCTCTGTTCGGCGGCGCTTCCGGTACCGGACAAAACCATGAAAATGAAAATTGTCAGTGCGATAATAAATTTATTCAAACGGCGCAAGAAGAATCTTCTGCTTTATTGGTGGTTATACACGATAATGCGATTTTCTGAGGTCAGGAGATACAATTTGTCACTACAGTAAGCCGCCGAAATTAGATAGCCGGATTTTGACATGGCAACTTCCAGCGGCATCCAGCTTTTTTGCGACGACGAATAGACCAAAACATGGGGTGCCTTTCTCAGCGTCACCACCAGGTCTTTACCCACCGGAGCCAAAGATGTCACCGCGGAATTTGCGGGGACTTCCAGCCAACCCAGCGGCGTGCCGAAACGATCAAATTGCACAATGCGACCACTCTCCTCTAAAACGTGGATAACACCCCGATCGTCCATCCGGATCAAAAGCGGGTCACTCAACGCGTATTCACCGTAACCGACACCCCCAAACATAGAAACATCCTTTTGATTCAGCCGCAGGCAAATAATCTCCCGGTTTTCATCAGAGAGGATAAACAGTTCGCCCTGATTGGTCAGAATCACCGAGCGGGGAAATGATAAGCTGTAATCGGTGTTGGGATCAGGATAGGTGGACAGGTAGTTCAGTTTCCGGTCATAGCGGCTGATCCGGTGATTATTATAATCCGCTACAATCAGGTTCAGACCTGAGGATATATTCAGATCCAGCGGCAGATCAAATTGACCTTCATTCCAGCCGAAACCGCCGTTAACGTTCAGCAGTTTGCCGCCGCCATCAAAACTATACAGCTCGTGTCTTTTAATATCAGAAAGGTAAATATCGCCGAATTGCGAGACGGCTATCGTTGCAAAGCGGGTTGATTTCGGTACCGGTGCAGGATTGATTGTGCGCTCGTAAACAAAACTCTGGGCAAATAAAGTTACCCGCACATTCACAATCAACAAAATTAAGAATAACTTCAGCATGATTTTCATTATACGTGAGACCCGCATTTTTGTTTTGATATCAGCCGCCCGGTGAGATTTTTCCGATTCAATAATAGTCGCGCAGGAGTAATATTCGATCTACAACTCCATTTGGATCAGTTGATTCAAATTTCAATTCGATTAATCTTTTGTGGTACCACGAAAAAATGACTCTGTCAAGGTTGAGGCTATGCATTTTATTACAGGTGACAATTCGCCCCGCTGGTATGTGAATGGGTGGCGCTCATCTCAGGTGACTTTCATCAGCTTGATAAAGATATCCACTACCTGCTGAATCTGTTCGCGTTTAAAATCCAGATGCGTGACAGCCCGAATCCGTTCCGAATCCACCGCATTGGCTGCCAGTCCCTCTCTTAATAACGCCTGCGAAAGCGTCAGTGCGTCAAACCTGGGATGACGGACATGAATCATAATCATATTTGTCTGCACCTGTTTCATATCAATGAAAATACCCGGTACACTTTTCAACTCATTCGCCAGCAGACGGGCATTTTCATGGTCCTCCCGGAGACGTTCAACATTATGATCCAGGGCAAAGAGACATGCCGCTGCTAAAATTCCCGCCTGGCGCATGCCGCCACCGAATATCTTGCGATATTTCCGGGCTTTGCGGATAAACTCCTCGGTTCCGACAAGAACCGAACCCACCGGCGCTCCCAGCCCTTTTGAGAAGCAGAGACTGACGCTGTCGGCGAACATCGCCCACTCTTTTGCCGGAATGCCCGTCGCCACCACCGCATTCAACAGCCGGGCGCCGTCCAGATGCAGCGGAATGCCCTTCTGCGCAGTCAGTTGCGACAACTCGGCTATATTATTGAGCGGATAGATGGTACCGCCCGCACGGTTGTGGGTGTTTTCGGTGCAGACCAGTCCGGTGGGCGGCAGGTGCAGATTGTCCGCCCGTATCGCCCGCTCCACCTCCTGAATATTCATAACACCGTATTCCCCGGGCAGCGGTCGCAATTGCACACCCGAAAGAAACGCCGGCGCCCCGGCTTCATAATTGAAAATGTGACAATTCTCCTCGCAGATGACCTCCTGACCCGGCTGAGTATGTACTTTGACCGCAATCTGGTTCGACATCGTTCCGCTGGGTACATAAAGCGCCGCTTCCTTACCCAGCAGCTCCGCCACCCGCTCCTCCAGCAGATTCACCGTTGGATCTTCGCCGTAGACATCGTCACCCACAGCGGCGGCGGCGATAAAGTTACGCATCGCCTGACTGGGACGCGTCACCGTATCGCTGCGTAAATCAATTAAAATCCTGTGCATAAGATATTCCAATAATTATTTTTGCTTTGAACCACCGGATTATTTTTTCTCATCCGTTATTAATCGTGTTCCTTTTCAACAAACTGGATCAAATTACGGCATTTATCGGTTCATGTCAATTCAAATTCCCCTTGATAAATTGACAAATGAGCGCTAAAATCCGCCTGTTATGGAAAAGCATACCGAACAAGAACTGATTCGACTATTTGAAACCTGGTCCGGCGAGAATGTGGAATCAACGCAGCTCCTGCCTCCCAGCGGTTCCTATCGGGAGTATTTACGAATCAAGGGCAGCCGCTGCAGCGCCATCGGTGCCTATAATCCCGATAAAAAGGAAAACCGCGCCTTCATAGAATTCACCAAACACTTCCGGACTCTGAATCTGAATATACCGGAATTGTATTCGGAAAATACCGATGAGAATATCTACCTCATCGAAGATTTGGGTGATATCACGCTATTCTCGTTCATTAATCAGCATCGTGACGGAAAAAATTACACCAACCGGATCGTGGACGCCTATAAAGCGGTCATTGAGCAGTTGCCGAAGTTCCAGATCAAAGCCGGAAAGAACCTCGATTATTCCGTCTGCTATCCCCGCTCAAAGTTCGACAAGCAGTCAATGATGTGGGATTTGAACTATTTCAAATACTATTTTCTGAAATTGGCGCGAATTCCTTTCGACGAACAGGCGCTGGAAGAGGATTTTCAGACATTCACCGATTATCTGTTGCAAACCGAAACCGATTACTTTCTTTACCGCGACTTTCAGTCACGCAACGTCATGCTGAAAGACGGCGCGCCTTATTTTATAGATTATCAGGGTGGACGACGCGGCGCCCTGCATTACGATCTGGCATCTTTGCTGTACGACGCCAAAGCCGACATGCCCGACTCCGTTCGCAAAATGCTGCTGGGCTATTACATTGTTACCGTTTCGAAATACACCCGCATTGAACCGGAAAAATTCAAACAGTACTTTTACGGCTACGTCCTGATCCGAATCATGCAAGCTATGGGCTCCTACGGCTTTCGCGGTTTCTATGAAAAAAAAGAGCATTTCCTGCAAAGCATTCCCTATGCGCTGAACAATCTATCATCGATCTTGAGCCGTGTTCAATTTCCCATTAAAATTCCGGCATTGCTGGATGCGCTGGAAAATGTCATCCAATCCCGGCGCCTAAAGAGTATCAGCGCCGATCTGAAACCTCTGACGGTGACGATCAACAGCTTTTCCTACAAACGGGGCATCCCGATTGATGTCTCGGGGCATGGCGGCGGATTTGTCTTTGACTGCCGATCAATCCACAATCCGGGACGTTATGAAAAATATGCAAATCTCACCGGCAAAGATACAGAGGTTATTAAATTTCTCGACGCCGAAACCGATATTAAACTGTATTTAAAAAATGTCTTTAATCTTGTAGACCAGTCGGTGGATAAATATCTGAAGCGTAAATTTTCAAATCTCATGGTCAGTTTCGGCTGCACAGGCGGTCATCACCGTTCGGTCTACTGCGCCGAAGCCCTCGCCAAACATCTGAAATCCAAATTCGATATCAAAATTGTCCTGCGACACCTCGAATTGGAAATGAAACAGTAATCCCGGACCTTCGTCATGATTACCATGAAAGCCATGATTTTCGCCGCCGGTCTGGGCACCCGTCTGAAACCCTATACCGAAAACCGCCCGAAAGCGCTGGTGGAAATTGGCGGCGAGCCGATCCTGAAGCATGTTCTGCTGCGCCTGAAATCCTTCGGCTTCAGAGAAATCGTGATCAATGTTCATCATTTCGCCGATCAGTTGATTGATTATCTGAATACCCACCCGTTCAAGGATTTGAAAATTCACATCTCCGATGAACGGGAGTGTCTTCTGGACACCGGCGGAGCGCTGAAAAAAGCCGCTCCGCTGCTGACCGGTAAAAACCCGATTCTGCTGCACAATGTAGACGTGCTCTCTACCATTCCGCTCCAGTCCATGCTTATCGAACATGCCACTTCCAGCGCCCTTGCGACGCTGGCAGTCAGTCGGCGTGAGAGTTCCCGTAAACTCCTTTTCGACAACAATCACCAGATGCTGGGCTGGAAAAACCTGGAAACCGGCGAAATCCGGGGGAAACTACCAAAATCGAAAAACATTCTGGAGCTAGCCTTCAGCGGGATTCATATCATTGATCCGGTTTTACTGCACATGCTGCCCGGAGCAAATGTATTTTCCATCATTGATCTCTATCTGACCCACTGTGCCAAATATCCCATCCACGCCTTCGAGCACGATCCCGAAGAATTTCTGGATATCGGCAAGCCCGAACAGCTCGCCAGGGCGGAAAAGTTCCTCAAACAATCGCATTACCTGCCATAACCAATCGCCGTACATAAAAAATAGAATACACCTGACAGATTAAACAAAACCAAATGTATTTAGCTCGGATAACTCACCACTGATTCCACACCTGCCCGACTGAGCCGGTCAGGCAGAGATTATTAATTTATCAATAGTTTAGAGGCGTCAAGCAAGAGGCGTACTCGGCGCTTTATGAATTAATCAGGGCTGGCTGTTACTTCAGTAAATCCACCGCACAAAGGCAGGTCAGCAACGCAAAATCCACCAGTTGCTGAATTTCCACATACTCATTGGCAACGTGGAAGGCTTCGTCGTCGCCGGGTCCCCAGCCGACTGCCATGACGTTGTTCAGATTCAATGTCTTGGCATAGGTACCGCCGCCCTGCCCGATAGGTTCCGGCAGAAATCCCAAAATCTCCCGGGTATTCTCCTGAATCGCATCCACCAGCTCATTTTCGGGATCAATGGCATGCGGCTCGTTCCAGGACATTACCTCGATTTTGAACTTGCCGTCTTTGACCTGATCTGCACAATGCTGCAACTGTCCGATGACACCCTCTTTGGTCATGCCCGGCACCGACCGAATATCAATATAGATCGTACAGCTGCCCGGCACAATATTCGGTGCCGCCCCGCCGTGGATTTCGCCCAGGTTCAGCGACGGGTGACCCAGCACCGGATGAACCTGATAATCAAATTTCAGCCGCTCGATTTCCAGTACCAGTTTTGCCATCATAAAGATGGCATTGATGCCGCGTTCGGGCGTTGAGCCGTGCGCCTGTTTGCCAATGGCGGTGATTCTAAAGACTGTGCGCCCCTTTTCGGCGATATCAATGGATTTCATATTCTCGCCGATGTCCGGGATAATGGCGTAGGTGGGCGCAATCAGTTGCGCCTCCATAAGATAACCGATTCCGTAGTCAATACCATCCGGGTCTTCAGCCTCTTCGTCCGCCAGCGCTGCAATCAGTAGCTGACCGGCGAGCTTCTGATCAATATTCAGTTTTTTCAGCACTTCCACAGCCGCCAGGATTGACGCCAGCGGTCCTTTGTTGTCCAGCGTACCGCGCCCGATCAGCATGCCGTCTTTTTCTACGACTTCAAAGGGATCGGTTTCCCAGCCTTCGCCCGCCGGAACAATGTCCATGTGGGCCGGCATCAGCAGCCGTTTACCGTTCTGATC